>DATKVG010000043.1:0-74553 GCA_035530195.1 Bathyarchaeia archaeon | reverse complement strand
CCAACTTCAACTGCGCCAAGACCTTCAACCGGTCTCGCTCCTTTTGACTCATTCGTAGTTCCATCCTCTTTCCCTTTCCACGCCAGAAAAGAGGACATTTCTACTTTGCACAGACCGGACATTACAACTTTGCGCTTACAGCGAATTGGGACTGGATTTGCGGCTGGGCGCCTGGTATACTCGATGCGATATGTTTTGCTCAACATAACGATGGAGGGAGCGCGAATGCAGGAGTCGCTTTTGGAGGCCATCAAACAGGCAGCGGTCGAGCGGGACGGGCGGCTGGTGCTGCCGTGCGCGGCGGCGTTCAGGATATCAGGGGAGACGGGCGCGGCTCTTTCGGAAATAGGCGATGCATGCAACCGGGAGCGGATAAAGATCGTCGGCTGCCAGTTGGGCTGCTTCCCGTGAAAAAGAGGCTGGACAAGATCACGCCGCGGTTCAAGCTGTGGTTGGAGTCGGGCGAGACGGCGAGCGTGTTTGGCGACGGCAAGTGGAAACTGCTGAATGAAATCAACAAAACGGGCTCACTAAGCGCCGCTGCGGAAAACCTGGGCATCAGCTATCGAAAAGCCTGGGGTGACGTCCGGAAAACGGAGCAGGCGCTGAAGGTCAAGTTGCTTGACCGGCATCGCGGGGGCAAGGACGGCGGCCGGACTCGTCTTACCGACGAAGGCAAGACGTGGCTGCGCGAATACGGGCGTTTTCAGCGGGCGGTTGATAAGGCGGTGCTGAGGGCCTACCGGGATTGGCTGGGAAGAATGCGCCGGGCTCGGGACGGAGCGGCGGGGGGAGGCGGCGCATGATTGCGTGTTGTGTCATGATGTGCGGGCTTGCAGCGGCCGGCGAACGGGAAGTGTCGGGGGAGTTGGTTGTTTTCCATGCGGGGAGCCTGGCGGTGCCGATGCGGGAAATCGCGGGGGCGTTCATGGAAGAGCACCCGGGGGTGCGCGTGTTGCGGGAGGCGGCGGGAAGCCGTGAATCCGCCCGCAAGATCAGTGATTTGCAGCGGCCGTGCGACATCCTTGCATCTGCGGATTATGCCGTGATTGATTCGCTCCTGATCCCGGATTTCGCCGACTGGAACATCCGGTTTGCGGGAAACGAGATGGCGATCGTTTACCGGGACGAGTCGCGCCGCGCGGGGGAACTTACCGCAGGAAACTGGTTCCATGTTCTGCTGCGGGACGACGTGGCTTTCGGCCGGTCCGATCCGAACACGGACCCGTGCGGCTACCGCACGATTCTAACACTGAAATTGGCTGAGACCTATTACGGTGAGCCGGGCCTAGTCGAGCGGTTCATTAAGAAAGACACCGAATACGTCCGGCCCAAAGAGACGGATTTGCTGGCGTTGCTCGAGACGGGCAGCGTGGATTATGTTTTCCTTTACCGTTCCGTTGGGCTTCAACACGGGCCGAACTGGCTGGCGTTGCCGGATGCGATTAACCTCAAGAACCCGGCGTTGGCAGATCGCTACGCGGGCGTCTCGGTGGAGTTGACAGGGAAAGAGCCGGGGACGGTGATACGGCAGAAGGGCGAGGCCATGGTGTACGGCGTGACTATTCCGAAGAACGCGCGGAATCCGGCAGCGGCTGAGGCTTTTCTTGAGTTTCTGCTGTCCAAGGACAAGGGTCTTGCGATCCTCGAGAAACATGGTCAGCCTTCGCTTGTGCCGTCTCCTGCCACAAACTACAAACTGATCCCTGAACGCTTAAAGCCGTACGCGCTGCCATGACGAGAAACAGAACAAAACTGGAGCCGCTTGATCTTGTTTTTTCGTTTCTTGGCGGTCTGGTGCTTTTGTTCCTGGTTGCTCCGCTGGTTGGGATGGTGCTGGATTCATCGGGTCACGAACTGGTGCGGGCGGGCATGGATTCGGAGGTTCAACGGAGCATCTGGCTGACACTTTGGACGTCGATGGCGGGCACGCTGGTGCTGGCGATAGCGGCGGTTCCGTTTGCCTACTTGCTCGCGCGAAAAGAATTTCTGCTCAAAACGCTCGTGACAGCCGTTGTTAACTTGCCCATAGTCATACCGCACTCTGCGGCGGGGATCGCGCTTCTTGGCTTTATGTCACGCGACAGTTTTGTCGGCGGGGCCGGGGAGAAAATCGGGATTCAATTTGTCGGAGGGGCGGCGGGCATTATGGCGGCGATGGCGTTTGTCAGCGTGCCTTTCCTGATCACGGCGGCCCGCGACGGTTTTGCCATGGTGCCCGAGCGGCTTGAAAAAGCGGCCATGACGCTGGGGGCATCGCCTGCCCGGGTATTCTTTACGGTGTCATTGCCGCTGGCGTGGCGGGCTGTAGTATCGGGCGTGATCCTGATGTGGGCTCGCGGGTTGAGCGAATTTGGCGCCGTGGCCATAATTGCGTACCATCCGATCGTCACGCCGGTTTTGATCTATGAACGATTCGGCGCGTTTGGCCTCAAATACGCGAGGCCGGTCGCGGTGATATTTCTGGCGATCTGCCTGGTTTTTTTTGTGGCATTCAGATGGGTGGCCGCGGGCATTGGCACCCCAAGATCGGCGCAACGAGCGGGGGCCGGAGACATCCATGCTGCGCGTTAATCGCCTGTCAAAGCGGTTTGGGGGATTCTGCCTGCATGACGTTTCGTTTACGGTCAATGACGGCGACTATTTTGTGATTCTGGGCGAATCCGGGGTCGGTAAGACGGTCGTGTTGGAGTTGATCGCGGGACTGATTGCCCCGGATGATGGAGAAATCTACTGGAACAGCGAGAACCTGCTGTCACGGTCCATTCAGCAGCGGCGGATGGGCCTTGTTTACCAGGATCAGGCGTTGTTTCCTCATCTGACGGTGCAGCGCAACATTGGGTACGGCGCGTGTGGCGACCGGGCGGCGTGTGCCGGGAAATGGGTGGCGGAAGTTGGCGTGGGGGATCTGCTGGATCGCTATCCTGAAACGCTTTCGGGCGGCGAGGCGCAACGGGTTGCGCTGGCGCGCACGCTGGCCTCGGAACCGCGATGCCTGCTGCTCGATGAACCGCTGGCCGCGCTTGATTTACATGCGCGGGCGCAGTTACGCGGCCTGTTGCGCCGAATCCATAAGAGCGGGCGCACCATCGTTCACGTCACGCACGATTATGAAGAAGCGATTTCGCTGGCCACGCGAATCGCCGTCATGGACCGCGGCACGATCGTTCAAATCGGGCCGCCTGAGGAAGTGTTTCACCGCCCGGCGTCGGGATTTGTGGCGCGGTTCGTCGGTATCCGCAACATTCTGCGGGGCCGGCTGGAGCGCACGGGCCAACATACGCCACAATTCAACGTGAACGGGTTTTACATTAATGTGGTTACAGACGCGGCGCCGGGCCCCGGCATGATTCTGTTGCGCAGCGAGGACGTCACGGTTTCGCGGGCGCCGGTACAGACCAGCGCGCAAAACGTGTTGCCCGGCGCCGTAATGGACGTTTTGCGGACGCCCGGCGGGATGGAAGTTCTGATCGACATCGGTACGGAGGTTGCGGCACTGGTAACACCGGAATCGGTGGAGCATCTCGAGTTGGCGCCGGCGGCCAAAGTATGGGTGAGCTTTAAAGCCACTGCGGTTCGGTACGTGGGAGACGAGGCATGATGTACGTCCCGCGCATGATGCTGATCGGCTCGACGGGCCGCCACTCGGGCAAGACGCTCCTGGCCTGCGAGCTAATCGGGAAGCTGCGTGGGAGACACCGTGTCATAGCGGCCAAGGTGACGACTGTTCAGGAGCGCAACGGGCCATGCCCGCGAGGCGGTGAAGGGTGCGGCGTCTGCTCGGATTTAACCGATACGTATTGCCTCACCGAGGAGACAGAACCGGGCGAAGCCAAAGACACGCAGCGGTTATTTGCGGCGGGCGCTGAAACGGTGCTTTGGCTGCGCGTGCTGAGAGATCATTTGGCGGAAGGCGCTTCGAAGCTGATCGAGAAGACGCGCGATGCGTTTGTCCTGTGCGAATCCAACAGCCTGCGGACCGTGGTCGAACCCGGAATATTCTTGCTGTGCCGCAGTACCAAAGAGGCTTCCATCAAGGCTTCTGCGGCGGCCGTTGAATCGCTGGCCGATTTCCGGGTTGCGTTCAACGGCAACGCCTTTGATAACAACTGCTTGGCAATAGACATTCGTCAAGGCGAGTGGGTTTTGCCATACGATGCGGCGGCCGTAATCCTGGATCAGCGCGATGCAGCGGAACAAGCGGCGTCTCTTGGGCCGCACTTCCGGCAGGTCACCGTGAGCAGGGGGGAAGGGACGCCATGGGGGCGTGGACTTTTGCCGCAGATTCTCTCAGGGATCGAAGCTTCGGAACATGCTTTGAACTTTGTCACGGCGTGCGACACGGCTGCGGTGGACTTGCGCGGATTGCGCAGGCTGTTCCGCGAGGCGGGAAAAGGCTATGATGCGATTGTGCCCGTTACGCCGGACGGCGTTGAACCGTTGTTCGGCATCTTTCACAAACGCGCGATACCGGCTTTTCGCGCGGGAATCGAAGAGCGCGAATCGAGCGTGCAGAGATTGCTCACGCGGTTAAGAACCGCGTATGTGGAGCAGACATGATATCTTTTGAAGAGGCGTACCGCATAGTAATGGAGTCGGCGCGGCTGCTTGGTTCGGAGCACGTATCCCTCCCTGAATCGCTTCATCGGGTTTTGGCGGAGGACGTGGCGTCGGACATGGACATGCCGCCGTTCAACAAGAGCGCCATGGACGGCTATGCGTGCCGTCGACACGACCTGCCCAGGCCGCTTCGGGTAGTCGAGATTATTCAGGCAGGGTACACGCCGACGCAACCGATTGACGCAGGTTGTTGCGCAAAGATCATGACGGGCGCGCAGGTGCCGGAAGGCGCGGATTGCGTCGTGATGGTTGAATATACCGAGGTGCTGGATGACGGCGGCGTGTGTTTCACCGGGGAAGACACTGCCGCGAATATCTGCACGCGGGGCGAAGATATCCGTGCGGGCGACGTGGTGCTTCGGGCGGGCACGTTAGTTGAGCCGCAGCACATTGCGGTGCTGGCGACGGTTGGCTGCGTGAAGCCGCGCGTATCCAAATGCCCGCGGGTTGGTATTGTGGCCACGGGCGACGAACTGGTGGAGCCCGAGGTTTGCCCCGGCCCGTCTCAAATACGGACGAGCAACAGCTATCAGCTTTGCGCGCAAACGGTGCGCGCGGGATCGGTCCCGACCTACTACGGCATTGTGCGGGACACGGAAGCCGATATCGGCGCCGCCATGAAACGGGCCATGGTGGCCAACGACGTGATTATCATGTCGGGCGGTGTATCCATGGGCGATTACGATCTTGTCCCGTCCGTGATGCGCGGCAACGGGTTCGATATATTATTCGACTCGGTGGCCGTTAAGCCGGGCAAACCAACCACGTTCGCCGTTTCTCGCTCGGGCTCGCGCTCGCGCGCCCACTGGTGCTTCGGGTTGCCCGGCAATCCCGTATCGACATTCATTCAATTCGAGATCCTCATCAAGCCGTTCCTGTACCGGCTGATGGGGCATGATTACCAGCCGGCGTACCAAGTCGTGCCTCTCACAAAAACGATCCACCGCAGGAAAACCGACCGGGAAACGTGGATACCCGTAAGAACCGACGGCCGCGGAGCGAGCGCATGTGAGTTTCACGGTTCGGCACATCTCAATGCGTTGACCGAAGCGACGGGTTTTGTGGTGATGCCGGCAGACGTGGCGGAACTGAAGGAAGGCGTCCTGGTCCATGTACGATCGATTTAACCGTCAGATCGACTATCTGCGCATTTCGGTTACCGACAAATGCGATCTGCGGTGCACGTATTGCATGCCCGATCAAGGGGTGCCCCTAATCCCGCACGAAGACATGCTGTCATTTGAGGAGATAGTCGAGTTCACGCGGCATGCGGTATGGTGCGGCATTACCAAGGTGAGGATTACGGGCGGGGAGCCGCTGGTCCGTCGGGGTATTCTGACGCTGGTTGAAATGCTGGGAAAAATCGAGGGCATCCGCGATTTTTCCATGACGACCAACGGGACGCGGCTGGCCGAATTCGCGCAACCTCTGGCCGCAGCGGGCATACGGCGCGTCAACATCAGCCTTGACACGGTGGATGCCGAGACCTATGCGCGGATTACGCGTGGCGGCGATATCCGCAACGTTTTGAACGGCATCGCGGCCGCCCAGGTTGCGAGGTTCCGGCCCATCAAACTCAACTGCGTGATAAGCCGGTCGCCGGACGAGCCCGACGCCCGCGCCGTGGCGGAATTTAGCGAACTTCATGGGTTGGAAGTTCGATTTATCCGGAGGATGAACCTCGAGCATGGGACGTTTTCGGTCGTATTGGGCGGCGATGGCGGCGACTGCGCCCGGTGTAACCGGATCCGTTTGTCTTGCGACGGGTGGGTCCGTCCATGTTTGTTCAGTGATACATCGTTCAACGTGCGGCGCCTGGGTCCGGCGGAGGCGTTGCGCCAAGCCATTGAAGCCAAGCCGGAGTCGGGCCGGTCCAGCAAGGCGCAGTTTTACAGTATCGGGGGTTAGAACATGCCGGAAAAGCCACTGAGCCACACCGATGCCCAAGGGCGCGCCCGGATGGTCGAGGTTTCGGGCAAACCGGATCAACGCCGAACGGCCCGGGCGCAAGGCCGGATCTCGATCGCGCCCGCAACCGCCGAACTCATCGGCCAGAATCTCATTAAGAAAGGGGACGTGCTGACGGTGGCGGAACTTGCCGGGATTCAGGCGGCGAAACGGACTTCCGACTTGATCCCGCTGTGCCACAACATCGCGTTGGGCGCGGCGCATGTCCGGGCCGTCCTGGAGAGTTCGGGCGTGCGGGTGGAGAGCGAGGTATCGTGTGTCGGCCCGACGGGAGTGGAAATGGAAGCGCTGACGGCCGTCGCCGTAGCCCTGCTGACGATCTACGACATGTGTAAAGCGGTCGACAAGACGATGCGCATCGAGGAAATTCATCTGGTCGAGAAGAGAAAGGAACCGGTTTGACGTGCGCCCGAACATGATTTCCTCAACCAGATGCAGAGGTTGGATATGAAGCTTGGCGATGAAACGACAGGCAAAGTAGTGTCGGTCAATTTGTCCTCCGAAACAGGGCAAAGCAAGACGCCCGTTCCCGACATAACCGTCGGGGAAACCGGGGTAGCCGGGGATGCGCACGCCGGCCACTGGCACCGGCAGGTCAGCCTGCTGGCCCTGGAAAGCATTGACCGGTTTTCGCGGGAACAACAGCGCCGGTTTACGCCGGGTGAATTCGCGGAGAATATCACGACAGCGGGTCTCGATATCGCCCGTTGCGGGATGCTGGACCGGTTTATTTTCCCCGGCGATGACCCGGTGGAGTTGGAGCTGACGCAGGTAGGCAAAGCGTGCCACGGCGACGGCTGCGCCATATTCGGGCAGGTGGGCCGTTGCGTGATGCCGACGGAGGGCCTGTTTTGCCGCGTGATACGGCCTGGAAAAATCAAGCCGGGCGACGTCGTGGTTCATGCTGCGCGAATTCTTCAAATACACGTGATCACGCTCAGCGACCGGGCAAGCCGCGGCGTCTACGAAGACAAAAGCGGGCCCAGAATCTGTGAAATCATCGAGGCCTATTTTGACGGGCGGCCGTGGCGTATCCAGATCGGCCGGAAGCTTATCCCGGACGAGGCCGATCTTCTTAAGCACGAGTTGACCGCCGCGCGATCGGCTGACGCGGACATAATCTTTACCACCGGAAGCACGGGCATCGGGCCGAGGGATATTGCCCCCGAAACCGTCCTGTCCCTGGCGGACAAGCAAATCCCCGGGGTGATGGAAATGATCCGGTGCAAGTATGGCATGGACAAACCGGGCGTGCTGCTGAGCCGCTCTGTCGCCGCCGTTTCAGGGCAGACGCTCATCTATACGTTACCCGGCAGTCCGCGCGCCGTTCAGGAGTACCTCGACGAGATCCTCAAGACACTCGAGCATTCGCTGCTGATGCTTCGCGGCATCGGCCGTCACTGACGGCCCTCGGGTATTTTCCTGCGGCCGCGAGGTTTTGCCCCCCCGCAGGAGCAGGGGGAAACGCCGTCGGACCTCATGAGTTGAGTGAGCCGAATGAAAAACGGTATGGTTTTCCCACCAGAGGCCGGAGTGTAAAGATCGGAGAGCGGGATGAATACTCGACTGGACAACCTGCGGGTCGTGACGTTGGCACTGAATGTGCCTGGGCCGGTGGCGGCGGCGCGTCTGGCGGGGATGGGCGCCCGTGTGGTAAAGGTGGAACCGCCTGGCGGCGATCCGCTGGGGCGGTACAGCCCGGAGTGGTATAAGGCGCTTACCGCGGGGCAGGAAATCGTGTCGTTGAACTTGAAGGAGGCGGACGGATTAGGCCGCTTCAACGACCTGTTGGCGTCGGCTGACGTGCTGCTGACCGCGCAGCGTCCTTCGGCTTTGAAACGGCTGTCTCTGGACTGGCCTCGGATGCATAGGGATTTCCCGCGGCTGTGTCACGTGGCGATTGTAGGCCATGCGCGGCCAAACGAGGAAAAGGCGGGCCATGACCTGACGTATATGGCTTCAGTGGGTCTTGTTTGTCCGCCAGCGCTGCCACTTACGCTAGTGGCCGATCTTGGCGGGGCTGAAATGGCCGTGAGCGCGGCATTAAGGCTTGTGCTGATTCGGGAACAAACCGGCGAGGGGGCTTATGCGGAGGTGGCCCTTGCGGAAGCCGTGGAACAGTTTGCGCGCCCGCTCCAGTATGGGCTCACCCAGCCCGGAGGCCTGTTGGGGGGAGGATTGCCCGGCTACGGGTTCTATGCAACGCGCGCGGGATATCTGGCGGTTTCAACGCTCGAGCCGCATTTTTTCACCCGCCTCCTCGAAGAACTCGGACTTGTTGCGGGAACGCGTCAAGCGCTTGAACAGGCGTTCAGCACAAGGACGGCCGCCGAATGGGAAGTTTGGGCGCGGGAGAGGGACCTGCCGATTTGCAGGGCCAGGACGAACCCGTACACGGACGATTCAGCGCCGGGCTGAGGCATTTCCGAAACAGGGCGAATTCACATCGAGCTGCGTGGGTGGGCAGGGTTTGAGACACTTGCAGTAGAAGACCTAATCTCTCTGCAGGCAGGGAACCGGCTTTTCACAAATGTAACGCCAGCCCCCGGTCGTTACCGATATCTTTGGTGCTACTATCCGGGGAGAAGTAAAATGGCGTACCATTCGATTGCTTATTGCGGTTCCGCGAGGACGCGCAATCACCTTTGGGAGAGTACGGTATGACAGCAGATAGAAGAGGGAATCCCTTCGGACGGCTTCTGGCCTTCCTGGGCCCTGGGCTCTTTCTGATTGGCTACAACATTGGTACGGGCAGCGTAACCACGATGGCTTCGGCGGGTTCCCGTTGGGGCATGTCGCTGACCTGGACGGTGCTTCTCTCGTGTGTCTTCACCTACATCGGCTTGCTGGCATTCAGCCGCTACACGCTGGTGACGGGAGACACCATCCTCTATGCGATCCGGCGCCGCTTTCCTTGGGGCCCTGCCATCGGTTTGTTCCTGCTGGTTGCCGTCATACTCGCTGAATTTGCGGGCATCACGGGGCTGATGGCCATCATCGTGGACCTGATCTTGGAATGGATACGGTTTGCGACCGGACTGTACAACGGCGCCATCAAACTGGCCGTGACGCTTGTGTTGTCGGGGATGCTTTTTGGCGTTCTCTGGCGGGGGAGCTACGCCTTCCTGGAAACGCTTCTGAGCCTATTGGTCGCATTGATGGGTTTTTCGTTCCTTGCCACGGCCGTAGTGCTGGTACCCTCGTGGCGCGCTATTCTGGCCGGACTGGTTCCGCAGGTTCCCCGGGAACCCGATGCGGCGCTCTTGGTGGCGGGGATGGCAGGCACTACCTTCAGTTCGGCGATTCTTTACTGCCGCAGCATCACGCTGAAACACAAAGGGTGGAGTATAGCGGACCGGAGACGCACCCATGTCGACACCCTTGTATCCGTGACGGCCATGTTCGTGCTGAGCATCGCCGTGATGATATGCGCGGCGGGCACGCTCTTTGTGGCCGGCCGGCCCATCGAAGCCGCGGTAGACATGGTGAAGACCCTCGAGCCCTTGGCGGGGCGATTCGCGATCACGCTCTTTGTGGCGGGCATTATCGGCGCGGGTGTCTCGAGTCTCATCCCGACCATCCTCATCGGGCCATGGCTGATCGCGGACTATACCAACCGTCCCATCGATCCCAAGTCCACTTCCAGCCGGATCCTGGTCGTCGTCGCCATCGTGATCGCGGTCGGCGCTCCCTATTTCCCGCCCTCGATTGCCAAGCCCGTTTTCCTCATGATCCTTACCATGGCGCTGCTGGCTGTCATTCTTCCGTTCTCCACCATTGCCATCACGGTACTTCTGAATCAAAAAGAATACATGAAAGAGCACAGGAGCGGCCCTGCCATGAACGCGGCGTGTTTCTCCGCCATCGGTTTTTCGTTGGTCATGTCGTATTATGCCATACGTGGTCTTTGGGAATACGTGCAAAACATGCTGCCGGCGTAGCCTCCAGCGCATTGGTGCGCGGAAAGAGTTTATGCCCCGCGGCTTTCTTGGAGAATGCCTCATGACGGCACGAGCTCGTGTGTTTCTTCTGCCGGCCACCGCCTGCGCAACTTTTCCGGCTACGGCTTCAACAATCAACCGGGGAGGAGATTCATGAGCAGGGTCAGCCGTATCTTCTTCCTTGGACTGTTACTGGCCACCGTATTCGCGCAAGCTTGGAGCGAGGAAGACGGGGTATGTCATGTGGGCGCACAGTTGCATCTCCAGAAAGGCGTGCCCGAAGAGACTTATCTGCGCCACCTTCGAGCCTTCGTCGAGGCGGACATGGCGGATTACGTGCTGCTTCTCGATTACTCTCTGGACAGGAATGACCGGGAGCGGGTGGCGCATTATCTCAAGGAACAGGGCGTTCATTTCCTGGTTCAAGAGTCATTCAAGGCGGGCGAATGGCGGCATGAGCGGGGGGATTTTGAGCGGTACCAGGCCATTGCCGGCGATCTCTTTCTCGGAATTCACTGGGGCGAAATGGACACCATGGGGCTCAAACCCGAAGGCTACTTGCCCAAGGTGGTCTATGAGAATCCCACGCGCCCGAAAGTGAAGGAGGCGTTGGCCGGGCGTGTGAAGGCGCTGATGGGAGACGTTCACCAAACACTTGGCGTCCAGGCCGGGCACAGTTCGGCCGCGCTGTATCACCCGCTTTTCGCCGAGGCGGGCGTGGATATCATCTGTAGCGAAGTCGGCGAAAACATTCCCAATGTAAACATGATGCTGGCCTCGAATCGCGGGACAGCCCGCGCGTACGGCAAGCGTTGGATGATTGACCATTCGACCTGGTGGTCGCCCCGGGGCAACGTGGGCAAACAGGTGTCTCCCCGGGAAGGCCACACGCCATGGTGCTTTTTCACCAGCCTCCTTGGCGCTGCCATGGGCGGTGCGGATTTCGTGCAACTTGAGGTGGATTGGGCCGCCTACCCCGAAGAAAGTCTCTTCCATGCCGGTAACGAGGCGCCGGGCCCGTTGCTTCCCTGGGGCCGCGCATTGAAAAGCCTGTATTCCGTCACACGGCGGATAGGGCCGCGCGGCGAGACCATGACTCCCGTCGCCATTCTCATGGGGCACGAGAACGGATGGCCCGGTGTTGGTTGGCGGGTCGGTGACGTGCGGGCCACGGGCCTCTTCGACGGCATCCGCCACACATTCATGCAGACACGCGACGCGGACCTCTCTCTGAAAACGCTCGACGTGTTTTATCCAGGTTTCGAGCGGTGCGCTTGGGATCCCGAGTATCCCGGCTTTCTCGCGGAAAGTCCCTTGGGAACCCTCGACATGGTGCCGGACAATCTGGCGGCAGAAAAATACACCCGCTACAAAGCGCTTGTGGCCCTGGGCTATCACCGCATGACCCCGTCCATTCAGGAAACGCTAAAGACGTATGTCGAAAACGGCGGCATCCTGGTCTGCAGCGACACCCTGTTCCTCGATGAGCACGAGAACCTGATGCCCGCCGATGTGGCCGAGCCCCTTATCGGCTGTTTGTTGGATGCGCTGGACGACAACGTGATGCACTTTGACCGGCCCGCCACAGAACTGGATGCCATCGAAGGATACGCGGCAGCCGGAAGGCGTGAGGAATGGCAGGACCATTGGATTCACTCGGTTAAATTGACCTCAGGCCGGGTGGTGGCGCGCATGAATGATGCGCCCTACATAATCGAGAACCGACGCGGCGCCGGGCGCGTCTTCTTCGTTACCGCCCTGAACATGGTCGGCAGCGACGGGCAGCGCCGTGGCCCAGAGCCGTTCCTCTACTCGAATATGCTCTACTACTTCTTGCACACGCTGGAAGACCATATTGGCGACGGCCTCGAATTCGCGCCGTGGACCAGCCTGGAACACATCTACAACAAGAAGTCCGATGGCTCGGCCATGCTCCTGGTGATGAACCATGGCGACATGGACTATCGCCGCGACGCTACCCTGCGGAACCCCGACGGTTTCACCTGCGGCCGTATCGCGGCTCGCGGAACCTGGGAAGGATGGAGCGAAGGCGCCGTCATTGACTTTGACAAGACGGGGGAAACACTTGCGTGGTCCTTCAGCATTCCTCCGAAAAGTTTTGTGCTCTTTGAATTGACGC
Organism: Bathyarchaeia archaeon; assembly: GCA_035530195.1. Lineage (GTDB taxonomy): Bacteria > Hydrogenedentota > Hydrogenedentia > Hydrogenedentales > SLHB01 > JAPLKX01. The sequence goes on along the minus strand of DATKVG010000043.1, from coordinate 61,884 downwards.
CGTAGCGCGTCGTCTGACGGATCTGCAAAAGAAGTTGAAAACCGCCGCCAAAAATGCGAAAACAATGATTGGGCGTGGTGGCATAAATCGTATCCAGAAAGGCAGAACCATGATAAGAAAAACACTCACCGGTTTCTTGCGTATCGGCGTAGCGCTGGGCATGCTTTTATGCACACTGGCACTGAGCATCGGCGCACAAGCCGCCGACCAACTTGACCTGAGCGGCGCGGTGGTGGTAACGCACCCCGGTGAATTGGAGAATGCGGAGCGCGCAGCAGCCGAGGTGCTGATTGAGGAAGTTCAGAAACGCACAGGAATTCGGCTGACCACAAGCGCGGCGTGGCCGGAGAAACAACCGGTGATCGCCATCGGTTCCACGGCGAAAGCGCCGGCCTGGGGGCGCGCGGCGCCCATGCGTGAGGGCGTCGGCCTTCCCGAGCGGCAACCGGAAGGCTATCGGCTTTATGTCGATCTGAGCGAGTCCCCGTCGTCCGTGGTTTGGGTGCTTGGCGCGGATGCCCGCGGGGTTTTGTATGGTGTGGGGGCTTTGCTGCGCCATCTGGATTGGGGCATGGGCCGCGCCCGGATCAGCACGGCGCTGGACATCGCCACTGCCCCGGCCTATCCCATTCGGGGCCATCAACTCGGGTTCCGCCCGCAGGCCAATTCCTGGGATGCCTGGACACCGGAACAGTTTGATCAATACATTCGTGAACTCACATTTTTTGGCGTCAATAGCGTTGAAAACATCCCATTCCACGACAGCCGGACCACGCCTGTCATGAAAGTCGACCGCCGGGAAATGAACCGGCGGATGAGCGAAATCTGCGACCGCTATGGTCTGGCCTATTGGGTGTGGACGCCGGCGGACTTTGACCTTAAGGATGCCGAGGCACGGGCCAAGGCCCTCGATAAGCACGAGGAACTCTACCGCGACTGCAAGGAACTCACGGGCGTATTTTTCCCCGGCGGCGACCCCGGCGACAATCCCGCGCAACTTGTTATCCCGTTCCTCGAGGACGTCGCCAAACGCCTGCTGCCAATTCATCCGGAGGCACGGGTGTGGCTGTCGCTCCAGCATTTCAATCGGGAAGAAATCGAATATGTCATCGCGTATCTGAAAACGGAGTCGCCAGACTGGCTGGGCGGGCTTGTCGCCGGGCCCTCTGCGCCCCCCGTCCCGCTCACACGGGGCATCCTTCCCAAAAAGTACAAGTACCGCCTCTACCCCGACATCACCCACAACAAGATCTGCCAGTATCCGGTGCCCTGGTGGGATCAGGCGCTGGCACTCACCCTCGGCCGCGAGGCCATCAATCCCCGGCCCGTGCATTACGCCTACATTCACAACTGGTTTGCGGCCTACAGCGACGGCTTCATTTCCTACTCCGACGGCGTCCACGACGACGTGAACAAGACGGTCTGGAGCGCCTTGAGCTGGGATCCAACCATGCCGCTGCGCAACATCTTGAACCAATACGGCCGGGTGTTTTTCGATCCGCGCATCGCGGAGGAGGCCACCGACGGCATTTTCGCACTCGAGAATAATTGGACCGGCCCGCTGCGGGAGAATGGCGGGGTCGAGGGCACGCTGCTGCATTGGCAGCAACTTGAAAAACAAACGCCCCACCTCAAAGACAATTGGCGCTGGCAGATGTGCCTCGTACGCGCCTACTACGACACCTATATCCGCCATAGGCTGATCCACGAAACGCGCCTCGAAGAAGAAGCCAACGCTATCTTGGCGCAGGCGGACCGCGTGGGCGCCGATGCGGCCATGACCGAGGCGATGGCGGTGCTGAACCGCTACGTCACCCGTCCCGTCAGCCCGGAGTTGCGCGCGCGCATCGAGGAACTCTGCGAAGAGTTGTTCCATTCCATTGGACTGCAGTCGAGCGTCCCGAAATACTTTGCCAGCGGCGCGGAACGTGGGGCGTTCCTCGATTTTGTGGACTACCCCCTGAACAACCGGTGGTGGCTGGAAGACGAATTCGAAAAGGTTCGCGCCATGGCTTCGGAAGAGGAAAAAACCGCCCGTCTCTCCGTCATCGCCCGCTGGGAGAACCCCGGCCTTGGGAGCTACTATGACGACGTGGGAAATCCGGCCAACTCGCCCCATGTGAAGCGCAGCCCATTCGTGTTTACCGAACCCGGTGAAGAGGCCCATCCCGAACCTGTCCTCTGGTGGTGGAATGAAGGCATGAGCCGTGCCCGCCTCTCGTGGCAAGTCAGCATGAACTATCCCGAGGCCGTGGTCTACGAAGGCTTGGATCCCGACGCCCGCTACACGGTGCGCTGCGGCGGCTATGGCAAGTTCCTGCTGCGTATGGACGGGGAAGCGGCAGACGCCCCCGCCGACCGGGTGGAAATGGGCCAAACCCAGGACTTCGCCGTACCCGCCAAACATATCCAGGACCGCAAGCTTGTGCTGACCTGGGACCAGCCCACCGACGAAAGGCACCTGAACTGGCGGCAGCATTCGCGGCTGGCGGAGGTGTGGCTGTTCAAGGAGTGATTTCGGCAGCCCGCGACGATTCTTGCCACAGGTTGCCAGACTCTTTTGCTTCCCGCCGGCAGTATGCTCTTCCGCGGTCCGTTATCTCTCGCCCCTGCGCGTCCCGGGTATGGTATTATGCTTGGACTTTCGTTGGGATGGCGCCCGCCGCAGGGCTTATTCGGTGAAAGGCAGCAGCAATGAGGTACTCCGCGATTCGACTGCTCGTACTGGTTGTGTGTATTTGCGCGATCGGCGTTGGGGCTTCCGGGCAAGACGCTGCCGGCGCGCCGGTGTTGAAGGCAAAACGCCTGGCCATCGTCACAGGCCGGCAAGCCGGACCGCCTGAACTGAGGGCCGGCGAAATCTTCAGGAGCCGCGTGATCAAGCGCAGCGCGGTGGCGGTTGACGTGGTGAAGGAAGACGCCCCGGATGTTGGCAAGATGATCGCGGGCGCGGATGTGGTTGTGGTCGTTGGCGTCCCGTCGCGCAATGAGTTGGCGGCAACCCTCATCGGCGATCTGGAGATGGCCCTGCCCACACTTCCCAACTCGGATACGGCGCACCCCGAAGGTTTCGCGGTCAAAGGCGGCAAGGTCGGGGCGACCCATTACGTGGTCGTAGCGGGTGTTGACGAGCGCGGCACGTTGTACGGCGTGGGTCACCTGCTGCGGGCAATGACGTTTTTGCCGGATGCTGTAGTCATTCCGCCCATCGATGCCGTGCAAAAACCGGCGTTCTTGCTCCGGGGCGGCCGGCCCACGGGCCCGGGCAGCCGCGCCAGGGATCTGGGCAATCTGCGGCCGCAGACAACCGATGAGCATCACGAAGTTATGGAAGACCTGATGTTGCTGGGCACAAACGTCTACGAAGGCGACCCTGCCGAGATGGCCGCTTATGGGATGCTCACCTGCTTTGGCCGTACGGCCAACGAGATGCCGGCGGGTTTTCCCGCGGAATGGAGAGCCGACGGTGGCCGCTCGCCCAAGTACGTCTGCCCGTCGGTGCCGGAGGCGCGGAAGGCGCTGCTCGAGTCGTTTGACGAGCAATTCAAGAACTGCCCCGACTACGATTTTTTCACCACCAACTCGGGTGACGAGGGCGGATGCCGCTGCGAGAAGTGCATGCCGTGGGGCGACAAGTACATTGCGCTTGTGCATGACATTGCCGACATCCTGCACAAGTATCATCCGAACACCAAGGTGCTCGCCACCAACCAGGACCTGACCAACGAGGGCGATCAGGCCATCATGGACTACCTCAACAGCGGGGACTCGAGCTGGTTGTACGCGATCCGGTACGGTCCGGGAGCCGACGAGATGCAAACCTACATTCGCGGTCCCGTCAACCCGCGATGGTTCGAATACGAAGGGTTCGGCCCGCTGGGCAACTACCTGAAGTTCATGCACCACGAGTTGCCGCGAACCACGAACATCGCCTTGTATACGGACATCACACACTGGATGCAGGCGCAGTTCGCCGTTGCGAAACCCGACATCGCGCTTGCCGCCGTTTACGACCGGCGGTCGTGGAACGCGCGCCCGCGGAATTTTCACAAGGTGGCCACCGAGATCCTGCATTATTCGATCGGCGACATGCACTACTCCGAAGGAATGCACGACGATTTCAACAAGTGGTTCTGGTACCGGATGCTTTGGGATCCGCGCCAGGATGCAGAGACCCTCACCAAAGAGTATTGCCGGTACTGGTTTGGGCCCGAGGCCCAGGATGAAATCGCCGAGGCCATCTTCCTGATGGAAGAGACGCTCGAGAAACCCGTCATGGACAATCCCGGGATCGCCAGGGCGGTCGAGCTTCTGCGTTCCGCGGGGCAGAAAATACCCGAAAACCTTCTCAAGGACGATTACCGTTGGCGCATCATCATGGAGAAGGCCCTCATGGACCGATACATCCAGTTGGACCTCGAGCGCGGGCGTGAGTTGGAGCGGCAGGCCGAGGCCGTATTGACGTCTGCCTCCGCCGATGCCGAGTTGGCCGCCGCGGTGGACAAGGCGCTCGAAATATTCAATCAACCGTTCGAGACACCCGAGATGAAGGCCGTCATGGACGAGGCCATGGCACGCGGCGAAGAATCCAATACGACTATCGGTTACCGCGAGCCGGCCCCGTTCATCGTGGCAACACTTGACCTATCGGAAGTCGGCTGGTGGAAAAAAGTGCTGGAGGAAGCAAAGGCCGGCGGCAATAGGGCGTCGATCCGCAACGCCATTAACAAACTGCTGAAATACGAGGATCCCGGCGCGGGCGGGTTCTACGACGATGTCGGCTGGCCGTCCGAGTCCAAACACCTGACTCACGGAGAGACCCTCTGGGCCTTCATGCCGTTTGCCGGCCCCGCAAAACACTCCCACTACAACCTCACCTATACCAGGGGCAGCCCGGGCGTCAGCTTTGCCTACGACGGCCTCGATCCAGGCGTGCAGTACGTGGTGCGCGTTTCAGTAGGCGCCCATTTCGAGCTGGATCAGCCCGCACTCCGCGAGATGAAATTGGAGGAAGGCCTCGAGGCAGACGGCGAGACGATCAGCGATGGGTTCAGCGTGCCGATGGGCGAAACCGCGTTCCATGAATTCGACATACCGCTGCCACTCACCCAAGACGGCAAACTCAACATCGCCCTGACGTCCAAGCCGGGTTTCATGCCCATCACCGGCCTGTACGAGATTTGGCTGATGCAAAAAGACAACATGCCCTGGACCGCGCGCCCCTGATTCGGGCTCACTGCTTTTTCAACAACCAGATTTCGGTGGCCGAGGATCCAAAGCGCATCCCGGCCGCGGGGGGTTTGTTAGGGTCGCTCCAATCGACGACAATCCTGCGGTCCTTTAACAGATCCTGTGGTATCGGGAACTCTTTAAACCGCGGCGTGAACCTTTGGCGCGGAGCCCGCTCAACGCGTGGCGTTTCTGTAACCGGCTGGGAAGTCTGCGGGCGGGTGGCCGGCTCCACTTTTTCCCGGTTCACATACAACTGAGCGACGCTCCCGTTTATGCGAATCGTATATTGGCCGGCGGGATCGATGTTTTCATAAATCATCTGTTCCGGTCTCATGCCGCCTTGCCACGACAGTCGTAGGCGGCTGTAACCGCCCTGGTCCCAAACGAACCCGGGAAAGCCGGTTTCGTGTAACGGGATCAGCGGATCCGTGTTCAGCTCAGGTCCGCGCACCAAGTGGGGCGATTTCGACAAATCGCCGATGTCGTCATAGTAACTGCCGGGCCCGGGGTGCTCCCAATGGGCGAGCACGTCGAGCCGGGCGACCTTCTCCTGTTCCGCCGGCATTTTGCGGATTTTGGCGAACTCGTCCTCGAGCCACCATCTGTTGTTCAGCGGATAGTCGACGAAATCGAGCACGCAACCGCGTTCGGTTTCGCTGGCTTGAAAGCGCTTCACGCTTGTCTGCAGCTTGATCGAGTCGAAAAGATCTTGACAGAGCTGGTCGACCCGGTCGCGCAGATCTTTGCGGCAGAGTTGGGTTTCCGCTTTCTTGAGAACATCGAGTGCGGCATCCATGGTCGCATCGGCGCCGCGCGTCCCGGCCTGCGCCATGATGTGGTTCGCCTCATCCTCGAGCTTGAGTTCATACATCTGGCGATGCCGGATGTAGGCATCGTAATAGGCGCGCAACAGGCAGAGTTGCCAACGCCAGTTGCCCTTCAACTCCGGCTTCTTGTTCTCGAATTGCTGCCAGAGGGCCAGCGTCGAGTCGACGGTCGAGTTGGTAATAAGTGGGCCGACCCAGTTCTTTTCGAGTGCCATGATGCCGTCGGCTGCGGGCTCGGCCACATCCGGGCCAAAGAAAAACCGTGAATACTCGATGAGAATGTCGCGGGGGTCGGCGATGGGATCGACGCCTAAGACATTCCAAATGGTTTTGTTGACGTCGTCGTGGCAGCCGTCCGAATAGCTGATGAAACCGACGGTGCCGGGGGCCATTTGCCGATGAACGAGTGTGTAGAATAGCGGACGCGGGTTACAGCACTCGCGGCCTAACGTGAAATTGAACGCAGGGTCCCACCATGGCACGGGATATTGACAGCGGACTGTGTGGGTGAGGTCCGGATAGTCCCGCAGCGGATAGCGTTTAGGGATGCGGGCACGCAGCGCGGGCGGATCAATGGTCTGTGGCCCCGCCACAATGCCGCCAAGCCACGCGGGCTCTTTCTCTTCGAGGTATTTGACGACATAATTCAGTTTCTTGCCGCCAAACCCTTGCGTCGACATCCATATTTTTCCCTCGGGGTGATACTTCGCCAGGATTTTCGACAGGTCTTCGAGGAACGGCAGGACAAGCTCGGGCGGGTTCTTTCCGGGATCGCCGCCCGGGAAGAAGACGCCATTCAACCGCGGGCATTCGCGATAGAATTTCTCGTGCAATTGCAGTTCTTCGTCCCGTAGCTTCTGGTCGTTGAGATCGAAGGTGGCTGGAGCCCAAACCCAATAGTCCACATCGTAGCGGTCACAGATTTCACTCATCTTCGAGTTCATTATGTCTCGCGGCACCGGCCAGTGTGGGCTTATCTGCGTATCCTGGAAGGGGATGTTCTCGATGCTGTTCGATCCGAAGATAACCAATTCGCGGATGTACTGCTCAAACTGCTTTTCATCCCAACCATCATAAGAATTTGCGCGGGCGCGATAGCCGAGTTGGTGGCCGCGAATCGCATACGCCGGCGCCATGGCTACGTCAAGAGACGCAGATATGCTCGCGGCGCCCCTGGCCCACTCGATGCTGCGAAGCAGGCGTCCCACGCCAAACAGGGCACCGCGCGGGTCGGCGCCCACGACCCATACCGTCTTGCCATCCTCGGCCAAGACCCGGTAGCCCTCGGGCCGCATCTCGGGCCGGTCACCGGCTTCCCGGTTCGGTACGGGATGGCCCGAGACCGGATCCATTCCTCCCGCGGTCACCACCACGGCAAGACCCTCTTCCGGCCACGCCGTTGAGACCGGCAGGCGCTTGCCTATGCGCTTTTCCAGTTCCTCAACCAGCACGAGCGCGGCCGTCTGCTCGGCCTTCGGAAGTTGGCCGGCGCGGGTCACGACCGTGGCGGCGGCGAGGTCAACGGTCTGTTGAGCCGGCGCCGCGCTCCCAACGGCCGAGGCCAGGATCACGGCGACGCCGCAAACCAAGGCCCACCGGTTCAGTTTCGTCAACAGGCGTTTCATAAGGCTATCCTTTCCAGATCGTCCATCAAGCCAGTAATTTGGTCGTAATGCACTTCGCAGTTCAAACTCAACGTCAATCTCCCGCCTTGCGCGCCCATGCCATGTCAAGATTGAGCGATTCCGGTGGCCGCGGGATATAGTAGAGGTCGAAAATCATCCAGCCATTGGCGCCGGGTGCGTCGTCCAGATAGATTCTGGCGGTGTAATCGTTTTCTGGCGCCGGCTGCTCGACGACAAACGGGTGCATGGGTCGCGATTCGATGTCGTGCGGTACAACCGTAACGGGCTCGCGCGGCAATGGCGCCGGCATCTCACCCACCTCAACGTGCGCCCCGTCCCACCGCACATTCTTGATGCGGTAGTCATCACCCTGGACAATCAGGATGTCCTGGCCGTCTACGAGGATCTTGAACCGGCCAAACAGGACCGCCTCCCCGCGGTGTGATTCAAGCAAGTCGCGGTATCGCTGCTGCAATTCCGCGATGAGTGCTTCGAGTTGGCGGCGGTCCGGCGTCCGCGCCAGCCGTTCCAGCGCCTTGTCCCGGTCGGAGAGCACTTCCTCGACGTTCTGCATGAACACGTCAATGCCCAACAGGTCATAATTGAACTGGGGCGTGGCCTTGAAATCGGCCAGTGCGGCCTTGATCCTTTCATGTGCGCCGGCAAGCGCCTCACGGTTCGCGGCCGTCGGCGCCTCCATGTAATCGAAGTAAGCGAAGATGGTTTCAACGTAGCCGATGTTCGTGCGGATAAGGTTGTGAGTCATCTGCAGGCGGTTCTCGATCTCCCCGGCTACCGCCGCGTCTCTCATCCGCCCTTTGATCGCGGCGTACCGTGCGAGCATCTGCTCCGCGGCGGTGCGCCCGTACTCGAGTGCACGCAGAGTTTCCGTCCTCCACGGCACGCAACGCAGGTAGATCCTGCGAAGAAATTCCAGGTGCTCCCTGCCCCCATCGACAATGGGATACCCGTCGGCCGGAAAGGTGCCCACCCGCATGTGGAGTAACGAGTTAAACTGGCCGTACGAAATCGGGCCGATGTGGAGACCGTACTGGTAAGCCTCGGGCGATTGCAGGTAAATGGCGGCCATTTCCGACGCCACGTCACGCCCAAAATGGATCGCACAGAAATCCCGCGCGATCTGCTCGACCGGCTCGTCCGGGTTCCACATCAACCGATACAGTACATAGCTGTATGCGCCCACCGTTCCCCAATCGGCCGTATCAAGTCCGGCCAGCGCGGCCGCTCCACGCACATTGGTTTCCACCGGCGCCAGGAACGTTTGCAGGCCTCGCTGAAAATATTGCCCCGAAAATGTCGGGAAAAGATGTGAGGAACCGCTCTCGTAATAGTTCATCGTCTCGAACAGCACGATCGTGGGGTGCGGCGTCTGGTTGAACGTCGCGTTATACGGCTGATACCACCAGCGGTCGCCTCGCGTGATTTTCGGCATTAGATAAAGGTTCTTCACGGGTACGTCCCGGAATATCGCCCGGAACACCTCAGGCTGGCAGTGTACCTCGTGCTCGCGCAACCCCCATGTAAAATGGAAGTACGTCTTATCGAACTCCCCAACCACCACCTCGTGAACCTTGTTTACGAACGTCCGGAACCGTTTTTCGTACGACCAGTCGCATTCCGGGGCGTCCCGCGTCACGTCGAATGGAACATACCGCCCCCAGAACCCCGAGAGGTCGTCATTACACAGCTCGATCCCGTCCAGCTCCGGCAGCGCGGTGAACAACATTCGGAATTTCTGCTGTACCGCCTCCCAGAACTTCGGGTCGCATGGCGTCAACTTCGCCCCCGTTTCCTCGAGTAGAGACGGGTGAAACGTGAACTCGTTCGCAAAACTGAAGTATTTCATGTGCAGCGAATGCGCGTAGTCGATCAGCGACTTAGCCGCTTCCCGGTTCTTCCGGTTTGTTTCCCCCTCCGGCTCGCTATGCCAAGGCACCAGGTCCAGAATCGCCGGACCCGACACCCAGTTGAAACTGTGGCGCAGCGCAATCTGCATCTGCTTCTCGTTCCGGCCCCCGAACCCCTGCCTGCCCCATGCTGCGCCAAGCCGGATTTTCATTGCCGGCGTTCGGACGGTGTTGATGTCGGGAATACGTCCCTCGACCCGCATCCGATCCCAAATCCAGTACAGCCCGTACACATCGCCGATCACCGAGCCTCCCGCGACAACCACCGTGCGGCGGCCACCCTCCTCCACAGTAGCAATCGCATAGGCTTCCGCATCCGCAACACCGCCCGCCCCTATCAGCCCCGATTCCACAAGGCGCGCCGTCCACGCGTTGCGCGCGGCATTTCCCGCCACGATCGCGTTACCGCCCGTGCCCGCCGCCGCGTCCGAAACCATCTCGAACGTCAGCCCAAACGTGGCCCCGTAATCGCGCAGATCCTCGAGCACAACGCGCATCGCCTCGTCGCCCGCGTGCTCCTGACCCAGCACAATGCGCCATGTTTCAGCCCCATCCGCCTGCACCCCGGCACCCAACAGAAAAAAACATACAAAAAACAACTTCACGAAACGCATCAAGACGGTCTCCCTTCAAAGACCACGATAGCTGCTTTTCCCGCAATCCGCCACTTTTTCTCACCTATCACCTGATTCGAAAGCTGGTCAAGAACTTCATAGATTGTCCGCTTGCCGTAAGTAAACAAACCCTGACGCAAATTCGGAATAATTCTGTCTTGGAGGAAACGAGGAAATAGTCACTGGAATTCATGGGCGGAAGTTGCATTCACCGAGAAACTTGTGCCGGTGAAGTCGAATCTCAGCGACGCTCACCGGCCCGCTCAAGTCGCGGCTGTCCAGATCCTCATAGCAGGGGGAAATTCTGGGTACACTTTACCTATTTCGGCAAAGAAAAAGAAATGGCGTCCCCAACGAGATTCGAACTCGTGTCGCCGCCGTGAAAGGGCGGTGTCCTAGGCCGGGCTAGACGATAGGGACGCCGAAAAAGCGATTGCGTGTCGCGCTGCAAAAGAGACCCACTGGGCACATTCCCAGCGGGAATATAATTGTACCAAGATTTAGGTGGGGATTTCAAGGAAAGGATCGAGCAAACAGGTGCGCGGGCCGCGGTCGCGGAGCAAGGGGGGGCGCGGCACTTCGGCAAGACTGGCCGAAGTTATTCCGCCGGCGCCGCCTGTAGAGAGCACGTTAAGGCGTGGGTCTTTTCGCGCGACCGCACGACAATGCAGGTGTGGACGTTGCCGGGGTCTTCATCGCCCGTATGGCCTTCGAGGGTGTGGTCGGGCAGCTTGATTTGGGAAACCTCGATGGGCGCGGACGGTTCAATTGAGAGGCGGAGGCCGTTGAAGTCCAGCGTGTAGCAGTCCGCTTCTTCCTTGATAATCGCATCTTCACTTGTGCCCAGGTGCCAGCGGAACATAATAATGTCGGCCGTATCGGGTGCGAGTTGGACCTCATCAACTACGGCCAGATGCTTTGCATCCCACTGCACACGCCGTTTCCACAGTTGTAGCCTGTCATAGCATTTCGTGGCGTCGACGGTGACGTCGCCGCCGGAAGCGTCGAGCCGGTTGATGCTGATGGGTGCGACGCCGCCGGCCTTTTGCCAGCCGGGCATCCACACGAGCTCGCCGGCTTTGGCAGAATCGGCGGGCGCGGCGTCGCCGAGTTGGAGGACGTTGTGGCCAATACCGGGCGTATATTGCGTCATCATCAGCGGGTGGTGGTAGGAAGGCGTGCCGGCCTCGATAAGAATGGGTTTGCCTTTCCAGATGAAATTGACGTGGCCGCGGTCCTGGTGGTCGTGCTGGTCGAGCGGATGGCCGCCGCGCACCCAGACGCCGGTGGCGTTGTCGTCCCAACTGTCGCGCCAGTTGACACGCGCGGCGCGTTCGTAGGCGGCGAAGAGCGGCGGGGTGGCATCGGCGCCCACTGGTTCGAGGCCACGGGCGGCGAGGCCGCCGAGGTCGTTGGACGGGCCGCCGGCCTGGAACGCGAGCGCCCAACGGGCAACGGGATCGTTGGTGCAGACGGCCAGCAGCGACAACAACGGCCGGGTCGATTTGGCCGCGTCGAACGCGCCGCCCGCGTCGAAACAGTTGATCACCATGTTGCCGGGCTGGAAGTGGTGCACCAGCCACGTGGGGAAGTGCCGGAGAAACGGGTGGTCGATTGCGCGCCGATCGCCCGCAGCGGCCATGGCGTGGGCGGCATGCAGCAGCGACGTAACGGTGAACGAGGCGTAGCCGAACCCTTCCTCGAACTCGCCGTTCGGCCCGTGGGCGTCGAGCGCCGCCAACAGGTTTTTCACGCCGAGCTCGTAGGCGTCGCGGTGGGTATCAACGCCGAGGACGAGACAGGCGCGGACGAGGCCTTCGGTCGGCAGCACCCACTGGTTGGTGACGGGGTTGTTCGAGCGGACGAACCATGGCCGGCGGGCCAGCCAGTCGTCGACAACGCCGGCGATCTCGGTTTCGAGCAGGGTGTTCAGTCTGGCGCGGAGTTGATCGTCGAGCGCGTCAGAAGGGAGCAACTCGAGCGTGTCGCCGAGCGCGCGGATGCCGCAGCCTGTGGCAAGCCAGTTGCCGTCTTTGCCGTCGGGGGGCAGGCGGTGGCCGGGGGCGTAGAGTGTCCAACCGGGCCGCTGGAGCGGCGACCAGGAGGCCATCTCGTCGAGCTGTGCGATCACGTGGTCTTTGAAGAGCTTCTCGCCGGTGAGGCGGTACGCCGCGGCCAGCATCGGCAGTTCCTTCGCCAGCAAGCTGCACGCCCCGAAATCCGACATTGCCAGCGCGAATTGCTCCCGGATCTCGTCTTCAAGCGCGTTGGCCCTGCCATCGAGCCACGTCCGGTTCTGGCCGACCTCGGCCAGCGAACGGGCACGGCGCACGATGGGTTCGGCGACGGCTTTCCGGGCTTGGGCGACGAGTTCGTCGCATGCGGCAGTAAGGGAAGGCTGCGCGCGCGTGGTGTCGATCAGCGAGGACCAGGAAGTTATGTTTTCGGCCTGGCAGAGCCTCGCACAGAGGAGAGCGCTGAGGAAGCAAAGCTTGAAGGGCATTTTGAAAAATCCTTTTTGAGCTTGGGGTATTGTCGCAGGTTTGGAACCGAATAGGAAGTTCAGGGGACGGACATGGACGTTGTGGACGCGGTGGACATTGTGGACAGCAGTGGACAGCATGGACAGAGACCGTGTGCGCCGAGATTAGGAGTCGCGCGCGAACTGTCTGCAGCTGTCTTATTCAGGCGGTGCTTGTGCCACGGTTAGTGTGCCAAGGGGTGTAGTTTGGCCGTTGGAAATGGTGACGTCGTTGACGATGGCGCCGTAGATGCGGCCTTGATCGTCCTCAAAGCCGACGGCCAACTCGGGGTAGACGCCTTCGGGCAGGAAGCTGCCGCTGGTGAAAGATCCATCGGCGGCGGAGATTGCAACGCTCTCCTCGATTTGGGAGCCGGCCCACATCGTCCTGCAGTACACCATCGTCTGTGCGACGGGGATGCCGTCGGGCCACGCAAGGGCCCCGCTGACACCGCCCACGCCTGTGACGGGCCGGCACACGACCCGCACGCCGGACACAGTCTGGCCGGCACTGCCGGTGAATGGTTCGCTGCAGCCGATCGTAATGAGGTTCCTCCCACCGACCTCTTGCCAGCCCATTGCAACCAGCGGGATTCCCGGCGGGAGTCCGTGCATGGTGGCGCGGCCGTCGGGGTCGGAGATGAGGCTGCCACCGCATCCGCCGCGGCCTTCAGCGCGCCGCATGGCCGTCATGATGCCCGGCAATGGCGCCCCGGCCTCGTCGACGTACTCGAGCTCGACATTGAACGGGGCGGCGACGGAGAAGTTGACCTCTTTTTCCTCGTACGGTTTTATTCTGACCGTCTGGCCTTCGGGATCCCACCAGACACCGCCGCCTTCGGTTTCGTATCGGTGGCGGCAGATCACGTCGCATTCGGCCGTAATGTTGAGAACAATCCGAAAGGATCCGTCTGGAAATACGGAAGAGTAGACGGGGGAGGCCAGACCGCTCAACGGATTGCGGTCGACCGGCAGGACGTCCACGGCCATAGGATAAACCGGGTCGCCGGAGGCGATATCGGTCACCGTGCCGAAGATGGCGGTCTCTTTGCCCTCCGGCGGGAGGACGAGGTCGACGCCGGTAGTGGTTTTGCCGGCCTGCACATTTACTCCCAACACCTGCGCCAGCAGTTTCTCCTCTTCCAACAAACTCGGCACGGGAACCGCCACGCGATACCAGTATTCCTCGCCAAGCCCGTCCGCCTGGTATGAACCGTCCTCCGCGGAACGTGCCCAAACCGTTTTCAGCAACAGCGGCTGCACCCATACCGGATACGGCGCCAGCCCGCCCGGAAAACCCGCACCCATGACTTGGACCTTGACGCCTGCGGCGGGCATGCCGTCGGCGTTTTTCACGTGGCCGGCGATGGCGCCGGGCGCGCGCAACACGAACACGGCGTCGCGTGTGCCGGTCGGGATTTGAGGAAAAAATCCTGGGCCGTACCCGTCTTTTCGGACGGTGAAATCGCAGAGACCTTGAGCCGGAATGGCGATCTCGAAGTTGCCGTTCGGGTCGGTAAGCGCGAACACGAACTTGGGATCGCCAATATTGCCGGTGGTCATGCCGGAGGCGGCGGTTGTCTCGAGTCCCTCGGCGTCGTAGCCGTAATACTGCAGCTCCACCGAGGCGTCGGGCAGTGGCTGGCGGTTTTGCGCCACGACCATCCCCGCCACGACGTACTGGGCTTCTTTCAGGCGCAGATCAGCTTCGGCAACGTCGCCGCTCTTGACCTTGAGCCCGCGCAGTTTCGCCATGAGGAATCCCGGCGCGCTGGCGTAAACCGACGCCTCGGCGCGGCCCGTGCCAAGCGTGTCGATGCCGTCGATACGGTATCGGCCGTCCGCGCCGGTCGTTGTCGAGTAAGTTTTTGCGACATTCAGGTCCTCCCCGCCTTCCAGCACCTCCAAATAGACTGACGCGCCCGCCATGGGTTCGTCAGCCATCGTGGACACCAGCCCCGCTACGGCAGCCGGGAGTATAACGGGCTTGGGCGGCTCTTCTTTTGGAGCGGTTTCAGGCGGGGGCGGCGTTACAGCGTCGGGCACGGCGGATTCAGGGGCAGCCGCGGCGCCAGCCGGCTGGTTTTTGTCGATTGGCGCGGCTGCGACGGGTTGCACTCGAGGGGATTGTGGCGGTTTTTGCGTTCTGTACAACATAATGCCGCCCAACCCGAGAATCACGAGCACTGCACAAGCGACCACAACGGCCTTTTTTGTTGTCATGGCAACCCCTCCTATCAGGGCGAGTTTTCCGGCCCCAAGCGCGGCCGGTTGTGTCGTCAGGCCGGACAGGGCGAGCCGGCCCAGGGCGGCGGTCAATGTGGCGGGCGCCGCGCCCGATTCCATTCCAGCGAGCGCGGCACCCAACACAACCACCGACACGCTGACCCCTTTGCTTCTCAGCGTGTTGCGAATCTCGTCCACGCCGCGCGCCAGGCGGAATCGGACCGTGGCGGGCGGCATGTCGAGTTCGCGGGCGATGAATTCCTGCGTCCGGCCGTCAATGAATCGCAGGACGATCGGCTCGCGATATTTCTCCGGCAGTGCGGCGATGGCTTGGTCGACGTACCGCCAGATCTCTTCCCAACCGGCCTCACCGGTAGATTCTTGTTCGAGTTGATATTGTCGCTCACGCAACGTGCGCCGTTTGTTGCTACGAATGCGGTTCAATGCGCGGTGGGTGGCGACGGTGTGCAACCAGGAACTGATGGAGGTGGTAATGGCGCGGCCGCGCGTCGCCAGTTCGATAAAAGCTTCCTGCGCCACGTCCTCGGCCTCGGTTGGATCGCCGAGGATGCGCCGGCACGTGCCGTATACGAGGCCCGAGTAGCGGGCAACCAGTTCCGCGAACGCGTCCGCGTCCCGGTCGTGTACCCACCGTTCCAACAAGTGTGCGTCAGGAGCCATTCCGAATCTCCGTGGCCGTTCATAGTATAAGGCACCGCGGCTGCGGAAAAGCGCAAGTAGGCGCGGCCTTTGAAGCCTTTTCGGCGTTATGCTAATATCGTAAATGACTGGGCAGTAACTATCAGGAGAGGAGAAATACCCATGGCAAAATTGGCTTTGACAGGCGGGCGGCCGGTGCGGGCGAAATCGGCGGCATGGCCGAAGTGGCCGATCAGCGACAATAAGGACGTGAAACTTGTGGGGGAGATTACGCGGTCAGGCCGGTGGTCGTATGACGGGCCCATCGAGTGGAAGTTTGCCGAGGCGTTTACGAAGTACCTTGGCGCGAATTTCGGGTTGTGCAACGCCAACGGCACCGTGGGCATTCAGATGGCGATCGAGGCGCTGGGGATCGGTGCGTACGACGAGGTGATCGTGCCGGGGATGACGTGGCAAGCCACTGCCGCGGCGTGCATCGACGTCAATTCGATTCCGGTGCTGGTTGATGTCGAACCGGACACGTGGTGCATCGACCTGGACAAGGCGGAGGCCGCCATCACACGCAAAACCAAGGCCATCATCGCCGTACACCTTTACGGTTGCATGCCGGACATGACGCGGCTCGTGAGGCTGTGCAAAAAGCACAACCTGATCCTGATCGAAGACTGCGCACACCAGCACGGGTCGTTCTACAAGGGCAAAAGCGTGGGGACGTTCGGCGACGTAGCCAGTTTCAGCTTCCAGGAATCGAAGGTGCTCAGCGCGGGCGAGGGCGGGTTCAACACGTGCAAGACGAAGGTGTTGTTCGAGCGGCTGTACTCGTTGCGCAATTGCGGGCGGGGGTACAAAGGCGACATGACCAACACGATTCAGTCGGGCAATTACCGGCTGACGGAATGGCAGGCGGCGCTGTTGCTGGGCGGCCTCGAGCGGATGGACAAGCAGGTGAAACACCGCGATGCGAACGCTATTTACCTCAACGGGCTGCTTGGACAGATCCCCGGAATCGTGCCGATGCGGCGTCGGAAAGAAGTGACGCAGCAGAGCTATTTCAACTTTACGTTCAAGCTCGATCCGCGTGTCGTCCGGGGTGTGACCAACGAGGTTTTTTGCGCGGCGCTCAACGCGGAGTTGCGGATGCCGGAAGGTTTTGAGCCGCCATACGATCCGCTCAACAGTTGCGGGTTGTACAAGCCGCACACGAAACCGCGCCACAGGCTGAACGCCGATTATTGGAAAGCGATCAACCCGAAGCGGTTCAAGCTGCCGGTGTGCACCGCGGCGCATTTCAAGACGGGCGTGGCGATGCATCACGCGGGGCTGATGGGCCCAAAATCGGACATGGACGACATCGCCAAGGCGGTGGCGAAACTGGTGGAAAACAGGCGCGAGCTTCGGACTTATAAGCCCGCACAGGAGCGCAAGAAATACAAGGCACTGGCGCTGTAATGGGCCGGCGGAAGGTTTCCGTGTAAATGCGGCGCGGGAATTTGTGCTGCGCGGCGGGACGTTTGACAGTCAGTGAGGATGCATATGGAGCCCGGGCTTATGAAAAAACTTTACCGCAGCAGGACCGATACCAAAGTGGCTGGCGTACTCGGCGGTGTGAGTGACTATCTCGAGACGGATTCGACACTGGTACGGGTGGCGTTTCTGCTCCTGACGGTGTTTACCGGTTTCGTGCCGGGGGTCGTCTTTTACGTGATCGCCGCCATCATCATGCCGCAGGAACCGTATCCGGACACGCGCGGCGGCGCGGGCGAAGTCTAAGGCGGCTAAGAAGCCGTGCGCCTAAGAAGGCGCGTGCCTAAGAAGGCGCGTGCAGAATCTTTGTTCACGACCTTGATCCAGCATCTACGTGTCGTACGCAGATGTTGTGAACAAAGATTCTAAACCTTCCCGCCATCAATGATGCCGCAGGCCATCTGGCCGAGCGTGCCGACGACGTAGATGAGGGGGGCAAACCGTTCGTCTTTGGTAAGGCCCTGTTTGTACCTGTAGTAGATCTGCTGGGCGATGACGGCGAGTTTGAACAGGCCGAACACGTAGTAGAACCCAAGGTTTGAGATGTCCCTGCCCGTCTTTTCGGCGTAGGCTTGGGCAACTTCCCGTCGCTTCATACAGCCGGGTTCGTGGGTGAGGAAACAGACCCCCAGCGAGGGATCACCCGGCTCGTTCCAATAGCACAGCATAACGCCGAGATCCATCAGCGGGTCACCGATCGTGCACATTTCCCAATCAAGCACGCCGATGATTCTGGTGAGGTCGTCGGGGTCGAGCACGATGTTGTCAAACTTATAATCATTGTGGATGAGCACGGCGCCCACATCCTGCGGGCAGTTGTTCTTCAAGTAATCAGCGGTCTGATCGATGGCGGGTATGTTATCCGTCTGCGACCCGTGGTACCGATCGACCCAACCGTTCACCTGGCGTTGGACAAACCAGCCTTCCCGGCGCATGTCGCCAAGGCCGATCGCCTCATAGTCAATCTGGTGGAGCCTGACAAAGTTGTCCACGAATGACTCGCAACATTGGCGGACGATAGCCGGCGGGCAAGAGAAATCCACCGGCTTTTCCCCGCGCAGGATCACGCCCTTGATCCGTTCCATCACGTAAAACGGCGCGCCGATCACGCCGGGGTCGGTGCAATAGGCGAGCGGCCGCGGTGCGGCGGAATACACGGGGTGAAGCGCGCTGAGCACGCGGAACTCGCGGCCCATGTCGTGGGCCGCTTTGACCTTGCTGCCGACGGGCGGCCTGCGCAAGACGAGATCGCGATCGCCGGCGCGGACAAGATAGGTCAGGTTGGAAAAACCGCTGGGGAATTGTTCAACGGAGATGGGGCCGACGAGGCCGGGGAGGGCGTCGGTGAGGTAGGCCGCGAGGCGCGGCTCGTCCAGTTCTTCGCCGGCCCGCACGGGCCGCGCCTTGTCAATAAGGTGCTGCATCAGTCGCCCGGATATCACGCGGTGGGGTCGCGCTCCCGCGCGACCGGGTGGCAGTGGCGGTGCTTCTAGTGCGGAGGTCCTTCTGCTGGATTTGCGGTCGCGCGGCAGCGCGACCCCACCGCACAGGAATTACGGTACTCATTCTTTCCTCAAGCCAATCCGGCGTATTTTTTCAGGATGCGTTTAGCGGCGGAGATTTTGTGGACTTCGTCGGCGCCGTCGTAGACCCTGCCGGCGCGCTCGTTTCTGTAAAACAGTGCGAGCGGCGTGTAGTCAGAGAAGCCGAGGCCACCGTGGACCTGGATGGCCCGGTCAAGCACGCGCATCATGGTGTTTGCGACGTTGAACTTGATGAGCGAGACTTGGTCGCGGGCGCCTTTCGAGCCTTCGCGGTCCATGACCCATGCCGCGTGGAGCACCGCGAGCCGTGCGGCGTCGATTTCGGCCCGGCTCTCGGCGATCCACCCCTGTACAAACTGCTGGAACGCCAGGGGGCGGTCGGGCGTGATTTTACGTTCGATGGCCCTGCGGCACATGAGGTCGAACGCGCGCTCGGACACGCCGATCCACCGCATGCAATGGTGGATTCGGCCGGGTCCGAGCCGTTCCTGCGCAAGCCGGAAGCCGCCGCCTTCAGGCCCGAGGAGGTTTTCGCGTGGCACGCGGCAGTTTTCATACCGGATCTCGGCGTGGCTGGCCCACCCTTCGCCGCGCGCGCCCATGAAGGGCGTTGCGGTCTCGAGGATGAAGCCGGGCGTGTCGGCAGGCACGAGGATCTGGCTGGCGCGTTCGTGGGGTGGCGCGTCGGGATTGGTGACGGCCATGGTAACGGCAAACGCCGCGCCCTCGCCGCCGCTCGCGTACCATTTGCGGCCGTTGATGACGTAATAGTCGCCGTCTTTCACGGCGGTGGTGCCCATCCAGACGGGATTCGAGCCGGGGAAATCGGGTTCGGTCATGGCGAAACAACTTCGGATTTCACCGGCCAGCAGGGGTTCGAGATATTTTTTCTTTTGCTCGACGTTGGCATACTGGATGAGTATTTCCATGTTTCCGGCGTCGGGCGCCTGGCAGTTGAACGCGTAGTGGCCTACGGGACTCTTCCCGAGTTCGGCGCTGAACAGGCCGTGCTCGACGAGGTTGAGGCCAAGACCGCCGTGTTCTTTCGCGATCTGCGGAAGCCACAACCCGAGCTGTTTCACCTTGCGCCGCTTCTCCTGCAACTCGGGCTCGACGGCGTTAAAACCCTGCTGGAGAAAATGCGGTTCGAGCGGGTATAGCTCGGTTTCCACAAACTCGCGGGCGCGGTTCAGCAAATCCTGAAGCTTTTCCGGTATTGAAAAATCCATGGCATCCTCCAAATGATCCGACGGATCCGACGGATCTGACCGATACATCTATTGTGCTTTAATTACCAGTCTGACTCCTACGTTATACACGGGCTGATAGGGCTGGTAGGCCAGCCGGAAGCTGGATTTGGCGCGTTTGGGGCGGTCGAACCAGGACCCGCCGCGGACGACTTTCTTTTCCGCGCCGCCAAGGTCGTTTCGGCCGTCAGCGTCGTTGTAGGGATATGGCCGGTAACTGGAGAGGGTCCACTCGCTGGCGTTGCCGTGCATATCGTAGAGGCCCCAGGCGTTGGGTGCATACGAGGCGACTTTGGTCATGATCTTGCAGCCGTCGTTGAACCGGTCGTCCTTGGGCAGGAAATCCTCGTACTTGCTTGGGTTTTCGATCGGCTGCGGATTGATGCCGGTGACGGCGAGGAGCTTGATTGAGACGTCGGCGAGGTTGGCAAACGGCGCGAAATCGGTGTCTTTGCCGCCGTAATACAGGTCGGAATCGGCGCCGGCCCGGCACGCCCATTCCCACTGCGCCTCGGTCGGCAGCGAGCACGGCTGACCCAGCTTCTCCGACATCCACTTGCAGAAATCGACGGCCTCGAGCCACGAGATTCTGACCACGGGTTCGTCCGGCCCCTGGATCGAGTAGCCGGGTGTGGTGTGGTCCTTGTGGTGCTGGTCGAGGAACCCGTTGTCATGGCTCGGGTCGAACTGCTGGTACTGCTTGTTGGTCACCTCGGTAACGCCCATCCAGAACGGCTTGTCGATTTTCACCACCGTGGCGGGCCGTTCATCGAGTTGGCCGTCCGTACTGCCCATCACAAACTCGCCTGCGGGAATCAGCGCAAACTCCATCGTGCCGCCGCCGCCGAGATCGACGGTGCGCCGCGCGGTTCCGGCGTTGGCCTGCAAGGCTTTCGCGGTTGCCTCGTCCATGGGCCAGCCCGCGAGGACGGGTTTCTCGCTCGGCGCGGGTTTGGGCTCGGGCGCGACGGGCACAACGGGTGGCAGGTTGAGTTGTGGGATGGCCTCGGGGTCTTCGGGCCGGTTGGCGTACTTGGTGCGCATGTCGATTCTGCGCTGGTGGTAATTGGCCGGAATGGGGCCGTCCTCGCCCCATGTGCCGTGGTCGGGCACGTTAAGATCGATCCACGTCACCAGCCGGTCCCACGCTTCCTCATCGAGCTTCACGCCGCCGTGCCCTTTCTCGAGCATCTGGACGAGCTCGCTCGTGCTGGCGTGGAACTCCATCGGTTTCTGGAGGTGGTAATCGCTCTCCGGCCCCGGCCGCCGCACGTACGGGTGCAACTCGAGGTAGGACGGCGTAAACCCGCTCCAACCGTTCTTTTCCTTGGCCCGCAGGTCCTTGCCGCCGCCGCCTTCGCCGTTGTGGCAATTCACGCAATACTTGTCGAGCACCGGCTGGACGTCGCGTTTCCAACTGAACCCGCGCGCCGGGCCCCGCCACGGCTGAATATCAACGGCCGGACGCCTGACGGCGAGCGTTTGCATCGAAGGCGGCGCCATGTTCTGCTTCTCGTGGCAACCCACGCAGGACAGAACCTCGCCGGGCATCGCCACAAACCAGCTCCGCATCATCTGCAGGGCCCGGCCGTCCTGGTCGAGCGGCTGGACGGCGATGGGCATGTTGGACGGGACGCGGAACACGGCAGAGCCGTCTTCAAACACCGGCACCGTGCCAAGAATCCGGTGCACGTCCCACGGGCCTTCGACGCCAATGTTGATGTGGCCGCCAACCTTGTTGTAGCCGTAGTGGAACTCGTAAAGGCGGAGGTTTTTCACGGCGCCGCGCGGCACACCATCGAGACCGGCCCCCTGGTAGATGTCCTCGAGATACACGACGCCCTCCCGCTGATCGGGCTTAATCTTGTCGGGGATCGCAGGCGGCTTCGGCGTCTTGTGGAACGGGACCGGCTCGAACATCGCATAGCCGGGGAGGTCATACAACTTCAGCATGTTGTCAAACGTGTCGACCAGATAGACGCCCCACGGCGAACTCGAGTCGGGCTTGCACGAAACCAGGAAATAGTCGGCATCCAGCGGGAACGGATGGAGGAATTTCGGCCAACTATTGTCCACCAGGGTGTCCATGATGGGGGCTTCTACGGGTATGCCATGTCCCGGGATTTTCAACACCGCCCCTTCGGCTTCCTTACGGCCTTTGGCCGGGTCGAACACCACCAATTCGCCCATCCGGGGAACCCCGTGGTGGCCCGAAATGATGGCCACGACCTTGGTCGGCTCGCCCGGAATGGGCCGGGCATAAAACATCGAGTTGGGCCAGTATGAATTGCTGCCGTAGTATTGCATCTGGCTGGTCCCGTCCGGGTTCATATGAAACAGAAGCCGCGCAAAATAATGCGGCGTGTCCGAATATTCCCAGCGCGTGTAAAGCACCCGGCCGTTGTTGAGCACCGTCGGGCACCAGTCGTGGTCCTGGTCGAAACACAACTGGCGAACTCCGGTCCCGTCGGCCTTCATGGTGCAGAGGTTGGCAACCGCGTCGGACCCGCCCACGCACGGCACGCCCTGAAAGCACCGGGTCGAGTCGAAGATGATTCGCCCGTCGGGCAGGTAACACGCGTCGTAATTGTTGACGTCGGGCTCTTCGCCGGCCGTGGCCTGCTGGATCTCGTACGTGCCGCCGTCCTTAAAGACCATCTCCCAGATCTGCCAGCGGTTGTGGCTGCCCTGCATCGTGAACAGAAGCCGGTCCGCGTCCCAGTGAAGATCGACGTCGCCCACAAACGACCCGTTCTCGGGCCGGTACAGCGTGTGGTACTCGCCCGCTAACGAGAGCACGCCGATCTCGTTGTCGTAACCCCGGATGGGCAGTGTGCAGTTACCCTGCCAGTTCTGCGGCAGGCCCAACTGTTTCTCGCTGCGTTTGATCACGAAGATCTGCTGAAAATCCAGCAGCGGATTCGCCAAGAGCGCTTCACGCCGCAGCGTCTCGACCTTCTCCGCGACACCTTCCTTGCCCTTGCGCGTCTGTTTTTCGAGCACCTCGAGCCGCTTCAAAAACTCCGGCCCACGAACATACTGCTCGGGGAATTTGCGCGACAGATCCTCGATAGCGCGCCGCAATGCCGACAGATCGTTGACGCAAGGAGTGTCGGCGAGGCATGGGGAAAAAACGCCCCCAAGATAGATGCTGGCGCCGATCAGAAATGTCCTCCGGAGCAAACTGGTTTTCACAAACATCAAGACCTCCGCACAAAAAATCGGGCCCAAACAAAAACATCGGGGCGGCCATACGTATCCATCTCAGTGGCCGCCGTAATCCTCACATCGTGACGTTGGGGTGGCTGAACCGCAGGCCGGCGCCGTCGTGGTAGGTAGCGTACTCCGTGACGATGGCGCCTTCGGGTCCGGCTTTCATGTAATGCCACTGCTCGGGCCCGTTGAGCATGGCATACTCGCCGGGCATCAGCTTGAGTTCGGTTCGCGCTTTCGAGCACTCGCGGTGGCTGGGCGAGATCCTCGAGTCGACGCCGGGCGTGGGCGTGCCTTCGGCGTAGGTGTAGATATAGCCGTGACGGACGTGCCACCCTTCCATTTTGGGGCCGGCGGCGTCGGTTTTGACGTGTTTGTGCTCGGGGATCATCTGGCCGGGCAACAGGTAGATTTCGTGGCCGAAATAGTTGTCTTTCTGGTTGTTCATCCAGAAAATGCCGGCCATCCCGACTTCAGTGAACAGGCCGAGGCCGAAATCGAGCGCCCAGAACTCGTCGGTTTTGAGGCGGGGCGGGACGGGATAGTTGTAGTACCACATCATTTCGTAATAGGCCTGTTTTGCGGCCTCGACGTCGAACTTCCCGTCCTTGTAGAAATCCTCGTTCTTATACTGTTTCAGGGCGATGGCTTTCGGCTCGGCCGCGCCGGCTTTTCCAAATGCCGCCGCGCCCACACCCACCACCAAACCGCCCAGCATGGTCCGTCTGCTCATATCCATTCCCTCACTCCTTTCAAACCGGCGTGGCCGGTCAGCCCTTCAGACTCCTGTACAGATCGAACGCCTTCTCCGGCTTTTCGTTGTTGTGGATCACCGCCGCCACCGCCTGCGCCATTGCCACGGGATGTTCGGCGGCGAAAATGTTGCGGCCCATGTCGACACCGAGCGCGCCCTGGTCGATCGCTTTGTAGGCCATCTGAAGCGCCTGCAGTTCCGGCAGCTTTTTGCCGCCCGCGATGACGATAGGCACCGGGCAGCCGGCCACCACCTCGTCGAAACCCGGTTCGCAGTAGTACGTCTTCACGAAATGCGCGCCCAGTTCGGCCACGACGCGGCATGCCAGCCCGAGGTATCGGGCGTCGCGCACCATCTCTTTGCCGACGGCAGTGACGCCGAGCGCCGGCAGGCCAAGGCGGTTGCCTTCGTTGACGAGGTAGGCGAGGTTTTCGAGGGTTTCCCGCTCGTATTCGGCGCCAATGCAGACCTGGGTGGTGATGGCCGCCGCGTTCAGCGCCGCCGCCTCCTCGACCGTGACGCCGATGACTTCGTTGCTGAGATCTTTGAGGACGGTGGCGCCGGTGCTACACCGCATCACCACGGGCTTGCGCACCTCGGGGCTGATACACGCGCGCAACGCGCCCCGCGTGCACATCAGGCAGTCCACGTAGGGGATGAGCGGCGGGATTGCCAGGTCGATGCGTTCGAGGCCGGTGGTGGGGCCCATGATGTAGCCGTGGTCGAACGCGAGCATCACGGTGCGGCCCGACTTCGGGTTGAAAATGTGGGAGAGCCGGTTTTTCGTGCCCCAGTACAGGTGCGCCGAACCTTTCAGAAAAAAGCCCGGCGTTTCCATGGGGATGCCGATCCCGAAATCTTTTTTTTCTTCGGTTTTTGTCTTGTCCGTGTCAGGCATTGGTTGTAGCTCCTTGGTAAAAGCCTTTGAATATGCACGCCACCGACGCCGCACCCGGATCTTCGGCGCCCATGCTCTTTTGCCCGATATTTTTTGCGCGGCCAAACCGGGCCTGCATGGCGCGCGTGGCGATCGCGCCGGTTTCTGCGGCCTTCGCCGCTGCCGCCAGCGCATCGACGGGCGGGGCGCCGGCTTCGGCGGCTTTTTTCACCGCATCGACCGCGGGCGCGAGCGCGTCGATCATGGTTTTGTCGCCGGGCTGGGCCTTAGTCCGGCGGCGGATGGCGGCGAGCCCTTCCTGGAACAGGTCCGCGAGTGCCGGGGCATCCAATGCGTCGCGGCCTTCGGCGGCCTCGGACATGCCGAGGAAAAACGAGCCGAACAGCGGGCCCGTTGCGCCGCCATCGATGCCCATCACGGCCCACCCGGCCTTGTTGAGCAACCCCGCCAGGTTGCGGTCCTCCGCCTGTGCGATGGCGGTTTCGATGGCCTCGATGCAACGCAGCATGGTGGTGCCGTGGTCGCCGTCGCCGCCCACTGAGTCGAGCTTCGACAGCGTGTCGTGATTTACCCTTACCTCGGCCGCGGCGCCTCGTAGCATTCTCAACACGTCGTTGTAAGCAAGCTGATCCATCGTTCATTTCACCGTAAGTGCCGGCGTGTCGCACGGCGTGTCCCACAATTCAATCAGTTCCGGGTCCATCCGCGCGACGCACATCTGGAACCCCCCCATCTCCTGGACGGTCAGGTATTCGCCCACCAGCGACCGCGCCAGCGTCACCCCGCGCTCTTCAAGCAGCCCCTTGACGCGGCGCAACACCAGGAATAGTTCCATGAGCGTGGTCGAGCCAACGCCGTTGAGCATCACCAGCACCTGTTCGCCCTTTTTGATTTCGAGGTCCTTGAGCAAGAGCGGCAGCATGATTTCGGCGGTCTCGTTGGCCGATTTGAGCGGCTGCTCGCCGCCGCCGGCCTCGCCGTGCTGACCCATGCCCACGACCATCCGGCCGTCAGGCACGTCCGAGATGGGCTCGCCGGTGCTGGGATGGGACGCGCTGCTGAGGGCCACGGCCAGCGTCGCCATGTTCCGTTCCATCCGCTCGGCGATGGCGGCGCACTCGTCGATCGACCGCCCCTGTTCGGCGGCCGCGCCCGCCACTTTCATCACGAACAGGGCACCCACGAGACCCCGGCGGTCTTCGGGATTCTCGCGCGAGCCGGCGCTGATATCTTCGTGGGTGAGCACGCGGCGGACCTTCAGGCCCTCTTTTGCGGCCATCTCCATGGCCACGTCGGCCGACATCACGTCACCGGCGTGGTTGAGCACGATAAACAGGACGCCCGCGTCCCTGTTTGCGGCGCGCAACGCCTCGATAACGCGCGGCGGGCCGGGCGCGGCAAAAATCTCGCCGGGCACGCTGATGTCGAGCATGCCCTTGCCCACAAAACCGCTTAACGCCGGCTCATGCCCGCTCCCGCCGAGGGTCACCACGGCGACTTTGTTCTTCGGCTTCGCTTTTGCCCGTACCACCAGGTTGGTTCCCGCCAGCTTCACCTTTTTCCCGTGGGCTAGCGCAAAACCCTGCAACAGTTCACTCACCAGATTCTTCGGATCATTGATAAATTTTCTCATCGCCATCTCGGGTTTCCCCTCCGCTGGTTTTCTTGAGCCCGCGCCCGCTATCTCCGGCGCCGCCGATCATTTCCGGCGCACCATAACCTCGATCAGCGCGTCCCCATCCTGGATAAACGCGCAACGGAACTCGTCGGTGGCGTCGAACGGCGCTATAAGCACATTTTGGCCGGCGAGCGCGGCATCCATATCCGGAACGACGAACGCCGCATGCGGCCAGGTTCGCAATAATTCGGGCATCGAGCTATCCTCCATAAACCGGAGGAACTCCACCCGGAACGGATGTGCCGCCGGGTCGGTTAGGTAGAGTTTCGCCCCTTCGAGGTAGGTTTCGCCCTTGGATTTCGCTTTTGTAGGTACGCCAAAATGATGAAATTCGCCCAGTGCCATGGCTCTGCTCCTATCGCTGGTTGACGCCATTCTGATTCCAGAAGCGCGAATCCGCGCAGACCCGATTATATCGATTTGCGGCGCGAAAGGGAACTGTTTGAAGGCTGGAGACTCGAGGTCGGATGAACAGCAAGGCCGCGATGTCATAATAGAAAGCCGAAATACCGAGGAGATTCATTGCTAAGTCCGAATTGACGCCCAGATAATCATACCTGCTGGAACGGCTGATGAACAACCGCCATTCCACATGCGGCGCAGGGAACGCCGCTCAAAAATACGAAAGCCCGGTCGTACAGACGCATACGGCGGGCTTTCCGTCAACTCGAAACGTAATCTGGTGTAACTTAGACGCCTTCGACATCCATGCCGGTGATCAACCAGGTGCCGTCTTTCTTCGTCAGTTCGATGCCCAACGTGGCCGAGCCGGCGGCCGTATTGAGGACCACGGGGTACACCTTGGCTTTGTCTTCTTCGAGCGTGTACTCGGCGGCGCTCACGTCGGCCTCGGCGTCATCGAGGTAACCGCTGTCGATGGCGTCGGCGATGAAGTTGCGCATGCCGGCCTTGTCGCCCGCGTCAGCATGATAGAAGTGCGGAGACACCACGGTCAGGGCGGCATCCGGGTTCTTGGTCACAAGACCCTGGATGAATGTGTTGGTTGCCGCCTTGACGAGTTCTTCGTCCGAGGGCCCTTTGGCAGTCACGCATCCGGCCACGGCAAAGACCAACAATGCAAGAAGACTTATAGCTGCGATTTGCTTTTTCACGTCACGATCCTTTCAGTTTTGTTTCCCCTCGCTCAAAAAAACGGGGCTGATCACAGATTACAGGAAAAAAAGTGCATAATCAACATAACCGGATGCAGCCCGATGCCCACTATTTAAGATTAATGCCCCAGTCCTCGGACCAAGGCAGCTAAAAAGAGAAAAACCGCCGGAGCAGCGGAACATTTCGCCGGCCCGAAATGCTTTCACCGGAGTCTTTGCCGGCATGGGATGCCATTGCCGCGCAAGACGTTGCGGGCTGAGGTGTTGAGCCGGTTGCCGGGGTTGTGGCATGATAAAAAGCGATAGGCATCCGGTAATTCTTGGCGCATTTTTCTGGAGTGAGACCCGTGACCAAGGTTTTGGAACAAGACGCGCTTGCGGCCCCCCGGCCTGAGCCGGCGGACGGCGTCCGGCATTTTCGACGGGCCCAGGAGCGGCCTTTCAGGAAAAGCGAGCGTGGGCATGTCAAGGTGCTGTTTGGCGGGCTGACGGAGCGGCATGATGCGCTGATCGAGGCGGCGATCGGCGGGCTGGGATATAACACGGGGCGGATTCCCACACCCAGCAAAGCCGACTACCACACCGGCCACGAGTACGGCAACGCGGGGATGTGCAACCCGGCTTATTTCACGGTTGGAGCCTTGCTCAATTACCTGCGGCGACTGCGGGATGAGGAGGGCCTGGACCGGGAGGCCATCCTCGGGAATTACGTGTTTGTGACGGCGGGTTCGTGCGGGCCGTGCCGGTTTGGGATGTACGAATCGGAATTCCGGCTGGCGTTGCGCAACGGGGGCTTTGACGGTTTCCGGGTGCTGCTGTTCCAGCAGACGGGCGGGCTGGAGCAGGGTGCGGACGACGCGGGGCTTGAAGTGAACACGAAGTTTGCCCTGATGCTGCTGACGGCGTTCCTTTTCGGGGATATCCTCAATGATCTGGCGTGCCAAATCCGGCCGTACGAGGTCGTGCCGGGCCAGACCGACCAGGTTTTCGACGGCATCCTCGAGGATTGTGGCCGGATGTTGCGGGAATGGAGTGCGCGAGAATTCAAGGCCGGGCTGGGCACGCGGCTGATGAGCCGCTTGGCGCTCCGAACCGACCCGGACATGCTCCAGCACCTGATCGAACAACTGCTGAAGGACGGTTTTGGCGAGTCGCTGGAGGATTTTCGCAAGCGGATCGACAGGGGCATCGTCGTGGATTACACCCGCCCAAAGCCCGCGGTGAAAGTCATCGGGGAGGCGTGGGCGCAGATGACCGAAGGCGACGGCAACTACAGGATGTTCTCGTACCTGGAGCAGGAGGGCGCGGAAGTAATTGCCGAAAGCATGTGCTCATGGGTAAACTATCTGCTTTATGCCGAGAGATGGCGGCTGCTTGATGAGGGCGTGGATGCCACGCCAGGTTTTCCCGGTTTTGCGGGCCGGTTTCGGCGGGTGTTTAAGCACCGCAAGCAGGTGTTGCTGCTGGCGTTGGGATCAAGACTGCTGGAAAGGGAGTATGCGAGAATCAGTAATTGCCTTGGCGGGACCGCCCACCCTCAGGCAGACCATCCGACGCTGCGCAAATTGGCCCGGCCGTTTTTCAACTACAAAATCAGCGGCGGCGAGAGCCATCTCGAGGTCGGAAAAACCATTTATTATTCAATAAACGGGCTGGCCCATATGGTGTTGAGCTTGAAACCGTTCGGATGCCTGCCGTCCACGCAGTCGGACGGTACGCAGGCGGCGGTGGTTGGCCGTTACCCCGAGATCCTGTTCCTGCCCATCGAGACGTCCGGCGAGGGCGATATCAACGCTTACAGCCGGGTGCAGATGGTGCTGGGCGATGCCAAGGCACGCTGCAAACAGGAGTTCCAGAAGGCGGTCGAGCGGTCGGCGTATCCGTTGGGCG
The DNA here is from genome assembly GCA_035530195.1 of Bathyarchaeia archaeon. GTDB lineage: Bacteria > Hydrogenedentota > Hydrogenedentia > Hydrogenedentales > SLHB01 > JAPLKX01. The sequence goes on along the minus strand of DATKVG010000043.1, from coordinate 32,391 downwards.
TCATAAGGGAGTTCTGCCGGAGCCGGCCGGAGTTGCAGCAGCCGCTGCAGCATGTGCCGAGAGAGCGGGGTGTCGTTGGGCGGGCGGCGAATTTCGTTAGTTACGTGGCGGCTTTGATGGATCGGAGCCCGGAATGGTCGCGTTGGAAGCATAGCCAGGAAACGTCGGCGTAGATAGATCTTAATGAGGAAGCACCAAATGGAGTTCAGGGATTTTGTTGCAGGATTATGGTGTGCGGCAATTTTGTTAAGTGGCTTGGTTTCAGTGGCTTACGCTGTCGATGCCGCCACGTCACAACCGCCGCAAAACCCTGCTCCCACTCAAAAAGAGGCCGCTCCCCTGCCAATTCCTATCACGGACGACCTCCCGCCGGATGTGGCCGACCTGCTCAGAAAAGCCGCGCAAGGCGATTCATCGACCACTATCCAGCCTCTGAAACCAGCGGCTGAAAATGTCCAACCCGCAAAACCCGAGGCTGGGTCGGCGGGTGCGCCGCCGCCTCCGGCCGTTGTGCCGGCCGTTCCCCCTGCGACACCGGGTTTCCCACCCGGCGCGATCCCGGTCGGCCCGGGGATGAGCATGCAGTTCTTGAAAGGCAAGCTGGTTAAGCCCGATGAGGCCGGACGACCCCCAAAACTCGAGCCAAAGGCAGAGGATCAGCCGCCGGCTTGGTTGTCGGATGTGCCTCTGGAGGGCGCCCAGGTACAGCCGTCGTCTGGGACCCTCGCCATGCCGTCGCCGTTGGCGCCTGCTGCTACGCCCTCGGTGGTGAGGCCGGTCGCGCCCGTGCGCCAACCGACAAAAAAGGCGCCGGCCACGCCCCCGGCAAACCTTGCGGCGCCCGTCCACCCCACGCTGGTTGAAGCCGTCAAAGCAGGAGATATCCGGGACGTGGAGACGCATATTTTGCGGGGCGCGAGTTTGGATGCGCCCGACGAGGCCGGCGACACACCGGTGGCGGCAGCGGCAGCGGCGGGGCGCCATGACATTCTGGCACTGTTGCTGGACTATGGCGCGAGCCCGGTGAAAACATCGGAAAAGACGAATCAACCGCCGCTGATAGCGGCGGCATCAAATTCGCATTGGGATTGTGTACAGTTGCTGCGCGACTACGGGGCCGCCTACGATTTTTCACTGGCCGCCTGCTATGGGGATCTTCAGGCGATGGAACAGATGTTGGCGGCGGCTCCCAACCTGATAGACAAAGTTGATGGGATAAGAAACACGGTGGTGCATGCGGCGGCCCACGCGGGCAGGGCTGATGTGATTGAATTCTTGGCGGCCCACGGAGCCGCGCTTTCCATGCCCAACATCGAGAAAGATACGCCCCTGGCTTACGCGGCCCAGTGGAATCATGCCGGCGTTATCAAGGCGCTGGCCGCGGTCGGCGTAGACATGAACCAGCGCCTGAGAGGGGGGGCCACCGTTCTGCACCGGAAAGTCCAGGCCGACGACACCGAATGTGTTGAACTCATCTTGAGCCTCGGCGGCGATATCAACGCCGGCGACGACAAAGGCGCTACACCGCTGCACGTTGCCGCGCAATTAGACCGCCCCGGGATGATCGCCTTTTTGCTGGATCACGGGGCCCGGATTGAAGGCACCAACAAAAACGGGGCAACCGCGCTCCATTCCGCCGCGGCCGCGGGCGCGGCGGGCGCGGTGACGGCGTTGCTTGATCGCGGGGCGCTCATCGGCGCGCTTGACGCCGACGGCGGGACTCCGCTCCACGCGGCCGCGAAGGCCGGGGAAAAAGCGGGGCTGCTGGCCCTGCTCGATCGCGGCGCAGACCTCCACGCGGTCAGTGCGCGGCAGGCGACCGCGCTGCACTACGCGGTTGAGGGGGCGGGGGTGCGGCCGTTCGGACAGGACAGCGCGGGCCGCGTCACGGACAACATGGAGCACCGGATAGAACTCATGGAGTTGCTCATCTCGAAGGGTCTGAAGCCGGACGCGGCCGACGCGATGGGAATGACTCCGCTTCATAGCGCGGCGCAGGCAGGACAGCGCGTGCTTTGTGTCGTATTGCTGCGCAACGGCGCACCGGTAAACGCGCAGGACAGCACGGGCCGGACCCCGCTGCTTTGCGCCTTGGAGCATGGTTTTACCGCCACGGCCAAGACCCTGCTGCAGCAGGGTGCGGATATCAAAATCGTTGACAGCCTTGGCCGGACACCCCTGCACGTCGCCGTTCAAACTTCCGACGAGGCCTTGGTGCGCCAGATTGCGGAGGCGGGAAGCGACGTGAATGCCGCCGACAGCAATGGCTGGACGGTACTGCACTACGCCGCGGAAAAGGGTTCGGCGAACATGGTTCGGCTTCTGCTGGCGCTGGGTGTGCCGCTGGACGCGGCCGATTCGACCGGCCGTCATGCCCTGCATATTGCGGCGCAACGCAGCGACGCCGATGTGACGAAGGTGCTGGTGGGCAACGGCGCGGACGTTCTGGCGAAGGATTTCCGCGGCCGGCAGCCGGTCCATGTGGCGGCGGGCGAAGGCCGGCTGGAAACCATGCAGGCACTGCTCGACGGTGGGGCGGATCCGAACAGCGGCGACAGCAGCGGGTACACGGCGTTGCACATCGCGGCGGAACTGGGCCACTCGAATCTAATCCGGCCGCTGATCCAGCGCCGGGCCAATCCGAATGCCCGCGCCAACGACGGCCGGACGCCGTTGCAGATTGCGGACTCGCGCGGCGACCGCCGGGCCGTGAGCATACTCCGCACGGGCGGATCGGGCGAGTTTGAGGATGCTCTCAACGCGGGCAACGTGGAGGAGGTCGAGCGTCTTGTTTCACAGAATCGTTCGCTGGTGAACTTACGGCGGAAAGGGTTGACGGCGCTTCATGTGGCGAGCAAAGCCGGGAATAAGGAGATTGTTGAACTGCTTTTAGGATATGGGGCTAACGTGGCGGTGGCTGAGTCAGGAAAACAGCGGGCCACCCCGCTACACGACGCAGCGGAGGCAGGCAGCCTCGAGATCGTTCAACTGTTGCTGATGATGGGCGCGAACCCCGTGGCGATGGATGCGGAGGGCCGCTCGCCCGCGGATGTCGCCAGCCTGAACGGCCACGGAGAGGTGGCCGCGGCCATACGGGCCCGCGCCGAAAAGGCGGCAGCACAAGGCACAACGGTGGCGGCTCGCGGCCAGAAGCGGGCGCGGCAGACGTTGTTCAGCCTGATTGCCAAAGGCAATGTTGAGGAATTTCGCGCTGTGCTCGATGAATACGCGGGGGTGGCCAGCCGGCGGTTTCTCAGCCTGGCGCCCATCCAACTGGCCGCGACCATGGGCAAAAAGGACATCCTGGCGCTGCTGCTCGAGCGCGGGGCCGACCCGAACGCGATCATTGACGCCAGAACGGGGCGGTCGCTCCTGCATGAAGCCGCCGGCCGCGGCAACGTGGAGATTGTCGATTTGTTGCTTTCCGCGGGCGCGAACCCGAACACCAAAGACAACAATGACAAGCTGCCCGCCGATGTCGCGAGGGAAAACAAGTTCGAAGAACTCGCTAATACCCTGCAGGAAAAGACCGAACAGGAGACCAAATGACCGCCAAGAGCCGGTTTCAAGGCACACCGGAATACGCGGAAGGACTTGTAATCGGTATCGACGTGGGCAGCATCACGGTCAAGGCCGTCGTCGTCGATCCGGCGGATCCGCAAAGCCGGATTCTCTGGACGGACTACCGCCGCCACGAAACCAGGCAGCAAGAGCTTTGCCTGGACTTCCTGGAGCGGATCGGTCAGGCGTTTCCTTCCACGCCCCCCAACGCGATGCGCGTTTTCACCACTGGCACCGGCGGCGCGACATTGGCGCAGAATGTCGGCGGGTATTTCGTGCAGGAGGTGAACGCGCTGTGCCTGGTGGTGTCGAAACGGTTCCCGCAGGTGCGCAGCGTGATTGAACTGGGCGGGGAAGACGCCAAGATTATCGTCTTCAAGACCGACGCGGCCTCGGGCATCCGGCGGAAAAGCGCGTCCATGAACGACAAATGCGCGGGCGGCACCGGCGCCGTCATCGACAAGATCAGCTCGAAACTGCGAATTGACCCGGCGCGGGTGGGCGAGATGCGCTACGATGGGCTGCGCGTCCATCCGGTGGCGGGCAAGTGCGGCGTTTTCGCGGAAACGGATATCAACGGGCTGCAGAAGCAGGGCGTGCCGGCGGAAGAGCTGATGGCGAGCCTGTTTGAGTCGCTGATCCGGCAAAACCTGTCGGTGCTGGCGCGGGGCAACACGCTGTACCCGGACGTGCTGCTGCTGGGCGGGCCAAACACGTTCATCCGGGGCATGCAGGAATGCTGGCGGCGCCACCTCCCCCTCATCTGGGAGGAACGGGAAGTGCCGGTTCCGGCCGGCGCTCGGCCTGAAGATTTGATCCACGTACCGCAAGATGCGCTCCTATTTTCGGCGCTGGGCGCCGTCGAGTACGCCCGGGCCGAGATCGCGGAGAACCGGGAGATCGGCGTATACCAGGGCACGGACGGCTTGCAATGGTACCTGAAAGAAGGGCGCGCGGTGCACCGCAGGCGGCCGGGCATTCAAGTGCGAGGGGTTGCGGAGGAGTTTGGCCAGCTTGAAGGGCTGGCGGGCACCGCGGACGAGTTGCGGAAGTTCCGCGAGGCGTACCGGCGCGAGGCGTGGCGGCCGCCCGTGCTGCCGGGCGGGAGCGAGGTCGAGACGTTCTTGGGGATCGACGGCGGGTCAACCAGTACCAAGGCGGTGCTGCTGGATCGGCACAAGCGGGTACTGGCGAAATCGTACCGGCTGTCGCTGGGGAATCCGATAGAAGACATGCAGGCGGTTGTGGGCGAACTCGAGCGGCAAGTCGAAACCGGGGGCCGCCGCCTCAGGATTCTGGGTTGCGCCACCACCGGGTACGCGAAAGATATGCTTCGCAGCGTGGCTCGGGCAGACGTGGCGCTGGTCGAGACGGTGGCCCACATGCACAGCGGCTTGCTGTACTTCCCCGGGGCGGACGTCATCTGCGACGTGGGCGGGCAGGACATTAAGATCATCATCCTCAAGAACGGGGTAGTCAAAGATTTTCGGCTGAACACGCAGTGCTCGGCCGGCAACGGGTTTTATCTGCAATCGACGGCGGCCGCGTTCGGTTATCAGGTGGATGAGTATGCGGAAATCGCGTTCAGCGCCGAGGTGATGCCGCAATTCAGCTATGGCTGCGCCGTTTTCTTGCAGACAGACATCGTCGATTTCCAGCGGCAAGGGTGGCGGCCCAACGAGATCCTGGCGGGGCTGGCGGCGGTCCTGCCGAAAAACATCTGGCTGTACGTGTGCCAGATGCCGAACCTGGCGCGGCTTGGCAGGACGTTTATTCTTCAGGGCGGTACGCAGCACAACCTTGCCGCAGTCAAGGCGCAGGCCGATTTTATCCGCTCGAGGTTCGAAGGCAGCGGGGTCGAGCCGGAGGTGGTGGTGCATCCTCACTGCGGGGAGTCGGGGGCGATCGGCTGCGCATTGGAAGTGTTGCGCCTGTACGAAGAGCGGCCGTACGACACCACGTTCATCGGCCTCGACGCGTTGCAGGCAATCCGATACTCGACCCGCAGGGATGAAACCACCCGGTGCGCATTCTGCACCAACAAGTGCATGCGCACGTTCATCGAAGTCGGTTCGGAAGGCAACGACTTCGCGAAGCGGCAGATCATCATCGCCAATTGCGAAAAAGGCGCCGTCGAAAATGTCGCAGACGCCCGCGAAATCGGCGCGCGCGAGCGGGCCGTGCAGGCGGCCAACCTGAACCTGGCGGCGATTTGCGCGCGGGACGTATTCAAGCCCGTCGAGGTGGCAGGTGTGGCGGATCCCGCGCCCCGCGTGCCGTGGATCGCGCTGCCGTCGTTCCGCAAATCCGCCAAGCGGCGCCGCGCATTGATCGAAGGGCGGAAAACCATCCGGATCGGCATGCCGCGCGCCCTCAACATGTATTTGAACGCGCCGTTTTTCACGGGGTACTTCATGAGCCTCGGCGTGCCTCCGGAAAACCTCGTCTGGTCCGACTACACCACGGACGCGCTGTTCAAAGACGGGGCAAAACGCGGCAGCATCGACCCCTGCTATCCGAGCAAGCTGGCCATCGCCCACGTCCACAACCTGCTTTATAAAAAGCACGGCCACGACCACCGCCTCACCCACCTGTTCTTCCCCGTGGTCGACACGCTGCCCACGTGGCTGCACGGCGTGATGGCGACCCGCGCATGCCCGACCAGCATGGCCACCATCGAGGCCACACACGCCGCCTTTGTGAAAGAGACGGACCTGTTCGCGGAGCGCGGGCTGCGGTTCAAACGCACGTTCATCAACCTGGACAACGCACGGTTGTGCGCCCGCCAGATGTACGAAGACTGGGCGGACGACCTCGGCCTGAGCGAAGCGGAGTCGGCGCGCGCGGTCAAGCAGGGGCTGCACGCGCTGCGCCAATACCAGGAGGCGCAGCGGAACGAGGCGCGGCAGGCACTCGAGACCGTTCAGCGGGAGAAACGGCTTGCGATTGTCGTGTTGGCGCGCCCCTACCACAACGATCCCGGCATCAACCAGGGCATTCTCGAACAGTTTCAGAAACGCGGTTACCCCATCCTCACACACGATACGCTGCCGCTCGAAGACGACATCATCCTGCCGCTGTTCGGGGCGGAAGTCGCGGCGGGCGAAATCTGCTCGCCGTTCAGCATCGACGACGTCTGGAAAAACACCTTTGCCGAAAACAGCTCCAGAAAACTATGGGCGGCGAAATTTGTGGCGCGGCACCCGCACCTTGTTGGGCTTGAGCTGTCCAATTTCAAATGCGGCCACGACGCGCCCACCTACGCTGTGCTCGAAGAGATTTTCGAATGCTCGGGCAGGCCGTTCTTCTACTTCAAGGATATCGACGAGAACCGCCCGGCCGGGACTATCAAACTGCGCGTCGAAACCATCGCGTACTTCCTCGACCGATACCGCGAACGTTTGGCGGTGGTGGATTTCAAGATGCCGCGCACCGCCGTGGGCCGCGCCGAACGCCCCCGGCACGAGCCCGAGGAGATGGACGCGGAACTTTCGGCAGTGTAGAGGCGCAGGCAAAGCTTGATAACAGTAGAATAGAATGGTACAAGTGTTTGTTGATTTTTGGGCGAGAAGAGAACCACAATGGTCTAAGGAGGGCCGGAATGATTTCGCCCGTGGAAGCCATGGATGAGGCCGTACACCAAATCGTTGACGAGGTGCATCCACTCCGAATCGTCGTATTTGGTTCCGTAATGCGCGGTGAAGCAGGGCCGGACAGTGATTTAGACTTGTTGGTCGTCATGCCGGACGGATCGGACAGGCTTCAAATTGCCTACCGCTTGCACCACCGGCTACGTAAGCTGGGCTGCGCAAAGGATATCGTTGTGGCGCTGCAAAGCGACGTCGAAGCCATGCGCGATAATCCAACCATGATCATTCACACCGCTTTCACTGAAGGCAAGGTGGTCTATGATGGGGCCTGATGTTTTGCCTGGCAGTCCAGAGGATTGGCTGCGCCGCGCCAAAGGAAAGTTGCTTCTGGCCCGTCAGCCATTACCCGATGGCGCGTTTTGGGAAGACCTGTGCTATATGGCGCAACAAGCTGCGGAACTTGCAATCAAAGCTGTATATCGAAGCCGGAACCTTCGCTTCGCTTTCGTGCATGACCTTGCCCAGTTACTCGAGGGTTTGGAGCAGGCGGGCATGACTGTGCCTGAGGATATCAGGCAAGCCGAGAAATTGACCATTTATGCAACTCAAATGCGGTATCCAGGCATGAGCGGATTCGCTACGAAGGAAGATTACGCCGAAGTTCTTGCCATTGCACAAGACACCATGGCCTGGGCGGAAGCGATTATTAACAAATAGGATGCTTGCCATAGGCGAACGGTGACCTTTCCCCGTGAATTCGTGGTCTGTCTATGAAATCCTTGAGATGCCTGTAAATTGTGGCATCATGTGCGGTACATTCCAAATAGCGTGCCTATCAGTACGATGATTGCGCCTCGCATAAAGAAAAAGATTAACGCAATTGCCAAACTGTAGCCACTTCTTGAAATCGAGTCGCGTGAGCGCTAACTAACACGGCGCCCCTGCCGCGTTGGGTCTGCACGGTGGGATTGAAACGGCGGGGACGGCACTTCCACGGCAGACGTTGAATTGATCAGCCGGTGTGGTCGGTAAGGACGCGCAGCATCTTGTCCAGGTCGTAGCCGGCTTCCGCGGCGGCGTCGAGGATCTGGGTGGCGTTGTCGTGCCGCGCGTTGAGCAGTTCCGTGGTCAGCGCCTCGCCGGCCATCAGGCCCGCCACCGAAACGAAAAGCAGCCAGTACACCATCTCTTCGAGCCGCTCTTTGTTCAGCCAGACGACATCCTGGTGGCGGTTCATGAGCAGGTAGCGCTGGACGGCCGGGTCGCGCAACACCTGGCGCATGGCCACGGCACCGCCCCCGCCCGGGAAGAAATCGAGGAGCGCCGGGTGGGCGGCGAGGATCTTGACGAGTTGGGCGTCGGTTTCGGCTTTGCAGTATTCGCTGCCGAGATCGCGGAACGCCTGCGCCACGAGCCGCGTGAGCAGCCATTGGTCGATGTCGGTGCTGGCATGGACGGAGAAATCCAATGCGGCCCGGGCTTTGCTGGTCTGATGGGCCAGCACCAGCGCCGTCGGGATCCGCCAGAACAGGATCGGGTCGTCGGGACTCGGCGTTTCAGGAGACACGCCGGGTGCGGCCGCTTGTGTTTTTGGGCGAGATTTCGCCTTCTTGGGCGGAGTGGTTTTTGGCAGCCGCGAGACCAGAAATTTTTTGGCTTTGGCGGCGTCGTTGATGCCCTTGAGGTTCTCCTCGAACCGCCGGACGGCTCGCAACTCATCAAACAGCCCCACCACGACTTGATCCGCGTTTACCTCGAGGTCCGTATGCTCGGCGAGTGCCGCGAGAAACTCGCGGTACCCGGCCTCCAATAATTCGCGTGCTTCGGCGTCGCCGGCGGCGGCGATTTTGCGCAGGGTGTCGCCGTTCATGAACTGCCTGAACGGCCGGTGGACGGGTTCGAGGAACATCTCCCGGTATGCGTCGTCGATGCTGGGAACGCCCTGGCCTTTCAAGGTGGAGGACAGCCGTGCCCACGAGCCGTCGGTATCGTAGACGGCCCGGAAGTCGACGAACGCGTAGTACTGGTATGCTTGCAGCTCGACGAACAGCCCGCCCCCGGCCAGGCCCGCCGCGGACCGCAGATATTCAAGCCGCGTCCGATGGTCGCGGAAGATGTAGAAGCAATCGTTGCGCGTATCCAGGCCGAGCGATTCCGCGAGGGTGTTTCGGCGGAGATCTTTATTCTCCGCATCGCCAAAATTGATGGCGACCGACGTGTGGATGGATCCGCGCGTGGTCGCGTAGGCATTGTTGTAGACGATGAGCGCGCGGTCGTCGCCGGACCGGTTGGAATAGGCGAAGACGTTTTCATCGACCCAGCCGTCGGGCGTGACGCAATCGTAGAACGCGAAGTTCTCGACGCCGCTGAACAGGTTTCGTTTGCGCATCAGCGGGAAGACTTCCATCTCGTGGCGAGACACCATGTGCTCGTCGACCGGCTCGTCCCAGTAGGCGCGGCGATATTCCATGCCGTACTTCTCGGTGAGCCCTTCAATCTGGCCGTGGCCGAACATCGGCAGGCCCGGCATCGTCACCATCATGACGGCGACGCCGAAATACTTGTCGTCGCGGCCGAACTGGTCGACGGCGGTGCGTTCGTCGGGGTTGTTCATGAAGTTGACGAACCGCTTGAGGACTTCGGGGCTGAATTCGAGGACGTTCCTTACCGTCATGCGGTACTTCAGGTTTTCTTCCGCCTTGAGCATGTTCATGAAGGCGCTGTTATACACGCGATGCATGCCGAGCGTCCGGACAAAATAGCCCTCCATCAGCCAGAACGCCTCGGCCAGCAGCAGCGTATCCGGCGCTTCCTTCTGCACCCGATCCACGACTTCGCGCCAGAATTCTTTCGGGAACAGCCGGTCGAACTCGGCCTGGCTCATGCCATGCTCGGCTCTCGACGGGATCGCGCCGGCCTCACCGGATTTTGGAAACCACAGGCGCTGGTAGTGGCGCTTGGCCAGCGTCATGGCGGCGTCGAACCGCAGGATTGGGAACATGCTTGCGACGTGCAGAATCGTGCGGATGACGGCCTCGCGCACTTCGGGGATGAGGAAGTTGAGCTGCGCGGTGTCGTTCCATGGCGTGCTGGTGCCGTCGTTGCCGTGATAGATGTAGCGCGTGTTGCCGGTCCAGTTATCGACCCGCTTGAACACGACCGCGGCGTCCCGGTGATCCCAGTAGCCGTCTTCGATGTAGAGTCCGACGCGGTCTTCGAGCGACAGGTTTGGACCGGTAAACCCGTAACTGGGGAACGGCGGGTAGTCGAGTTGGAGAAACCAGTCGGGGTGCTCGATCAGCCATCGCGAATAGAGGCCGACGTGGTTGGGCACCATGTCCGACGCGAGGCGGATGCCATGACGCCAGGCGCGGTCGTGGAGGTTTTTGTACGCCTCATCGCCGCCGAGATCCTTGGCGATTTCGTAATCGTAGAGGGAGTAGGCGGAGCTGAGGGCTTCGGGGTTGCCCATGATCTGCTTGACGCGCTGCGACGCCGGCGACCTTTCCCACAAACCGATCAGCCACAGGCCCGTAAACCCCCACCGCGCCAGCCGCGTCAGTTCCTCGTCGGGGATCTGGTCGAGCCGGTGAATGTCCCGCTGATATTCTCTTGAAAGCTGGTCGAGCCAGACGTACGTGCTTTTTGCGATCAGCACGACGTTGGACATCCAGTCCTTGTCGTGGGTAAACGCCGCGGGTTCGGGGTACAGGTAGTCGTAGCTGGCGAAATCCAGTACCTGGCTTGGGCCGGGGCCCCATCCTCTCAGCAGCGTCTCTTCCTTGATCACGCCTATGGCGGTCAGCAGCCGTTGGCGCAATTCGTCGGGCAGATAGTCGCCCCAATGTTTGAGGATATATTCGAGCTGGCCCTGGAGCGAATCGGGATGGGCTTTTCCGGGGGCGCGCAACAATTCGAGGAGCGTCAGGTCGAAGCCCGAAAAGACGGGCTGGCGGGCGAAAAAGCCTTCGAGCGTCTCCACCAGCGCCACGTAAGGCGATTGGCGGGCCAGTTCCGCATCGTCGTAGAGATCGTCGAGCGGACGTAGCGCGAGATTCTCGCCGAGTATGCGCAACAGGACCATCTCGCGCGCAACCGCGTAACGGCGGCCCTGCGCGAGCGAAGACTCGTCAAGGAACCGTTCCGGCGCGGTTTGCCCGGCAATCACCGCCTGCGGCGGGTAAAGTGAGACGAAAGCCGGCCTCGATCTTTCAGTAACGGCAGGCCCGCGCTGGCGGCGCGCTTCCTCCACTCCCTGCTCCATGGTTCCCGGGTGGCCGACAACGCAGTAGGCGTCGGCCATATAGCGCATGACGATCGATAGGAGTTCGAAGCCCAAAAGGTCGCCCGCGTGGACCACCGGCATTGCATACGTGCAGTGTTCCCGGCGCGCATTGATTCTGTCGGCCAGCATGCGCAACGCGTAGATGCTCAAGCCGCCGCCCGAGGCCGACTCCATCCGCGGCAACAGATCCTGCATCTGCATGCAGTCCCATTGGCTTCCCGTTACGGGGAATCCAAAAGGAAAATAATCGTGGAGCGACTCGATCAGTGGTTTCGTCTCCATTGACTCTCCGCGTGACTCGATCGGCCCCAGCTTACACTAATGGACAGGCGTCGCGCCATTTCGCCGGCCCTGTCGCGGGCTGCGGCAGACGCTTATTGGAAAACAACGTATGCGGTGCTATACTTCCAGCGTTTTCAGCGGTTGCGGCGCAATCCCCAGACTGCATAAGGAGTTTTCTCATGTTTTCCGAAGATTCGTTTATCCGGCGTCACAAGATCCTGACCGGCCTGATCCTGATCGTGGTCTTGCTGGTGGTGTTTCTCGGCTACAGGATGAAGGGGCCGTACAGGTCCTACCGCATTGATTATGTCAAGACGGGCGAGGGCGAGCCGGGCACGCTCGAGGTTGGGGTGGCGATGCGCGATATCACGCCGGACCTCGAGCAATACGATACGTACGACGACTCGAACGATAACAACCGGTACGAGCCCAAGAAAGGCGAAACCTATACCGACCGCAACGGCAACGGCAAATTCGACGCAGTCTGGATCGCCGGGTTCAACAGCAACCGCCCGGCAAAATCGGTTCACGACCCGTTGTGGGTGCGCGCCATCGCGTTCAGGAACAACGGCCTGACGCTGGCCATGGTCACGATCGACAGCATCGGCATTTTCCACCAGAAGTTCATCGAGGTAAGGAAATCGATCGACCCATCGCTGAAGATCGACCATGTCATGTTTTCGAGCCTCCACGATCACGAGGCGCCCGATACGATGGGCATCTGGAGCGGGCCGATCCCGTGGCCGTGGAATTTCGACCACGAGTACATGCGCATGGTGCAGAAAGCCTGCAAGGACGCCGTCGAAGAAGCCGTCAACAGCCTGCAGCCCGCCGACATGTATTGCGCCCCCATCGAGATCACCCCCGAAGGTTTGGTCGACGACAGCCGCCAGCCAACCGTGTACGACAAGACCATCTGCACGGCCCGGTTCACCAAAGCCGGCACCGACGACACCATCGCCACCATGGTCAACTGGGGCAACCACCCCGAAACGCTCGGCGGCGGAAATCCCAGCATCACTTCCGACTTCAGCCATTACTGGCGCAAAGGCATCGAAACCGGCGTGCGCGACCCGAACGGCGCCCAAGGCTTCGGCGGGATGGCGCTGTACTTCCAGGGCATGGTGGGCGGGCTGATGACGGAGCTTCACACCACGGTGCCGCACCGCAACGGCGTGGACAAGTTCGAAGAGGCCAGTTTCGAAAAGGCTGAGGCCCTCGGCGAGAACCTCGCCATCCTCACGATCAACGCCCTGCGCGCCCCGGCGGCCTGGAAAAACGAGAAGCCGCGCATCACCATCGCCGCAAAGACGATCTACGCGCCGTTGTCAGGTATGTTCAAATACGCGATGGCGTTGGGCCTGGTTCATCCGGGCATCTACTGGGGTTTCAAGGCGCGCACGGAGATCAACGCCATCCGCATCGGCGACGTCGAAATCCTCACGGTCCCCGGCGAGCTTTACCCGGAGATCTGCGAGGGCGGCGTCGAAGCGCCGGAAGGCCAGGATTTCAAAATCGCGCCGGTCGAAGTGCCCCCGCTGCGCAAGGAAGTCATGAAGGGCAAGATGAACATGGTGATCGGGCTGGCGAACGATGAAATCGGCTATATCGTTCCGAAAAGCCAGTGGGACGCCGAGCCGCCGCACGCCTACAAACCCAAGGGCCAGTATGGCGAGAAATACTCGGGAGGTCCGGAAGTCGCGCCGACCATCCATCGCGAAGGCTTGGCGCTGCTTAACCGGCTGCACGAAGCCCTGGGCATCTAGGTAAACGGCGGGAACGCCGCTTCCACAAGCGCGCCCCGGAAAGACGCAGGAGGCAAAATGCGCCGGAGACTTGTCAATTCGCATCTCGTGCCGTTTCTGTTTTGCCTGCTCACTGCGGGCGCCGCATTCAGTCAGACGCTTCAAGCCGGCGGCAACCGGGTCCGGATCGACTACGTCGGATACCGCGCCGCGCGCTGCAACACCACCGACATCGTCGAGCCGCAGAACGAGCGGCCCAACCAGGGCGGGCTCGTCCACGTCTACTACACGAACGTGTCCGACAAGCCGGTGCGGCTGGCGTTCTGGCGCGGCAACGGTGAAGACGAGAGCCACTGGTTGCTTGGCGGTTCGCTGGCGTGGCACCGGGCGTGGAATACGAGCCTCGATCCGGGCGAGTCGGGCATCCTCGAGATCAACGCCGTCAGCCCCGAGTTCGGGCCCGGCAAACCGTTCTCGTTCTCCTGGGTGGACCGTGAGACATGGCGGCCGGTAGGCGGCACAAAGACGGATCTGGTCGAGAGCCCAATGCAGATTGCCTTCATCCGCGTCATGGCCGGGATGCGCGACGTCGAGGTGCATGTGCGCAACGGCGGCGACAAAGACGTGCGGCTTGAAACGGTGGCCGTCATGCGCCATCCCGCCGAAGAAGTCCTATGGGCGGATCAAAAACTTGACGCGGGCTCGAACTCAATCGCGCGCCTCAGGCTCAAAGAACCGCTCCAGCCGTCGGAGTACGTTGTGGTGCGGCTGAATTACGTCTCGGGTGGCGAGACCAGGAGCGTCTATGCCCACCGGCGCGCATTCGAAGACGACTTCCCCATCGGTGTGTGGACCGCCAGGCCCGAAACGTATCAACTTTTGCGGCGCCTGCACGTGGACACGGTCGTCGAGGGCGGCACCGCCGACAACGAGTTCTACAGCCAGGCCGTGCCGCGGTACGGGTTCCGCACGATCGCCTTCACGGGCATGCCCGTCAACGTCGACAGTGTCCGCAGCCTCAGCGGCCATCCCGCCTTAAGGACCTGGATGGTCCGCGACGAGCCCGACTGGTCCATCGAGCCGAACATCATGCTGTTCGTCGATGACACCGTCCGCCAGTACGACCGCACCAAGCCCACGTTTATCACGCTGTGCCGGAATGTGAAATTTTTCGAGTATGCGAGCATCTGCGACATCCCATGCATGGACCACTACTCGGTGACGGCGCCCAGCAGCAGCAAGTGGCCGCATCCGTACGGCACCCGGCTGGAAGAGACCGCCATCTATACCGAAGACCTCAAGGCCGCGTCCGAACCCAAACCGATTTGGGTGTGGTCGCAGGCGATCGCCGATTGGGACCAGCGGCCCAGGCGGCCGGTCCCCACGCCGGACGAACTCGCCGCGCAACTCCTGCTCAACCTCGGCCGCGGCGCCAAAGGCATCATCTGGTTCAACTACGACCACAAGGTCGGCGAGAAGTTTCAAGACACGCGCCAGGCCATGCAGGGGTGGGGAAGAGTGATGCGTCTCGCGCGCGCCAGTTTCCTGGGCTCCGAGCCTTACGATGCGCGCGTCAAAGCCCCCGACAAGATCGACGTCGCCACGCTTGCCTCGTGGGACACGGCCATCTTGTGCATCACCAATCTGGATTATGAAATCCACCCGGAAGCGTATCCGTTCAAGTTGCGCGAGAACGTGCGGATTGAGTTTGCGCTTCCGGCGTGGATCGATCCGAAGTGTGCGGTTGCGATCGAGCCAGGCGGCGTTCGCGACGTGCCGTTCAAAATCCGCGGCAACCGCGCAACGGTCGAAACCGGCGACATAAAGGTCGGCACGCTGATACTGCTCCATAACAACGCGGCATTCCCCGCCGATCTTCAAACACAATACCAAGCTATCTTGCAGGACGAGAGCAAAGAATACTGAACGCCGTGTCCACTCCGTCCACTATGTCCACCATGTCCACAGTGTCCAGGCAGCCCATTGCCTTCCCTCGCCATTTTCCTGTATGGTTCCCATCGTAACGGGCAAACTGGAGTAGTGGGATGGCGCAACTGCCGCTGAGCCGGAAAATCTTCTACGGCATGGGCGCGCTCACCATGAACCTGCCCGACCTGATCGTGCTGCAATGGCTGCTGGTCCGGTACGTGCCGTCCGACCGGCCCCACCTCATCCCCAAAGCCCTGATGGGCGGCATCTACTTGTTTGCGCGCGTCATTGAGGCCCTCAGCGCGTCGCCCATCGGCCACTGGAGCGACATGTGCCGGTCGCGGTGGGGCCGTAGGCTGCCGTTCATGCGGCTTGGGCTGATCCCGTTTGCCGTGGTGTTTTTTCTGTTGTTTACGCCACCCGTCGACCACATGCACTGGCTCAACGCGGCGTACGTGCTCGTGCTCGTGCCGGCCTACTTTGTGCTGTACGGCATCATCATCACCCCGTACCTCGCACTTATTCCGGAAATCACCACCGACCTCAAAGAGCGCGTCGATCTCACGACCGTGCAGTCCGTGTTCCTGATGGTGAGCACGTTCCTGTTTGCGGCGGCCGGCGTGGTGCTGCAGAAATTCGGCTGGCACGCCCTAGCCGGCGGCGCCGCGGTCATCATCATCCTGTCATTCCTGCCGGCGAGCTATTTCATAAAAGAAAAGCCGCGGCCCGATCAGCACGACGGCCCCCCGCTCGGCATGATCGAAAGCACCCTGCTCGCATTGCGCAACAAGCCGTTCCGGTATTTGGCCGCCGCCGTCGCCATCTACTGGTTCGGGCTTAACACGATCATCGTCATGGTACCGCACTGGGTGAGTTCCGTCCTGGGCCGCGGCGAAGACACCGTCACGCTCATAATGGCGCCGTTTCTTCTCATGAACCTTGTGTTTTTCTTCGTGTTCAACTATCTCGCGGGCAGGATTGGTAAATATCGCGCGATGCTGATCACGTTTCTCGGCAGCGGGATTGTGATGGTGATGCTGCTGTTCGTGGGCCGGCTGGGAATCGGCAGCGACCTGATCCAGAGCACCCTGATCCTTTCTGCGTACGGTGCGCCGGCCGCCGGCTTCATGGTGCTGCCGTTTGCCGTACTCGGCGACGTCGTCGACTACGACGAAACGCTCACCGGCCGGCGCCGCGAGGGCATTTTCCTCGGCGTACAGGGCATTTTTCAGAAAATCAGCATCGGCATCAGCGTGCTGGTGTTCACGTTTGTCGCGTACCTCGGCGGCGAAGGCATCCAGCAACTCCAGGAAACCGCCGGCGTCGTCTTCACCGGCTCGTATTTCCGCGCAGGCGCGCCCGATGCTGTACCGTCCGCGCACAAGCCCGCGCCGCCCGGCGTTGTCCGCATCGACGTCCTGCCGGAGGGCCTGCCCGCACCGTGGACGCTCGAAGGCCCCGCAGGGTACACCCGCCAGGGAGCCGGCGCCACCCTGCTCGAAGGTCTCGCACCCGGCCCGTACAAGCTGACGTGGGGCGACGTTCAGGGGCACGCCCGCCCCGAGCCCGTAAGATCCGCCACGCCGTTTGGCCTCAAGTTGATGGCCGTCCTCGGCGCAGTCTCCGCCGTCGCCGCGTTCCTCATCTTCCTGCGCTACCCCCTCCACGAGCACGGCGGCAAGATCGTTGTTGTCGAATAAGGCGGTACGGAGCTGTTCAGAATCTGTTGATCCAATGGGCTTCTTTGCGGCTGGACGGCGCGGGCTGGAAGACCGCGCCTTGTACCAGACGAACACAGGGGTTCACAAAGCAAGCTTTCTTTGATGCACAAACGCAGGCGCGGTTTTTGTAACCCCGCGCCATCCAGACCACGGGCCGATCCCAACGCTCCCGACGTCGGCCAAAGTCAGGTCGAATCTACTGCTTTGCGGCGGGCACGTACGCCAGCGACGTTTGCAGCGGGTATGGGCAGGAGCAGCCGGAACTCGCTTCGGGAATCAGGATGAGCCCGCCCGCGGGAATGGCGTTAATCCAGCACCCGGGCCGCGTGATGTGGTTCAGCTTCGTGCGTGGGCCTTCCGGTTGAAGGTTCTGCACGCACGGATGGCCGTCACGGTACAAAAGGCAGCGTGCCGAAGCCGAGACCGTGCCGCAACCTTCCCGCTTCTCCATCTCCCAGTCGGCCGGCGCACCGGAAGGGTCGACGCGCACGCCGGTGCGCAGCGCGTATGCCACGGGCTCTGCGTAGACAATGTCGCCGACGACGACGGGGTGGTGGATTTGTTCGCCGTGGTCGCCACCGATCCCGCGTTTGTTGTTGGGGTGGTTGGCTTGCCACAGCGGTGTGCCCGTGGCCGCGTCGAATCCGTACAGGTAGTACCACGCCCGGCCCTCGCGGTTGCCCGAGCCCGTGACGAGCAGCGTGTCATTGGCGTAGCTGAGGTAAATGATGTGCTGGCATAACGAGAAGTCGACCGCGATCTCCCACGCCGGTTTTCCCGTCGCCAGATCGAGAGCCAACATCGTCGGGGCGTTGTCCCACAGGACTTCGAGGTTGCTTCGGCCGTTCCGGTCGCGGACAGCGGTCCGGCTGTGGCTCTCGATGAAATAGAGGCGCCCTGCGCCCGCAGCAATAGCCGAATGAATGAACAGCCCGCCGCCCCGCGACCACAGTACCTTTCCCGTGCGTCTGTCCATGCAGAAAAGGTAGTCGCTCGTGAGTAACCGTTTGAAATCGCCCCACTGGATCTCGAAATCGCCCAGCTTGCTCATCGTCGTGTAAGAAGCGTCGGGTCTCTGGCCGCTGCCGAGCAGGAAATCGCCGACGACCGCGACATAACCCCAATTGCGCTTTTCGTCGCCGGCCAACTGTGGCGCCTGG
Source organism: Bathyarchaeia archaeon (assembly GCA_035530195.1). Classification (GTDB taxonomy): domain Bacteria; phylum Hydrogenedentota; class Hydrogenedentia; order Hydrogenedentales; family SLHB01; genus JAPLKX01. Next base: position 14,118 of record DATKVG010000043.1, on the reverse strand, counting down.
TACGTCGCCACGCGTTTGCCGGTTGCCGCATCGAGCACCCAGCATTCGTCGTGCACCGCGACATAGAGCAGATCGCCGGCCGCGGCCATGTGGCCCGAGTCGCGCGGGTTTGCCAGCCGCCGGTTGTTGGGCGTCTCGAGTTCCCACAGCGGCGTCCCGTTGTAGGCGTCGGCTGCAATGATGCAATTGTCGCCGGGTACGAACATCCGGCCGTTCTTTACCAGCGGCGGCATGGCGCGATGGTGCCGGTCGACCATGGGTCGCGGGCCGGGCAGGCCAAACCACTGCAACCGCGCCGGCGCCGAGACGATGGTGTCGCCGCTGCACCCCGAGTTGCCGGGGTCGGCGTATTGGTGGGTCCACTCGCCGGCGCCGGGGAGCGGGCCGCGCCGCAACACCAGCCACAGGCCGTCATCAATGATGATGTCGCAGCCGGCCAGTTTCCCAGTCCAATCTTTGACGGCGGCGGCCGTCTCGGGCGTGTATTTGACGAACAGGACGCCGGTGCGCGGGCGAAGCAGACGCGCCGCCTCTTCGGGCGCGAACGGAGGACAGCCGTTGGGCAGCGCGCGTTCGGAGACAATCACGTCGGCGATGTAGTCGGTGAACCGCAGCCGATCGAGCGGGGACGCTATCGCGGCTACCTTGGTGCCGTAGAGGCCGGTTCCAGCCAGCTCGGCCCGCATTCGTGAGACGGGTTGTTCATCATCAACCGCCACGACTCTCAGGCCGGAGTCTCGCGCGATCTCGAGACCCAGCGCGCCGGTTTGGCAGCCGAGATCAAGGCAGTAGCCTCGCCGGCCACCCGCCGTCTTGATGACAAACGAAGCGGCCGCGGAAACATCGGGGGCTGCCACAGGGCGCGCCGGCGGCGTGGATGGCGCGGAGACGGGGGCCGGTCCAGCGGCGAAACAATGGATCGCGCCGGTGTCGGTGCTGACAAGCAATCTGCCATCCGCAGCCGCGAGCCCATAGGCCTTGCCGTCGACCGGCGCCGACCACGCCGTCTCGCCGTCGGAAGTCCTGAGCGCCCGCACCTCATTTTCCGATCCCACGATTAACCGGTTCCCCGCCAGCATCATCGCATACGACTCCGGGCACGGTTTCCGCCACGCGTATTCGCTGCCACGCAACTCCTTCATGGCCTTTTCAACGCCGGCCAACTCCTGGGTTGCCGCGGCTTGCTCCGTTTCGGCCATAGTCTTGATGGCGTCGCGCAACCTCCTTCGCTGCTTTCGCAGGCCGTTTTGGCGCGCCACGTTTTCGCGGTACTTGGCCCTATCGAGCGCGGCGACCCATTCGTCCGACAGCAGGTACGACGTCTCGCCCTGGACGAGGATGCAGCGCCCAGGAAACGTCGCCACCGGCTCCTGCGTGCCCGCGTCAAACGCCGACAGCCGCGTGCCGGGGCCGGAAACGATCGTGTCGCTTGTCAGCAGCGCGTAGGTCCCGCCCTCGCCGCCGGGGCATTCGAGCATGCCTTCTATCTCGCCCGTCGCGAAATTGACGGCCACAGGCGAGGTCCTGCCGGTCGGGATGTAGAGCTTGCGGTCCGATGCCAGCAGGTAGCCTTGCGGCGATAATGCAAACCGCCGGCCGGCTTTCTCCGACGAGAAACTCCGGATAAAATCCATCGGGTCGGGTGAAACCTTCCAAATCTCGCGCCCGCTCCGCGCGTCAAGCGCGCAGAGATACACGCCCTCTTCCGGGAACAGCCCCGCACCGAAATACACTGTCCCGTCTTTCACGGCAACGCCCGTGCGAACCGGGCACGCCGAGATGATCCGCCCATTCCCCGGAATCCATCGCGCGCCCGGCGCCGGCGAGTACTTCCAGATCAGACCGCCATCCGCCGCATTCAGGCAATAGACATAACCGTCGTCCGACCCGGCATAAACCCGGCCTTCAACCACGGCCGGCGCCAAACGCACCGGCCCGCCCGTTACAAACGACCAGCGTTCCGCGCCGGTGCCCGCGTCCAGCGCGACTACCCGGTCGTCGGCCGACGATCCGAAAAAAACCAGCCCGCCGGAGATCGACGTGTGAAACGCCTTGTCGTAGGTTGCGCGGGGACGGAGAATGCGGACGGGTTTGGCGGCGAAATCCTGTACGGCGGGGTCGGGCCATGCGGGCTGCGGCGGCTCGATAGATCGGTAGCGCCAAATCTCGTGGAGAGGCGGCTGGATCGGCTCGTCCGTCGTGCCGCTTCTGTACGTATCGTGCCCGTAGGTCGGCCAATCCTCGGCCACCGCCGGAAAAACTAACGCCACTACACAAACCAGCACCGCCACCAACTGCTTTTCAATCATCACAACAACTCCCGATTAAAGCGGGCTTACTCTACCACAGGCAGCACCTTTTATCGAAGAGTAGGCGCAGATGTCTCGCCCGCGCCGTCCAGACCACAGGCTGGTGCCAACGAAGAAAGCTCAGCCTGAAGGTTAAGCGGAATGATTTCTGGCTTGTTGAGATCGGGCCGGTTGTGGTTTAGACATTGGCTGGTACGTTGACGGCGCGGGTGAGACGCCTGCACCTACTTTGTGATCTGAAACGGAATCGCGGGAAGTATGCCGATAAACGTTGGCTTGGCGTCCGGCTTGGCCTGTTCGCCCGGCTTGAGATACGCGTCGACGATCAGGTTGTCTTCACAACCCGGCTCGGCTGCCGCGTCGGCGTTTATCGCAAAACTCAGCCCTTCGTCGACGACCGAAACGTCGCCCAGAGCCAAGCCTTTCGGCGGATCGTTGAGCTGGAGTTGAACCTGGGAAAGCCGGGGGCCCTGCGCCGTCGTGACCGTCACAGCCGCGGTTCCGCCGGGCGTTATGCGCACCGGCAACATGCTGCCAATTCTAACCGGCTGAGCCGCGCGCCGCTTCGCCACCGCGACAAGGAGGTCTTGCGCGGGCACGAGATGCCGGTATGCAAACGCCTGCATCAGGTCGTCGGCGGGCACGGCCTCTCGTGCGACGTCCTCCCCGTTGATTCTGGCGCGGCCCTCGATACACAGCGCCACGGGTTCGTCCAGCGGTTTGGCCGGCGCCGTAAGGCTTATCCTGACTTTGTCGAGCTTGGCCGGGACTCTACCCCCGCTGATCCTGAACCCCTTGGCCGGCTTTTTCAGCACGAGTTCGATCTCGCCGTCAAACCCGTCTTTGCGCAACGCATAGACCGTCAGCGCCACCGTGCTCCCGGGGTTGATACTGATGCTCGATGGCGTGGCACGCAGTTCAAAGTCAGGCCGTGGAGCGCTCAGCCGCAGCCGGTACGCAAACTCATCGCCGCCCTGCTGCTGCGCATCGGCCAGCGCAACACGGTACCGGCCCGCGTCGGGCAGTGTCGCGCGCAGATACGAGTCCGCGTGGTGCGTTAGCAGCCCCGATCCTTTCTGCTCGCAATCATCGTTCATCACGATGACGCGGCCGGCGGCGTCCATTAGTTGAAGCACCGAATCCAGCGGCGAATTCAGCCGCCGCGCGATCACTTCCGCGACAATCTCGCCACCCGTAGCGGCTTGAAACTCAAACACGTCCGCGTCGCCGCTCCGGTTGATCCGGCCGTTGATAATGCACGGCAGCGTCACGGTCTGTGGCATCTGTGCATCATTGGGTTCGACCTCGATGCACTCCGGCAACGAGTCGACCGCGTAGAGGACCGGATTTGAAACTATCTGGCCGTTGTTCAGCGAGGTTTGCCGGATTTCAGCGGCTCCGGGCCGCGTGTCCAGCGCCAACCTGGCAGCGGGCAGGTTCCAGCCTGCCACCGAAGCCTTCACATCCGCGCCGGCAGGCCCGCCAAGCGGAAAAATGCTCGTCACAAACGGAAGCTCGCCAACCAGGATCCGATAAACGAAATCCTCGCGCCCGCGGTAGATCGAGTCGCGGATTTCCAGCGTGTACGTCCCGTCCTGCGGCACGTCAAAGAATATCACCGGGTCCGGATCGAACCGGAAATCGTCCGCAAACGCCACTTCCCGCCCGGCCGCGTCATAAATGCCGACCACCGCCTGGAACCAGCCCGGCACGGCATCGGCCAGGTACGGCACCAGGCTGCGCGCCTCCGCCCCCATAACCAGCCGCTGCCCTTTTCGCGCGGCAAACTCGAACCGGTCCGTGTCGCCCGGCATGATTTGGCCGTTGATCGTCACGGGCAACTCGAGCGGGGGCTCGGGCGGCGCATTGGTCTTGGCCATCGGGTCGTTCGGTTCGTACTCTCTGGCCTCGGGCAGCGCGCCCACCTCGAACCGCATCGGGTTGGTGAGGCCCGACGGCGCGAGGAGCCGGATCTGGCGCGGGCCCGGCGTCGCGGCGGGATCGACCGTGACCTCGATGAGGACCATCTCGCCGATCTGCGCGTTGGGCTGCCGCTTACCGGTCAGAAGGAGCACGCTCTTGACGTGGCCGAGTTCGCGGAGGCTGAGGTTGTCCAGGTCTTGTAGCAACGGGTGCGCCGGCAACTCGACGGAACTCGTCCATGCCGTAGAACTGGCGGCAGGGGATGTTTCGCCCCTGGCTTCCGCCAGACGCCTCTCCCAGGCGGCTTTAAACCGCCTTGTCAGTTCCTGCCGCTGCTCTTTATCGATTTTCCTGAGCGGCCTGAAGTGCTGTACCACCCTGGCCTCGATGCCCTCGGCGGGAGAGACCAGCGCCGATTTGACGCCGCGCAGGCCCTGGCCGCCCGCCAGTATCTGGACCGTCGTGCCCTGTTGCACACCCGCCGGATAGACATAACCGATGCTCGTGGTCCTTTTTGCCGCCTGCGCCGCCGCGCACGCCGTAAATAAGAAGACGGCCACCGCCATAATCCCGGCAAGGTGTAGCGCAGGCGTCTCGCCTGCATTGACCGTTCGCATGATCATCAGATGATCTCCGTCAGGCGGCCACCGGTTTTGACTTTTTCTTCGGCAGACGGCAAGACCGTCACGTCCAACCCGCGCGAATTCGGCATCGGGCCGTCCGGGTCGATCCCGAGCAGCTCGTACATGCTCGCGATGAGGTCCTGCGGGTATACGGGCCGCTCGGCGACTTCCTCGCCGGTGGCGTTGGACGAACCAACCACCCTGCCGCCTTTGAACCCGCCCCCGGCCACCACCGAGCAAAAACAGTTGCCGTAATGGCTCCTGCCGCCGTTCCATGGCGGCGCCCACTGCACCCGCGGCGTCCTCCCGAACTCGCCCGTCCACCACACGATCGTCGAGTCGAGCAAACCCCGCGTGTCGAGGTCTTCGAGCAGCGTTGCCATGCCTTTGTCCATCTCCGGCAGTTTCCGCCGCATGGTTTCGAAATGCTGCTTGTGCGTATCCCAGCCCTTGTAATTGATCGTGACGTACGGCACGCCGTGCTCGACGAGCCGGCGCGCCATCAGGCAGGACTGGCCGAATGTGTTGCGGCCATACTGCTCGCGCGTCTCCTGGCTCTCGGTCGAGAGGTCGAACAGCTTGCGCGCCTCGCCGAACATCAGGCCGTACGCGCTGTTCTCGCACCGGTCAAGTGCCTGAAAACTCGAGTTGGCGGGCATCGCCCGGCCCAGCGTGTCGAGCGCGTGAAGAAACTCTCTCCTGCCACGCTGGCGTTCGTCCGAGATACCCTCGGCGACGATGCCTTCCACCACGAACGGGTTCTTGTTCGGGTCGCCGCCCGTCGCAAACGGTTTATACTGCTGCTCGAGGAAACCCGCCTCGGAAAACCGACCCTGCGGTTCCGTGAGCACGATGTACGGCGGCACAAGCCCTTTGTAGCCCCCGTCGTAACCTTTAAACAGCGAGACGACCGCCCCGACGCTCGGATAGACCAGCCGCCCGGGCTCCCGGCCCGTCTGCACGATGTACGATGCGGTTTCATGGGCGTTGACACGATGCGTCATGCTGCGGATGATGGCGTATTTGTCGGCGTGTTTTGCCAGCATGGGAAGCTGGTCGTTGATCACGATGCCGTCGACGTTGGTCGCAATGGTCTTGTCGAGCGGGCCGCAAAAATCCCGGCCCGCGTCGGGCTTGGGGTCGAACGTGTCGATGTGACACGGGCCGCCCCACATCCAGATCTGGATCACTGACTTGGCTTTGGCGGGCTTCTGCGCCGCGGCCGCAACCGACGGCGCGCACATCAGCCCCGCCGCCGACGCCAACCCGAGTCTCAGCGCATCGCGCCGCGAGATCCTGTAGCCGCCCCGCTCCATCGACAACCTCCTCGTATTGCTCTTATCCGTCCGATCAGTCGGATCCGTCCGATCTCAATGCCTATAAAGGAATTCCTTGGTATTTATCAGGGCCCAGGCGAGGTCTTCCGCCGCCTGCTTGGGTTGCAGCCCGGCTGTCTGCACATATTCTTTGACCGTCTGGAGTTCGGAATCGGTCGGTTTCCGGGTAAGGATCGTCTCGTAAAGCCTTATGATAGCGGCGCCGGGTTTCTTGTTCGCGCTTCGAAAGAGGTTCTTGATCCGCCAACTGTTTTGAATTCTGCGCTGGATGTTGCTCGAGTTGAGGAGGTGGAGCCGCTGCGCGTCGGTGGGCTGGTTAAGCCGCTCCGATTCGAGCCCCGTATCGCGCGGCGGCCGCCCGAACATCTCGAGGAACGGGCTCGTGATGCTGCCGTCTGCGAGCGCGACCGACCGCTGGTAGTCCGGGATGAACGTGAACGGCTCGGGGATCGGGCTCTGATAGCCCTCGCGGGTCCCCGTAATCCAGCACAACGCATCGATCAGGACTTCCGCGTCGAGCCGCCTTACCGGGTAGCAGGCAAACAGCGGTTCGGCGTCGGCGCTGTCCGTGCGCGGAATCGACGACTGCTGGTACGTCCTCGAGTTCAGAATCAGCCGGTACATGTGACGCAGGTCATAATTGGCATTCAGCAATTCGCGCTCGAGATACTCGAGCAGTTCCGGGTTCGACGCCAGGTTGTCCGGCCGGATGTCGTCGGCCTCGTGGATGATGCCCCTCCCCATCAGCCACGACCAAACCCGGTTGACGATGTTGCGCGCAAACCAGGGATTGTCCCGCGCGACAAGCCACGCCGCAAACACCTTCCGCGGGTCTTGATCCGGCGCGACAACCACCTGCACCCCGTCCGGAAACGTGACGTCGAGCGGTTCAACCGCGTCCGGCTTCATGTAGACAATCTCTTCTTTCCACTCGGCGGTGCTTTTGTATGCAACCTTCGAGAAGAACAGCGCCAGGTTGTCCTGATCGGCCTTTGGCCATCCGCCGATGCGCGCACCCATAAACGTCAACGCGGCGGCCGCCGCCAGTTCGCCCGGCTGCCTGCCCTGGATCGCCCGATAAAAATTGACCGGCGGCACCCGAAAGTTGCTGCCGCTCGATGTCAGCAGTTCGCGCACAAACTGGTCGTAAGGCATGTTCGATCGGAGCGCGTCGCGGATCCAACGGTGGTACGCCTGGACGGCGTTCGGCCAGAGGTTGATTGGGAATTCGGCCTTGACCCTAAGGAGATCGCACCATTTCAGCGCCCAATATTCGGCGAATTCGTCGCGTTTGAAGAGCAACTCGATAAGTGCGGCGCGTTTGCCCGGTTGGTTGTCCCGCATAAACGCTTGCAGCTCAGCCGGTTGGGGCAGGGTACCGGTCATGTCGAGGTAGACGCGCCGCAGGAAAACCTCGTCCGAACACGGCCTGGCGGGCTTGATGCCGCTCTGTTCGAGGCGCACCAGGACGAGTTCATCGATCTTGCCCGCCGACGTCGACCAGTCCGTCACCTCAAACGGCGCAACAACCGGCCCCTGTGCAACCACCATGGTGGAAAAGACAAAAACGAGCCCGCAGAGCCTGCCCATCGGGTTGAACAGAGAACAACATGGCATGGCGGCTTCCTCTTTTTGCCTCGATTGGTGAAACCCATCCTACCGCAAAATGTTCCAAAAGGATAGCCGCCAGGTGTTATTCAGTTGCCAGAATACGTTCGCGGGCGGAAAACCAGTGCTGCGTCCGTAAACAGATCCGCACCAGCATCAGCATCACCGGCACCTCGATGAGAACGCCGACGACGGTGGCCAATGCGGCGCCGGACGACAGTCCGAACAGCATAACAGCCGTCGCAATAGCAACTTCGAAGTGGTTGGACGCCCCGATCATGGCGGCAGGTGCAGCATCTTCGTAGCGGAGCTTAAGGAGTTTGGCCAGCGCATAGCCGATTACGAAAATAAGGCAGGTCTGAATAAAGAGCGGTACGGCAATCCAGAGAATAGTCAGCGGATTGCCCACAATAACCTCGCCTTTGAACGAAAAGAGTAGCACCAGCGTGATGAGGAGCGCGATGATGGTGATAGGCGTCAGGACGTGGAGGAATCTCTCCTTGAACCATTGCTCACCCTTGGCGGAGATGATCCACTTTCGGCTGAGATAGCCGGCCACCAGCGGTAACGCTACATAGATAGCAATAGATAGCAGCAGCGCCTGCCAAGGCACGGGGAGCTTTCCCACGCCGAGCAGGAACCCGCCCAGGGGGCCGTAAAGCACCAGCATGGTCAGCGAGTTGATGGCGACCATTACCAGCGTAAGCCCGTCATTGCCTCGAGCCAGATAGCCCCAAACCAACACCATGGCCGTGCAGGGGGCGATACCCAGCAGGATGCAGCCGGCCAGATAGCTTCGCCAGAGAGGCACCTGAAGCATCTTCACTCCCTCGTGCATTATGACCGTTCCAGCGCCATATTCCGCGCCCACAGGAAGGTCCAAGCCAAAAGGCATTTTCACCAGATCCATTGCTTCAGATCCGATGAATGCACGGAACAGCGTGCCAAGAAAGAACAAGGCGATTCCATACATGGTAAACGGCTTGATGCACCAGTTGACGAAAAGAGTGAGAAAGACCGGCGTACCGCGTTTGCCGGCTCTTATCACGCTGGCAAAATCGATCTTCACCATGATGGGATACATCATAAAGAAAAGGCAGATGGCGATGGGTATTGAAACTACCGGCGCGCCATTGACGCGGATCGCCAGCGAATCCAGATAACCCGCCAGATCCGGCGCTATCCGCCCGAGCCCGATCCCGCCCACGATGCACAACCCGACCCAGATTGTCAGGTATCTCTCGAATACGTTCAGCTTTTTCGTTTGAACTGCTGCTCGTTCTGCTGCCATGCACTGCTCTCCCATCTTTATTTGTGTGCTGTGATGTAAAGACTCGTGGCGAAATCGCCCGGCCTGGCCTCTTCCGGCAGATGCTCGAGGATCTTGCGGTACAGCGGATCATTCGCATCTACCATGGCTTCCACGAATCCCGTCTTCTGCTCCAAGCGGACGTCTTTGAACCCCACCTCCCGTGCCATCCGCTCGACGTCGCTCACCAGCGCCGCGCCCGCCACGCAACCTACCAGCGCCTCCACCATCCCACGCACGGCCTCCGGCAGCGGTTGCAGCAGCGCCAGGTCCGAAATTGCCGTGCGCCCGCCCGGTTTCAGAACCCGGTACATCTCCCGCCATACCTGCGGCTTGTCCGGCGACAGATTGATCACGCAGTTCGAGATGATCACGTCCACCGAACCGTCCGCCACGGGCAGGTGCTCGATCTCGCCGAGCCGGAACTCGACATTGTCCAACCCGGCCCTGGCCCGGTATCCGGCGGTGTTTTCTCGCGCCTTCGCAACCATCTCAGGCGTCATGTCCACGCCGATCACGCGCCCGGTGGCGCCTACTTTCCGACCCGCGATAAACACGTCAAAACCCGCCCCGCTGCCAAGATCCAACACCACCTCGCCCGCCGACAGGCCCGCAATCGCCGTCGGATTGCCGCACGACAGGCCGAGGTTCGCACCTTCCGGCAGCGCCGCCAGTTCCTGCTCGCTGTAGCCAATCTGTTCCGCCAGCAAGTCGGCCTGACTCGTTCCGCAGCATGTGTTCGGCCCCGACGCCGGCCCGCAACATGACCCGCCGCCCCGCGCCACCTGCGCATAACCCTCGCGAACTGCCGTCCGAATCGCTTCATCATCTTTATTCTTGTTCATCGTTCATGACCTCTACGTTTCAACTTGTCCATATCATGTACAATCCGCCGAGAATCACCAGCAGCCCACAAACCCTCTTTACGACAACGGTTCCCCGCGATTTCTCATTCCAGTTCAGGTACCTCTGGACGAGTTCCGTGCTGGTTCCCGCGGCCACAATCACCGAGCAGTGGCCGACGCCGTACGCCCCCAGCAGCAATGCGCCGTAAAAGAAACTTGTCGACGCCAGCCGGAACGTCACGCCCAGCATCGGCGCCATATACGCAAACGTGCACGGGCCCAGCGCCACGCCGAACACCAGCCCAAGTACCAGTGCCGCCAGCAGGCCTTTCCGTTTCATACCCACCTGCCCGGGACCCGACCACGGCATCGGGATCACATCGAGCAGGTGGAGGCCCACCAGGAAAAACAGGCCCGCCATCAAATAGTTCCCGTACCGGCCCACATCGCCCCACATCCGCCCCGCCGCCGCCGTTACCACGCCGATTGCGCCAATCGTAACCAGGATGCCCAGTGCAAACAGCAGCGACGTGATAAACGCCTTCCGCGTCGTCATCCCTCCCTGACCGTTGACGAACCCCACGATCAGCGGAAGACTCGACAGGTGGCACGGGCTCAGCAAAATGCTCAGCACGCCCCACAAAAACGCCGCCGAAACCGCCACCGCGGGCGCGCCTTCAACCGCCTGGCTCAACGTGGTAAAAAGTTGCTCCATTATCTACACGGCTCCAAGTTCCGCCAGCTTCTTTTCTATGTCCGCCTGCGGAAAGAACCCTGTATGGCGGTAGATCTCTTTGCCGTCCTTGTCGAAAAACACTTGAATCGGAATGGACCGGATCCCGTAACGCACGGCCAGGACTTGTTCTTCGCGCACGTGGACGAAAAGAACGTTCGCTTTCCCTTCATACTTCTTCTTGAGGTCGGCCAGAATGGGCGTCATCATGTCACAGGGACGGCAGCCGCTCGCCCCAAAATCCACCATCGAAGGCTTACCGCTGCCACGTGCTTTGTCTACGGGATTGTCCTTGGCGGACGCGGCCTGTTCTTTAGCCCACGCCGCGGAAACGACGACTGGTATCCGCTGGCCGAGGGTCCGTATGTGTTCCTGAAACGCGTCTTGTTGCTTCTCTTTGGCGACATACTGTTTCAACTGGTCCTTGACCTGCTCCAAGGTGGCCCCGCCACATGCGTCTTTGTTTTCTTCGTAGAATCTGGCTACCTCATCTTCCGTGACCTCGACTTGTGTAACAATGCCTTGCACATAATCGTCAAGGATTTCCTGTTCCGATTTGGAGGCGATGTCTTTATTGGCTTCGGCGGCCTGTTGCCTGGCAACTGCAAGAACAAGTGCCTTGGTCGCAATCTGCTCCATCAAGAAAAACCCGTTCTTCTTAAGCTCTTCCCTCATGGTTTCCGGTGCTTTAGCGACCTCGGTGTTGAGATCCTTTGATGTCATCTCCGTGGAGCCCGAACGAAGGAGTACCCCGTCCGGGAGATCAGAGAGCATGGCGAATGATAGACCGCTGGACGCGAGACCCGGATAGGTCTCATTCATCGTTGGGGATTTTCCCTTATCCGAAGGGGCCGGCGGTTGCGCCGTGGCGGTCCACGCGGTTAGTAGAGCCATTACCGAAACAACAGAGATCAATCGATGCAATTTCATTCTCAGTTCTCCTGTCTGGCCACGCCAGACGACGATAACACCATTTGTTTCAAGCGCATGATCTGTGTTCTCATTTGGGAGTGCATTCACCGATTTTGCACGCTTTGCTGATTTGCTGAGGCGTGAGTTTCATTTTTTCGACTAAGGCCTGTTCAATAAGAATCAGCCTGCCGGTCGCCGTTGGATGGACGTCTACCCATTTCCTGAGATTCGCCTCATGGGCGAAGAAGGCTTGCTTGAAACAACCCGTCGAAACGAGCTTTCCTTCCGCATCCTTTTTCGTGCCGGCCCAAGCCACGGCGGATTGCGGTTCGAGCGAGCTTACATGACCGCCCGCGGTCTTCACTTGAATGGGCTCGCCTGAGAGTGCATCTTTCGCGGTTACTTCAATGTCCTTTTGCAGCCGAGCAGCTACGCCCAACGCGCACATGGTGCAGCAGCCCCACGTGTTGAGCCCCTCGACTTTTACGGCGCAGGCATCGGCCGGATACACGGCCCGGTCGCAGAAACCGCAGCGGGTTTCCATTTCTTTCGCCATCAGGCCCGGCATGTCGATCACGCTGCCGCCATTGGCGCTGCACTCGGCCTTGGCCGCGGCTTCATCCGCAAAGGCTTTCACAACCGGCCGGGTGTGTTGGTCCAGCGAGAGCGCGAACCTGGCGCTGCCGGCCGCAACCAGCGAGCCCGTGTTCCAGTCGGTTACAGATACGTTCTCGATGGGCGGTTTCGATTCCATCATGCTCGAATACGCGATGAAGTAACAGTGGGGCGAGCAGAAATTGACGTCGCCTTTCTCTGTCTTCAGCACCACAAGCGTTTTGGCGGCGATGTCGCCATCGCACATGTAGCAGATTTGGTTCTTGTCGCGCGTATCGGCCGAGGCCGGTTCCAACCGCGTGAACCCGGCGGGCGGCGCTGTCTTTTGTTCGGCCGGCAGCACGCCGAACTCTCTCCATTTGCCGAGAATCTCGTCCTTGCCGAAGAAGCCGACGTGCCGGAACAGTTCCTTGCCGGAGGCGTCGAAAAACACCTGCGTCGGAATGCTCCGGATGCCATACTCTTTTGCGGCCGGCGGGTTTTTCCACACGTCGATGAACTCCACATCGAACCGCCCCGCGTATTCCTTTTTCAATTCTTCGAGAATGGGCGCCATCATTTTGCACGGGATGCACTTGTCCGCGCCAAGGTCCACCAGCCGCGGCAGCACCTGCGGTTTCGGCGCCGCTGGTTTCGGCGCATCCTGCGCCGCCGGTGCTGCTGCCGGGCCTTGGTCAGCTTTTACGATCAATTGCGTGGGGTCTCCGGTTGTGTAGTCTTTCCACACCTTGATGCCCACCACCGCGGCAATCAGCGCCGCCACTATCAGCAGTTTCGATAAAAGGTTCATGATGTCGCCTCCGGTTGAGCCGCCGTAAACGCACGGACCTCGTCTTGAACGTATTTCGTGAACGCCGCCTCGTCCTCGAGGAGGTCCCACACCTTCTCGAGATTCTTCCAGCGCGTTTCCTGGCCCGCCTTCATCTCACGCACCACCACGGACTGCGCCATGAGCCCGTACCGATCTTCAAACTGCGTGTTGGCCGGCTCATCCAGGTTGAGTGCCTGCCACGTGACGCGCCCGGCCTCCACGTCCGGCGCCACCGCCGACTTCGCCCAATCCTCGATCGTCAGGCACGACGGGCAACGAACGGTCCTGTGGAAATACACCACTTCGGTTCGCGCGGGTTCGGGCGCACTGCCGCAGCTCAGCATCGAAACCACAAGAACGCCCGCGGCCACAGCCGCTGACATCAATCCAACCCGTCTCATCACGCCAGCAACTCCCGGGCTCTCGCCACGGCCTTTCCGACCGCCTCGTCCGTGGCCGGGCTCTTGCCCTTCTCCAGGCCGAGGTCTGCCAGTTGGTGATGAACGAACGCCGTGAATCCGCCCTCCTCGAGCGTTTTCCGGGCGCAGTTCAACGGGCACCCGTCAATCGCCAGCACCTTGCTCGCTGCCTGAGTCGATGCCATGATGCCGCTCACGCGGCCGCCGACGCCCGCCAGGCAGAACATCTTCCCGGCGCCTTCGTGCGCGAGCGTCCGCGCCGTCCGATCCGCTATTTCACCCACGTCCGCCGCACCCGAACACGCAAAAATCAATGTCGGGCCCGCCGGGCAACTGCAAGATTCTTTATCAGTCATTTTTCCATCCTCCCATGATTCAGGTCAGCATCTTCTTGATCTCGTCCACCGCCGGCACTTTCCCCGCCACCTTCACCGTCCCGTCGACGGCCAGCGCCGGCGTCACCATCACGCCAAACCCCATGATGGCGTTGATGTCCTTGATTTTCACCAGTTCGTACTCGATGCCCAGCTCTTTGGCGGCGGCCTCGGTGTTTTCCGCCAGCTTGGTACATTTCGGGCAGCCCGTACCCAATATTTGCAGCTTCATCTTAATCTCCTCAAGAAGGACCGATTGCCCGCAACTCAGTTGAACCCAATCGTCCTATACGTCCCATA
>DATKVG010000042.1:0-16465 GCA_035530195.1 Bathyarchaeia archaeon | reverse complement strand
CCTCCTGCTCGGTCATGTTCAGAACGACGATCTCGCCGACGTAGGGCACGCTGACGGCGCCGATGCCGTCCACCTGCACCGATGAGGAAAGCTCCGGCCGCCGGTAAACGTCCAGAAACAGGACGTCGCCGGCCTGGATCTTTTTTGCGTCGGGGGTAGGCTCCTGTGCGCCCGCGGCCGGCAAAATAACAGAAAACGCCACGGCAACTGCCGTTAGAAGCAGCGCTGCGTTCAATGCACTACGCCGCATGGGCATTCTCCTGCGCCGCATTCTCATGCGCGTCATGGCACGGAATCCATTCCAGGGCCGCCGCCGAGAAACCGGGCTTCCGCCGCCGGGTCCACGGCAGGGGCCGGCGGGACGGTGTCGGCGGCAGGTGCGGGCGCCGGTTCTGCCGGGCCGGTCGCGACGGCTCCGGTTTCGGTCGTTGCCGGCGGTTGTTGCGGTTCGCCGAGTTGCGATTCCAGCCACTTTATTTTGTCTTGGATCTTGGCCTTGCTCGCGGGGTCGATCCCCGGCACCCGGATCGCGTGGTTCCAATTTTCTACAGCGGTCTGACGAAGCTTTTGGACCTCCCCAGGATCATCGGCACGATCGGCCCGCAGCTTGAACAGGTCGCCCAATTCATCGTAATCCGCGTCGGGCGCGTAATTTCCGGCAAACGCGGCGGCCTGCTGATACGCGGAAACGGCGGATTCGTGCTCGCCCAGCCGGACGTACGACCGGGCGAGTGTGCGCAACCCGGGCAGGGCGGATTCAGGGTCGCGCAACCGGAGCACGGGATCGCGGAGGATGTTGACCGCTTCCTGGTACCGGCCGAGCTTGTAGTGCAACTGGGCCAGCATGGTCCACGCGCGCGGGGCTTTGACGTGGGTGGGGTTGTCGCGCAGGAACTTCTCAAAGAGAACGAGGGCCCGTTGATTGACGGCCTGCTCCTCGTCGAAATCACGGGCGGGCGCCATGCAGGCAAAATGGGCCGCCAGGAACTCGGCGGAGGATCGCGACGGGTGTTGCGGGTACGCCGAGGCGAACGCCTCAAATGCGGCGGCGGCTTGGGAGAACGAGCCGGCAGCGGCCAGTTGCTCGGCGGACGCGAACCGCGCCTCGGGCGTGCTGAACGCCGGCCGGATCCACAGGTACGCCCCCGTTACGGTTGCCGCCGTAACCGCGATGGCAACAGACATAAGGGCCAGCCGGATTCTGCGTCTGCGCGCCCGGCTGCGCGACCGCCGCGACCGCCGCGGGCTGTGGCGCGTCAACGGCTCTCGCACGGGCAGATCTTCGACCTCGTCGGGATGCGGGCCGGCAGACTCCGCGGGCTCGGGCGCCTCCTCATCGACGCCGGCGGGCATAGCGGGGAGTTCGCGCGGCTGATTTTCGAGCGCGCGCAGGAGAAGGTCCGTTTCGGCGAAGTCGGGCGGGCGCGTTTCCTCGTGCGGCGGCGGGACAAGCTCGGTTTCAAACGCTGGCGCAGCCGCGAGCGCAGGTTCCGGCTCGATCTCGGCCTCAGGCAAGGGCTCCTGCAAGGGCTCCTGAGAGACCAGGGGCGGGACAGGTTCCAAGTCGGGAACGGCAGGCGGCTTTGGCGCGGGCGGAGCAACAGACTCGACGGCCTCCTGCCTCGCCGATTTCAGGTACTGGGCAATCAGCAACGAAACCTCGTCATCTGAGGGAGCGATTTCGTCAGCGAACGAGGTCTCGGGAGATGTAGCGGCTTGGTCGGCGGGCTCTGGTATTGCGGGTTCTTCGGGTTTGTCCGGGATTGCGGGCGGGACCTGGAGGGCTTGTGGCCCGGCCTCGTCAGGGCCAGGCTGTTCATACAGATCTTCGACCGTGGCCGGGGGTTCTTCATAAGCTTCTTCGAAGCCCGGGATCGCTGAAGGTTGTAAGAGTTCCGGTTCTTGGTCCGCGTCATCGGCAACAGGCTCCGGCTCGGCCTGCGCTTCGGAGACCTCCGTTTCGGAGACCTCCGTTTTGGAGACCTCGGCTTCGGAGACCTCCGTTTCGAAGACCTCGGTTTCGGAGACCTCCGTTTCGGAGACCTCCGTTTCGAAGACCTCCGTTTCGGAAACCGCCGTTTCGGAAACCGCCGTTTCGAAGACCTCCGTTTCGGAGACCTCGGCTTCGGAGACCTCGGCTTCGGAGACCTGCGCTTCGGAGACCGCCGTTTCGGAGACCTCGGCGGGGGGTGTCATGCCCGGCATTTCGATGATGTTGCTGTCGCCCTGGAACCCGACCGGGGGCGCAATGGGCGCCGCGCCGAGGACTTCATCGGCGATGGGCTCGGAGTCGATGGTGAGAGGCGCCATTGAATCGTCGACGTCCACCACGCCCTCTTCGAAAAAACTGATGGGGCGGCTGAAATCGGCGGGGGTCAATACGTTTTCGGGAGTGGGCCTTGTCAGGCCGCTCATGAGAATGAAGTCGAGGTCAGTGGGCCGCTGATGCTCGGGTACACCGCTTTGGAGCCGTTGGTCTTGGTCGATTCGATCTCTGAGGGAGCCGTCTAACTGGTCGAGCCGATGGAGAAGTTCATCCTGCGACGACTGGTGGCGCCGATCCTCGGGCTGCGATTTAGCCGACATCCTGCAGAACCGACCTTTTTCCCGTCTTGGCGGCCCGCTCTGGGACGCGCCTAGAAGCCGGGCGTTGTCTTTGCCTTTGCGGCGACCTTAAGCAACATTTGTGAAGCGCGCTGCTCACGCGTCGTGGGCAGGCGCACAAGATTGTCGTTTAGCGAGGGGGCCTCGACGGGCGCGCCTATTCCGGCGGATATACGGAAGGCCCGGGCCGCCTGATACGCCCTGGCGCGTTTTTCGGCGTCGGGCACGGTGGTTTTTTCGATCGTATGCAGTGCGATGTCCGCCCCAACCTGGTTTACGCCGACTTGCGCCGCCAGCAGCAGCGAGTTCCGGCACAGGGTGACCATAACGCGGGGGTTTCCCTCGGCGTACGCGTGGATGACGTGAACGGCGCCTTCGTCGAACAGGTCTGTCCATGCCGGGTCGATGGCCGCCTGCCGCAGTCGGAACTGGATGAATTCGCGGGTTTCTTCGAGGCCGATGGGATCGAGCGTGAACGTCATGTTGATTCGTTGCTCGAAGTTGGGCGCGGCGTGAAGCACCTGGACCCACTCGAGCTGGGCAAACAGGACGAGGTTGAGGAGTTTGTGCTGGTTGGTTTCGAGGTTCTGGACCAGGCGCAGCAACTCCAACTGGCCGCGTTTGTTGAGGTTTTGTGCGTCGTCGATGATGAGCGTGTTGATCCGATTGCGGTACTTCAGCAAATACCGGTTCAGGATTTCCATGTAGGTGACAAACGACTTGGCGGGGCGCGGAAGGCCAAACTGGGCCACGATCGATTCGAGCAGCGCAAAACTCGTCCACGACGGCACCGGTGATCCGATGACGGCGACGGCGTAGCGGTCTCTGTGGGCAGCCATGCCGGTGAGCAGCTTGCGTAGCAGCGTGGTTTTGCCGGTGCCATAATTGCCGAGAACTACCGCTATCCCGCACCGCTCGTCGATGCTGCTCCACAACCGGAACAAGCATTCCTTGTGCTTGCTCATGGCGTAGAAGTAGGCAGGATCCGCCGTCGGGGCAAACGGTTGTTCTCTGAGGCCGAAAACTGCCAGGTGCGACTGATGCTCGTCCATGAAACCTGCGGGTCCCCCCGTCAGTTCGTCCAGTGTTGTCCTATTAAGAATCAGAGCGAAATGCTATTTTGGCCAATTTGTCGCAACGGCCGAAAAATGTTCTCCCAGTAACGGTAATGATTCTATAGAGGAAAGATATAGATGTCAAGTGTTTACAAAGGCAAAAACCAAAAAATCCTGCCTGCCAGATTTGCGCCGACAATCTCGGGTCGCCGTTGGCGGTCCCCCCGATCTTGCATCCGGATCTTCCCTCCTTTGTCCGCTCCAACCTATGGGTGCAGTGCGTTGTCGGGGGATGACGAGGAAACCGCCGGTTCCCACCAGGACGATGCCCGTCGGCAGCATCAGTTTCCCCGCGGCGCCGAGATTTTTCATGTGCGTGCGCTCTTTGTCGATTAAGACAACTACTGGTCTGCTTTTCATTCATGTGTGCAACAGGCATTCCAGCAGGAAGCCCCTGTGTAACAACAGCCGCGAACGGCCCGTTGCGTTATGCCGGGCAGTTTTGTACGGCCCGGCTTGTGGCGAGCGAAGTCTTTTCTTTGGGGTATGCATCTGCTATAACGGCCGATGAGAGGGCGTTGCGGGAGTACTGGGCTCGGGAGGCCGGCAGGCGATGGAAACGGAACGTGTAGTGCTGCTTTCAGGGGTTCGACAAGGGGAGGTGGTGCCGGTTGACGGGACGCTGACAATCGGCCGTCACCCGGATAGCGGGCTGTGCCTGGACGATCCGCAGGTATCGCGGCGGCACGCGGTGATCGAGCAGACGCCGCGGGGAACGGTGTTGCGCGACCTGGGGTCGGGCAACGGCACGTTCGTAGGCGAGCGCAAGGTCTTGGAGAGCCGGCTCAGCCCGGGCGACGTGATTCGTATCGGCAACATCCAGATGCGGTACGAGGAGGTGGAAGAGGGGCAGGCGCAGGCGGTCCAGTTCCGGGCGGACCTGGAAGGCCGGATGGAAGCATCCAGCGCCGCCAACGTGTTCGCGACGTTCTTTCAGACATCGGCGCTGGCGACACCGCAACAGCAGCGGGACGCGCAAAACCGGCTGGCGGCCGTCTACAAGGCGAACCAGATCATCTCGAGCGAGCGGAACCTGCGGCTTCTGTTCGAGCGCGTGATGGAGCAGATTTTCTCGCTGGTGCCGGCTCACAACGGCGTGATCGTGCTCAAGGACGACAAGACGGGCGAGTTGGTCACGGAATATGTCAAGACCGGCATCGGCAGCACCGTGATCAGTTCGACGATCGTGCGGAGAGCCCTCGAACACGGCGAGGCCATCATCACGTACGACGCGGCGGAAGACTCGAGGTTCGGCGCGGGAATGAGCATCATCTCGCAGAATATCGCGTCGGCCATGTGCGCGCCGCTCATCCACCAGGACAAACCCCTGGGCGTCGTGTACGTCGACACGCACGGCACGACCAACGCGTTCTCAAAAAGCGACCTCGAATTGCTGGTGGCGGTGGCGGGCCCGGCGGGTGTGGCGATCCGCAACGCCCAATACGTCCACGAACTCGAGCAGGCGTACCACGACACGCTGATCGTGCTCGCAAACGCCATCGAAATGCGGGACCACTACACGGTCGGTCACACGTGGCGGGTGACTCATTTTGCGATGGAAATCGCGCGTGCGATGGGCTGGTCGAAAGAGAAGGTCGGACAGTGCGAGACGGGCGGCCTCCTCCACGACGTGGGGAAGATCGCCGTGGATGACTCGATCCTGCGAAAAACCGCCAAGCTTACGGATGAAGAATACGCGCAGATGAAGGTGCACCCGGAGCGTGGGGCGCGGATGCTGCGGGATGTCGAGTTTCTCAAGCCGATGATCCCGTACTGTCTTTACCACCACGAGCGGTACGATGGGAGGGGTTACCCGTTCGGACTGTCGGGCGACGCCATACCGATCGAGGGGCGAGTGATCGCTGCGGCGGACACGTTGGACGCGATGACGAGCAACCGGCCGTATCGGAAAGGGATGGCGCCGGAGGCGGCGGTGCAGGAAATTCTGAAAAACGCGGGAACCCAGTTTGACCCGGCCGTGGCGGAAATGCTGGGGCGCTGCTACCGGGAAGGCAAGATCACCCGAGTCATGCAGGAATCGCAGAAGGAAGGCAGAAGCATCGTGTGCCCGTTCTGCAGCACCTACATTCCCATCCCCGAAGGCGCAAAGGTGGGCGACAGCTTCCAGTGCCAGGTCTGCCAGCGCCACGTCAAGCTGCAGATGCAGAATGAGGCCTTTTTCGGGGAGCTTCTCGCCGAGACGCAATAATGAGCGGGAACCGGCGCTCTAACGTCGTGTTTAAGATAAGGGCGCGGTGTCGTCAGGCATAACGGTGAATTCACGCGGGGTGCGTGGGAGGCAATAAGTAGTGCAAGGACCGACTGTGGGCGGCGTGCAGGTTCTGATTGTGATTTCGTTGTTTTTGCTTTGCGGTTCGATATGCGCGGCGCCGGTTACGATGTCGGGCGTCGTGACGAACGCGCAGACGGGGTTGCCGGTGCCGGGCATCGCGATAGGCGCGACGCGGGTTGCCGCCCTGGGTTCGGGCGCGCCGGGCGATGAGATCCCGGTGGAAGTTTACGGCAGCACGACCTCCGAAAGCGTATTCTCATACACCATCGACGATTCGACTCCCGGGCTGGATCGTGTTTTGCTGTTCATGATGAGTACCAGCTACGAAAACGAGATTTACAATAATGTGACCTATTCGGGCGACAGGCCGACGTATGCCGATGTAGAGCGGCCGGGGGTGGTTGAACCTGTTCCGTGGCTACGCGGTCGTTGCGCAGGATTGCCGGGGCACGTTTGATTCCGAGGGGCTGTTCAGAACGTTCCTGGACGACGGCTGGGGCGAAAACAAGGACGGGTACGATACGGTGCTGTGGGTCCTGGACCAGCCGTGGTGCAATGGCAAGATCGGGACGGTAGGCGGATCGGCCCGGGGCATTACACAGAACATGCTCGCGGGTAGTGCGCCGCCGGGGCTGATGTGCCAGTACATCGGCGTGGCGGCGTCGGATCTGTACAGCCAGGCGATGTTTCACGACGGGGCGTTTCGCAAGCGGCTCGTGGAAGGCTGGGTGGCCGGCCGTGGGGTGGCCGCTTATACCTACATGATGAACACGTTGACGGTTGCGTGGTTCTGCCGGCATGGATACCGCCTGTATCCCCACGGGATCTCCATCATGCCGTGGTATCGCCACAAACGCACACCGAGCTTTGCCAACATGCTCCAACTGCTGCGAAATCTCCTCAGGCAAGAGCGGTTTTGCAATACCCCAGAAAACATCGTGGTATTGAAAAACCCACGGGACTGCCGTAACCATGCATACAGACACGCCGCCTAAATGGCAAAACTATAGGCTAGGTGGATTTTGCCGAATACACGCCTACAGGTGGCCGCGTGCTTGGGCGAAATAAGATTGTGCCGGCTGTAGAGTTAGCCAGGAGAGCGTGACTATCTCTTTACGGCTGTAGTAGTGGTTGATGGCGGCCCGGATATCATCGGACGAGCAGAGGATAGGCCGGACCTTGAGTTCCGTAACCTGTTCCAGTTCCGCAATGGCTCCCCGGTCCAGCGGGCACACCATTCCGAGCGTCAGGACTTGGCCCATTGTCTCGACCGGGAAAACCTCATGTCTTACCGCCAACTCCCTTGGAACAAGGGAAACGATTCCTCGGGATACATCGTAGTTGCGCAGCCTGAGGCTGGGGATGCCCGGTTGCCGCGCAAGGAAATTGACCACGCTGTTAGTAGTAGTAGCGCCTAATGCCACAAGAATATCGATTATCTTGCCGCCATAATCCTTTTGATGCAGCAGCGCCCTCGCCAAATCCAGGCCGCTTACAAGCCCTTCTTCCACAAGCAGCTCACCCACACGTTTCCTGCGATCATGGTAAAGGCTGGCATAAAATGCACTCATCCCTTTTGTATTCATGAGACTTACGCCCTTTAAGATCCACAATAGCGAGTATTGTGCATTTTTCTTATCATGATGTCAAGTAATACGCTAACAGCGGTAAACCCCACCAGCCAAAGAGAAATTCCCTGATGCAGGCCCGGTAACGGCCGCTGATAGCTGCGTTGGACACGGAGTTACGGAACTTGGCGGAGCACCTTGCATGCCGCGAAACGGCCCGGCTCGATCTTGACCAGGGATGGGGTGTTCGCCCGGCAAGCCACTGCATTTTGGGGTGCCGGGGAAGAAAAAACGCCGGCTGGCGGCAAACTCGTGTTTCTACCCTCTTGCGTGGGAGACATGCGAGCGCGCGGGCTGCAGCGCCAACCAGGATAGCGTGACTATCTCTTTACAGTTGTAATAATGGTTAATAGCGGTCCGAATATCGTCGGACGAGCAGAGGATCGGACGGACCTTGAGTTCCGTGACCTGCTCCAATTCCGTAATCGCCCCCCGATCCAGCGGGCACACCATGCCCAAGGTCAGGACCTGACCCACGGTGTCGACCGGAAAGACTTCGTGTTTGACCGCCAACTCCTTTGGAACCAGCGAAACGATTTTGCGGGGCACGTCGTAGTTGCGCAACCGCAGACTCGGAACCCCCGGTTGCCGCGCAAGGAAATTGACCACGAGGTTGGTATTGGTTGCACCTAAGGCTACAAGAATATCTATGATTTTGCCGCCGTATTCTTTTTGATGCAGCAGCGCCCTCGCCAAATCCAGACCCGTTACAAGCCCTTCCTCGACAAGCAACTCGCCCACACGCTTCCTGCTGGCTTGGTAAATCCGGCCACAAAATACACCCATCCCGTTGGTATTCATGATGCCTTCGCCCTTTCAGTAGAAACTACAGCCGAAAACAGTATGCACTTTTTTGTTAATCGCGTCAAGCATTTTTTGACAGTTTTTTGACGCCTTCTATTCTGAACCCCACCGGCCAACGAAAAATTCCTGGTGCAAGCATTGGGATTGCCACAGATAGCCGCGTTAGACAGGGAAATCACGGCATTTGCGCGAGTACTCTGCAGGCCACAGAATGGCCCGGCTCGATCTCGACTAGTAATGGGGTCTTGGTGCAGCAGCCCCCTATATGTTGTGGGCATCGGGGGTGGAAATGGCACCCGGTGGGTGGGTTGAGCGGGCTGGGGATGTCGCCGGACAGGGGCTTGCCTTGTCGAGCGGCGCGCGGCACGGGGACGGGCACGGCCGCGAGAAGAGTTTTTGTATACGGATGCGCGGGCCGCTCGAAAATGTCGGAGACCGATCCTTTTTCGACAATCCTGCCCAGATACATGACGGCCACATAATCCGACACGTGCCGCACGACGCTGAGGTTGTGGCCGATGAACAGGTACGTGAGGCCGAACTGGCGCTGGAGGTCGTTGAGCAGGTTGAGGATCTGCGCCTGGATCGACACGTCCAGCGCCGAAACGGGTTCGTCGGCGACAATGAGGTCGGGTTGGACGGCGAGCGCCCTGGCGATCCCGATCCGCTGCCGCTGGCCGCCGCTGAACTCGTGCGGGTACCGGTCGGCGGCCTCGGCGGAGAGGCCGACCACGTCGAGCAATTGGATGACGCGGGCGCGGATGTCGGAGCGGGGTACGATGCGGTGTGCGGCGAAGATCTCGGCAAGGACGGCGTGCACCGTCATACGGGGGTTTAGCGAGCCGTAGGGGTCCTGGAAGATGATCTGCATGCGTTTTCGCAGGGGGCGCAACTGCGACCGCCTCAGCGACTCGATATCGATGCCGTCGAATTCAATCCGGCCGGAGGTGGGTTCGATCAGCCGCAGAATGCACCGGGCCGCGGTGGTTTTGCCGCTGCCGCTCTCGCCGACGAGGCTGAGCGTTTTGCCGCGGGGTATGTCGAACGACACGCCGTCGACGGCGCGCACCAGGCCGCCCACGCGCGAGAACACGCCATGCCGGACGGGGAAATGCTTGACAAGGTCGCGCACCACGAGCAGGTTATCGGGTTTGCCCGCGTTCACCGAGCCTCCCTTCCCTGCTCGTCGTGCAGCCAGCAGGCGACTTTGTGGCCGGGCACGACTTCGATGTAACGCGGCACGGTATCGCGGCAGACGTCCATAGCGTGAGGGCACCGCGGGTTGAAGCGGCAGCCGGCGGGGAATTCGGTTGCAGCGGGGACCTGTCCGGGGATGGTTTCGAGCCGGTCGCGGTTGTCGTGGAGTTGCGGGAGCGACGCGAACAGGCGCTGGGTGTACGGGTGCCTGGGGCGCAGGAACAACTCTTCGACGTCCGCTTCTTCGACGATCTTGCCGGCGTACATGATGGCGACGTGGTGGGCGGTTTCGGCTACGACGCCGAGGTCGTGCGTAATAAGAAGGATCGACATGCCGGTGTCGGCCTGGAGGTTTCGCAGCAAATCGAGGATTTGGGCCTGGATGGTGACATCGAGCGCGGTGGTGGGCTCGTCGGCGATCAGAATCTTGGGATTGCAGGCGAGCGCCATGGCAATCATGACGCGCTGGCGCATCCCGCCGGACATCTGGTGGGGATAATCGTCGACGCGCGACTCGGGTGCGGGGATGCCGACCTTGTCGAGCAACTGGATGGCCTGGCTGCGCGCTTCGTGGCGCGACACGCCGCGGTGCAGCCGGATTGTGGAGGCGATCTGGCCGCCCACACGGAACACGGGGTTGAGCGACGTCATCGGCTCCTGGAAGATCATCGAAATGGCGTTGCCGCGCAACCCACGCATCTCGCGCTCGGGCAGTCCGAGCAGATCCCGGCCGTCGAACAGGATCTGGCCGCCGGCGATCACGCCGGGCGGGCTTGGGATCAGCCGCATGATGCTGAGTGCGGTGACGCTCTTGCCACAGCCGCTCTCGCCGACGAGTGCGACGATTTTGCCCGCGGGGATGTCAAACGATACGTCATCGACAGCCAGAGCGACGGCGGCCTCGGTTTTGAAATACGTTTTGAGGTTTCGGATGCTGAGGATGACGCCATTGTTGAGTGGCTTGTCGTTCATTGGCGCAACCTCGGGTCCATGGCGTCACGCAGTCCTTCGCCGACGAGGTTGAACGCGGTGACGGTGAGGAAGATAGCGAGACCGGGAAACATGACCAGCCACCACGCGCTGTCAACGTAACGCTGCGACTGCGAGAGCAGTTCGCCCCAACTCGGCGTGGGTGGCGGCACGCCGAATCCGAGGAAACTGAGGGCGGATTCGGTGAGGATGGCGGATGCGACGCCGAACGTGGCGCTGACAAGCACGGGGGATACGCCGTTGGGCAGCAGGTGGCGGAACATGATCCGGCGGTCGCTGAGGCCGGACGCCCGTGCGGCGATTGCGAAATCGGATTCGCGCAGGCGCATGAACTCGCCGCGCAATAAGCGGGCCGAATCCGTCCAAGTAACGAGGCCGATCACGACCATGATGTTGTAAATGCTGGGGGGCAGGAACGCAATCAGCGACAGAATCAGGACAAGCATCGGGAAACACATCACCACTTCGATCACGCGCTGAATGAGCAGGTCTGGCAGCCCACCGTAAAAGCCCGCAATGGCCCCCAGCACGATCCCGATGGCCACGGCAATGCCCACCGCCACAAACCCGACGGACATCGAGATGCGCGTGCCCCAGATCATCCGGCTGAGCACGTCCCTGCCGCGATCGTCGGTGCCGAGGATGTGGGTACGGCTTGGTGGGGCGAGGCGGTCGCGCAGATTCGAGCGCTCGGGCGCATGAGGCACGGGCGTGCGCAGGATGTACTCGCCTTCGGCCGGATGCCAGTTGGTGAAATCGAAGTAGCGCAGTTCCGGGTAGATCTTCAGGTTAGGAAACCAGTAAGCGCGCCCTTCCATCCTGACGTAGATGGGCCGCTCGCCTGCCAGAAACGGCGCGGCAATCGCCACAAAAAACAGCACCAGCATCAGGCACAGCCCGGCAACTGCGAGCCGGTTGCGCCGGAACTGCCGCCACACCAGCGCCCACCAGGATTGCCGGCGGCGCGGGGCGGGGGCGACGTTGTTGGCGGCGGGTTCGGTCATCGCAACTTAATCCTCGGGTCGACGACCGCGTACAGGATGTCGGACAGGAGCAACCCGAGCAGCGTCAGGAGGGCTGAAATCGACAAGATGCCCATGATGAGCGGATAGTCGCGCGACAGGATGGCCTCGAATCCGAGCCGGCCCATGCCGGGGATCGAGAAGATGCTTTCGATGATGAAGCTGCCGGCGATCAGGGCGGGCAGGAGCGTGGCTAGCAGCGTGACGATCGGGATGAGGCTGTTGCGCAGGGCGTACTTCCAGATGACGGTCTTTTCGGAGAACCCGTATGCGCGCGCGGTGCGGATGTAATCCTGACGGATGACCTCCATCATTCCGCTGCGGGCGTACCGCGACAGGCCGGCCAGGCCGCCGTATGTCAGGCAGATCACCGGTAGCACCAGGTGCCAGATCCGGTCCAGCAGCCAAGGTCCCCAGGCAAGGTTTTCCGCGCCGAACGAGTTGAGGCCGTGAACGGGGAACCAGTTGAGAAACCGGCCGCCGCCAAAGAACAGCATCAGCAGCATCGCCACCCAAAAACTGGGCAGGCTGTACAGGATGAACAGGATCACGGTGGTAACGCGGTCGCCCCAGGAATATTGGTGCGTGGCCGAATAGACGCCTATCGGTATCGAGATCAGGTAGATGAGGAAGATGACGATCACCTCGATCTGCAGCGTAACCGGGAGCGTTTCTTTGATTTTGGTGATGACGGGCCGCTGGTCTTTATAGGAATTGCCGAAATCCAGCCGCACCAGTTTTTCCAGCCAAATGACGTAACGGATGTGGATCGGCTTATCAAGCCCGTAGAGCTTTTTTGTCTGCTCGATGATTTCTTCCGAGGCGGCGCCGGAAGACATGCCGCCCTCGGCCTGGCGCAATTTCATGTATACGGGGCTGCCGGGGGCGAGTTGTACCACGAGAAACGTGATCAGGCTGATACCGATGAACGTCGGCACAATCAGCAGTAAGCGGCGTATCAGGTAGGCTTTCACTTATACGCAATCTGGACTCTTACCGTGTCAATGATATTTCTGCAGTTCGAGCGGCACCCACCACTCGCGCGGCACCACACCGCGTTTGTAAAGGCGCACGTTACGGAACCGCTTGTCGACCGCCACCAAATTGACTCCGTTGAACAGCAACGTGTAAGGCTGTTCTTCGTGGATTATTTCCTGCAAGCGGTAATACCTCTTGATGCGCTTGTCCCGGTCGAACTCGAGTCGGCCCGCCTCGATGATTTTGTCGGCCTCCTCATTCACAAACCGGCCGTAGTTCGATCCCTTTTCGATCTGGCTCGAGTGCCAGATCTGGTAGGGGTCGTTGTTGATGACCGTCGTGCTGGCCCATGACAGCGGCGCCGCGTCGAAGTTGCGGGTGTGCAGCCGATCGGTGAATGTCGCCCATTCCAACGGGCGGATCGACATCTGAATCCCGGCCCGCTTGAGTTCTTCCTGGTACACCGTGGCCATCTGTTCGTATTCGCGGATTCCCGAAGAGATCTGCATTTCAAACGTGAAGGGGATTCCGTTCTTGTCGCGGATTCCGTCGTTGTCGGTGTCGATCCAACCGGCTTCATCCAGCAGTCGTTTGGCCTCCTTGGGGTCGAACGGCAACGGCTTGAGATTAGGGTTGTTCTCGATCTCGTCGTAGAAGATGCCGGTCGCTTGGCGAGGGAGCCCACGGAAGATGGTATCGAGGATGAGCGGTCGGTCCAGCAGCAGCGTCATGGCGCGGCGCACGCGCTTGTCTTCAAACTGCGGGCGGCGCTGGTTCCAGACGATGTAACTGTACCGCGGGGCAAAGCCTTTGATCAGGTTGAACTTCGCCTGGAAATCAGGTCTGCCGGCGCAGGAGACCCACTGTTCCGGCGTCATCGTCGGCAGCATAACGTCAACATCCTGCCGTTCAAGTACCTGCAGGGCCGCATTGTCGTCGGTAATGAATTTGTAAATAATCTTCTTGAGCTTGGGCTTTTCGCCCCAATAGTTTTCATTGCGGGTCAGGACAACTTGGCTGCCCGTATCCCAGCGCTCGAAGACGTAGGGGCCTGAGCCGATTGGGGCCCGGTTGTTCGGGTGGTTATTGAAATCGCCTGTACCGTAGACGTGCTTGGGCAGAATGGCCAGGGACAGGAAATCAATGTGCTTGAAATAGGGCTGGCTGCACTTGAACACGACGGTGTAGTCGTCAACGGCCTCGCATGAAAGCACGTCGTTGTAGTAGTTGCGAAGCGCGGCGGCATCGACGGCCGGGTCTTTAATAATGTCGAATGAGAACTTGGCGTCGTGAGCCGTCACAGGGGTGCCGTCGGAGAACTTCACGTCCTTGCGGAGGTGGAACGTATAGGTGAGGTGGTCGTCGCTGATTTCCCAAGACTCCGCGATCTGCGGTCTCAGCTCAAACGTGGTGTAGTCACGGTCCGTCATCGACTCAAAAACATTGTCGAAGATGTCCATGGCATACCCGTCGGTACCCGTAATGGGATTGAGGTGAGCGGGTTCGGCGCGCAGCCGAATAACCACATAATCGCCCTCGACCGGCTCTCCTTCATCGGCAGGCGCTGAAGCAAGCGGCACTTGGCCAACTTCCTTGGCCACCGGCAGCGGCTCTGCCTCGGGGCGAGGCGCCGATCCGCTCTCGCCGCAGCCCCACAAAACCGCGCTTGACAGCCCAACGATCAGTCCTATGCCAATGATTGTGCGCGTTTTCATGCCATGCTCCAGCAGCCCAATGAAAAAAAGCTAGTGAATATTACCACAAAAAAGGCTGGAGGCGAGAAGATGGCACGGACGAACACGGGCAAACTTAGGGCAGCGGAGCCGCGCCCCAAGCGCCTGAAGGTGTCATTCCGAGGAGCGCTGGCCGCAGACTGCCGTTCCTGCAACTCTGACCTTTTCCCAGCGCGACGTGGGAATCCCCTTGGTATTGTTGCGGGCATGAACTTGGTGAGGACTGATCGGGACGCCACTGCTTGCAACCGAGGGGATCCTCACGCCCCGCCATCAGACGCCTCGCCCAAATACCCAAAGCCGGCGGCTGGCGGGGCTCCTCCTAAGAAAACTTTTTGGCGAGACCTCTTGGGACGCCACTGGTTGTAATCGAGGGGATCCTCACGCCCCGCCATCAGACGCCTCGCCGCAGTACCCAAAGCCGGTGGCTGGTGGGGCTCAGGATGACAGGCTTTGATCTTGGTTTTCTGCCACAAAAAAGCCCTGGCGACAGGGCTTCCTCGCTCAGGATGACAGGCTTTGGGGCGGGCTTTGGATGACATGTTTTGATCTTGGTTTTCTTTCACAAAAAAGCCCTGCCACAGGGCTTGGTCGCCCAGGATGACAGACTTTGATCCGGGTCGGCTTTAATTTCTGCGAAAGATTGCGCGAAGTAGTACGGACGAACACGGACTTTTGCACGTTGCAGTCCGTGTCAGTCTCTGTATGAGTTCATGTCTGGAGCGCTTCAGGCTCGATACAGGCTGTGGCCGATGCCCATGGCCTGGCGGCATGCTTCGACGGTATCGAGGGCGACGGGTGTGACTTTTTTTGCGTTTTCGCGGAGGAAGTGGATGATGAACTCGTCGTTGTTGCCGGGGTCGTTGTACCGCTCGATGATGGGTGCGTTGAACTCGGACACGTATTTCGCGAGGGTCGGTTTAAGCGTGCCGTAGAACTTCTCGCCCCTGCGGTACTTGGCGAGGAAGTCGAGGTAGACGTCTTCGGGCGCGAGCAGGTTCAGTAGCCGGTACAGGACGCCGAGGCTGGTGGGCATGCGGGGGATGACGGCGTCGGGGTCGTTGCTGTCGGTGTCGAGGGGGAGGGGGTCGGTGGTGGTCTGGACGCCTTTGATTTTCTTCAGGACGGTCTGTGGGTCGTCGAGCAGGTCGAGCGTGTTGTGCTCAGTCTTACCCATTTTTGCGGCGCCATCGAGGCCGGGCAGGCGCAACGCCTCGCGCGACGTGGCCGCGGGGACTTTGAGTGTCTCGCCAAACCGGTGATTGAACCTCTGGGCGATGTCGATGGCCATTTCGACGTGCTGGCGCTGGTCGTCGCCGACGGGCACTTTGTCTGCGCGCACGATCAGGATGTCGGCCGCCATCAGGACGGGGTAACCCAGCAGGCCGTAAGATAGGGGGTTGCCCTCGAGGTCGTTGTCTTCGTTCAGCTTGGTCATCTTGTCCTTGTAGGTGGTGCCGCGTTCGAGGAACCCGATATTGGTGATCATCCCGAACAGGAGGGTGAGTTCGGCGGTGCAGGGGAGGTCGCTTTGGCGGTAGATGACGGACCGGTTGGGATCGAGCCCGCACGCCACGTAGGTGCGCAGCATCTCGATGGTCTGTCTGTAGAAATCTTCGGGTTCGGAGATGGTGGTGAGGGCGTGGTAGTCGGCGATGAAATAGTAACACTCCTGGCCCTGCTCCTGAAGATTGATGAAATGGCGGAGCGCACCAAAATAATTGCCGTAATGCAGCCGGCCCGTGGGCCGGATTCCGGATAAAATGACTTCTTTTTTTGAGTTGGCCATGGTTTTTCCTTCGGGTGTTTATTGAGAAAGGATACCTGATAAAAGCGCCCCTTTTCCAGAACCAGCCGTCTGGGACGCCCCCCGCCGAGCTTCAGCTCGCGTTGTGGGGGTGTCCCCTTGTACGGCAGATATCCGTCCGAGGGCCTCTTGGGGAGCCACGGGTCCCGAGCGAGGGGATCCTCACGCCCTGCCATAAAGGGCCATGAAAAAAAGCCTTAGCCAGTGGCTGGCAGGGCTCAGGATGACAGGCTTTGGGGCGGGCTTTGGATGACATGTTTTGATCTTGGTTTTCTTCCACAAAAAAGCCCTGCC
>DATKVG010000041.1:0-8952 GCA_035530195.1 Bathyarchaeia archaeon | reverse complement strand
CTGCTCGCTCTCATCGCTCTGCCCGCGGTCGCCGTCGATGCGCCCACACGGGCGTTCGAAACCGCGGTTCCCGTCCGCGCAATTACGCGCGGGCCGCTCTCGCACTGGTTTAGCTATTACGACAAGCAGCAGTTCGACATTACCGGCCGCTACGCCCTCGGAATGGAGGTTGATTTCGACGACCGAACCCCCACACCTGACGACAAGGTCGTAATCGGAATGGTTGACCTCGGGGACGGCGATAAGTGGCTGCCCCTGGCCGAAAGCCATACCTGGTCGTGGCAGCAGGGATGCATGCTCCAATGGCTTCCCGGAAACCCCGGCAAGATCATCTACAACGACCGGCGCGACGGCCGGTTCGTCTCCGTTATTCGCGATGCCTTCACCGGCGAGGAGCGGGTGGTCCCGCGGCCCGTCTATGCCGTCAGCCCCGACGGCAAACGGGCCGTGTCTCTCAATTTCGCCCGCGTCGACGACACCCGTCCCGGCTACGGCTACAAAGGCGTCGTTGACCCCGGTGCGGACGATTTCCGGCCCGCAGACGACGGGATCTGGCTGGTCGACCTCGAAACCGGCGAATCAAAACTCGTCGTTACCATCAAGCAGATTGCCGACATCCCCCAAGACAACCCCACCGACGGCAAGCACTGGTTCAACCACTTGCTTTTCAACCCGGACGGCACCCGGTTCATCTTCCTCCACCGCGCCTACCGCCGGCCTATCAAGGAGGGCGGCTTCATCACCCGGATGTTCACCGCCGACCCCGATGGCTCGAACCTCCGGTGCATCGCCGACCACGGTCTTGTTTCTCATTTCATCTGGCGAAACCCCCATGAAATCCTCGCCTGGTCGACCGAACCCGAAAAGGAACACCACTTTCACCTGTACGACGACCAGACCGGCCGCGTTCAAGCCGTCGGCCCCGACGTCCTCACCCGCGACGGCCACTGCACCTACTCGCCCGACGGCCAGTGGATTCTCACCGACGGGTACCGCGACGGCCACTCGATGCAGCCGCTCATGCTGTACAGGCCCGAAGACGGCCGGCTCGAAACGCTCGGCAAGTTTTACATACCTCCCGAAAGAAAGGATGAAACCCGCTGCGACCTCCATCCACGATGGAACCGCGACGGCTCATTTGTCTGCATCGACTCGACGCACCAGAACGGCCAGCGCCAAATGTACCTTCTCGATGTCCGCAACTTCACCCAAAAACCATGACCTTCGGGACGGGTAGGGCTGGCTGAAGCGGCGGGGACGCCGTTTCCACGGCTTTCAGCACGCTTCTACACCAGTTTTCCCCCATTTTCCCTCGGCTGTTTATTATTTCACAGCTAGTTTTCTTGAAAATCCGACCTTAATGGTGTAAAAAGAGAGGCTCCACTTATATAGTAGCTTGAGTAGGACACATGATTTCCAAGACGGGCTTGTACGTTATCAGGGCTTTATCCGCATTGGCTAAACTACCCCCCGGCGCTTGGATGGGTACCGCGACCCTTGCCCAGGAAATAGATGCGCCGGTCAATTATCTCGGAAAGCTTCTGCATATCCTTGCGCGCGAACGCGTTATCCTGTCCCAAAAAGGCCTGCGCGGCGGCGTCCGACTGGCCCGCCCGCCCCAGCAAATCTCGCTCTACGAAGCCCTCGAACCGTTTGAAAACTTCGGCCGCTGGACCGATTGCCTCTTGGGCAAGCCCACATGCCCCGACCCTGACCCGTGCGTCCTGAATAAGAAGTGGGCGCCCATCCGGGACCGCGTCCTCCATTTTCTCCAGAACACCACCGCCGCAAACCTCGTCGACAACGGCCGGTAGCGAAAAACCGCGTTTATCCCCCGTTGTAATCCCTCCCGCCCGTGTGTAACATGGCCGCGGGTCAAACCAGCGGGAGAAACGCTATGCGCAGCGTCTTTGTTGCGGCACTCATCGTCCTGGCTTCCACCTCGATCACTGCCCAGGTAACGCCGGTCGAGATCGGTTCGCGGCTTGAACTGTTCGTCGACGGGTACCTCATCCACTCGATGAGCGGCACGGAACTCGAGTTGCACCCGCCCACGCCCGCCGAAACCGTCCTCACGTTTGACAAACCCTGGGAAGGCCGCTACGTCGGCTACGTCACCGTCATCAAGGACGGTGACCGGCAGCACGACGCCGGCCTCTACCGCCTCTACTACCGTGGCCTCCCGATGGCCAAGGCCGACGGGTCCAACGCAGAAACCACTTGTTACGCCGAAAGCAGGGATGGGCGCGCCTTCTCGCGGCCCAGCCTCGGCATCTGCGAGATTGACGGCTCGAGGGAAAACAACGTCATTCTCTGCGGGGCCGCGCCGTTCTCCCACAACTTTGCGCCTTTCCTCGACACCAACCCCGCCGCGCCTCCCGAACAACGGTACAAGGCCGTCGCCGGCACCGAATCAGCCGGCTTGGCGGGCTTCGTTTCGCCGGACGGCATCCATTGGCAGAAGCTCCAGGAAAAACCCCTCATTACGGACGGCAAATTCGACTCGCAAAACGTAGCGTTCTGGTCGGAAACCGAAGGCTGCTACGTCTGCTATTTCCGCACGTGGTCCGAAGGCGGTTGGAACGGGTACAGGACCGTCAGCCGATCGACTTCACCCGATTTCGTCAACTGGACCCCCACAATCCAGATGGATTTCGGCCAAACCCCGCCCGAACACCTCTATACCAACCAGACCCGGCCGTACGTGCGCGCGCCACACATCTACATCGCCGCCGCCGCCCGGTTCATGCCCGGCCGCAGGGTGATCTCCGCCGAACAGGCCGAACAAATCGGCAGCGAGGGCACCTACCAGGGGGATTGTTCCGACACGGTATTCATGACCAGCAGGGGCGGCAACAAATACGACCGCACGTTCATGGAAAGCTTCGTCCGGCCGGGCATCGGCGCCTCGAACTGGACCTCGCGCACCAATTACCCCACGTACGGGATTGTCCAAACCGGCCCCGAAGAACTGTCGATGTACGTCCAGCGCCATTATGGCCAGCCCACGCACCATCTGCAGCGGCTGACGTTGCGCACCGACGGGTTCGTTTCGGTCAACGCCCCCTATGCGGGCGGCGAGATAACAACCAAACCGCTCAATTTCGCCGGCGCCCGGCTTGTCATCAACTACTCGACGTCCGCCGCCGGCGATATCCGGGTCGAACTACAGGATCAGAACGGAAAACCAATCCCCGGCTACGCGCTCGAAGACGCCGACATGATCATCGGCGACGAAATCGAGCGCGCCGTATCCTGGAAAGGAAAAACCGACCTTCCCACGCCCCCCGTGCGCCTTCATTTCGTCATGAAAGACGCCGACCTCTATTCCATCCGCTTTTTATAGGTCCTATTAGTTTTCATCAGCGCGCCCGCGGCCAGCAACAGCACCGCCAGATCGCTCCAACCCGCGGAAGCTTGCTGCTCTTTGAACAGCGGGCTATAACAGCCGCTCTTCGCGCCATCGAGGTCTCCAAACCAGATGGGCGACGAAATCGCCTCGTCATTGCGCCCGTTCGCGTCGCTGTCGTCGGCCTGTTTCAGTATCACGTAGTAGTAGGCGTTCTCTGTCGACCCGTCTTCGAACACCTCAACAACATCTCCACCCGTCACCGGCCGCGACTCGACCAACTGCCCGTTCCGGTACAGGCGCACCTCCTCGAACGCCTCCCCGTCCCGGTCGGACGCCCGGACCTCGAATACGCGCGCCTCATCGTCCAGCATCGAACCCATCGGATAGCCGCCGCACCGGAAATCGAGGCAAAGGTTGTCGTCTTCCGTGGCGTAGAATCGCCGGCTCATGTACGCCTCGGCGATCGCCTCGCGCGTCAGTTCCGTCGCCAGCACGCCGGTCCTGAACCGCCCCATCCGGCCCCAGTCGGCCCTGTGGTTGTCCTCCCCGCCCAGTGCGCCGACGCGCCAGCCGTTCAGATTGGCCCGGTCCAGGTAGCTTTCCGGCCCGTCCCAGTTGCCTCCGTAATAGTACCGGTCGAATCCGTCGTCCCCGTTCCAGCACTCGACCCCGACCATCTGGTTGACCGCCTGGTCGAACAGGCGGAAATGCAGCAAATCGGCTATTGCGTAGTCGAAA
Source organism: Bathyarchaeia archaeon (assembly GCA_035530195.1). GTDB lineage: Bacteria > Hydrogenedentota > Hydrogenedentia > Hydrogenedentales > SLHB01 > JAPLKX01. The sequence goes on along the minus strand of DATKVG010000041.1, from coordinate 4,862 downwards.
CAGCCGGGGTGGTTAAACTCAGCGAACGCGTCCGGCCGATCTGCCAGCCAATCGTACAAGTGAACCAGGCAGAACGTCGACAGACAGTCCGTATAGTCTTCGCTGTTCACGACCGTCACGTGGCCGTACAACGGGCTGCTCCATTCAAACCCCCACAGCGCCGCGTACTCGCCCGGCGCATCCGCCCGGTCCGCCGCCGAGCGCTCCTGTTCCCACTTGTCCTCCCACGGCCATATCAACAGCAGTTCCCCGTGATCCGTCAGCGCGAAAAAGTCGAGGCCCGCATCACGTGCCGCCGCGTACGCCTCGTCCGGGCTTCCTTCTCCGTCCGACAATTTCGAGTGAGCGTGAAAATAGCCAAAATACGTGTTGTACGCGACTCCCGGCTCGCTTTTCACCGCCGCCCGTCCCACCGATGATTTCGCAGGACTTACGCCCCCGTCTTTTTCCGGCGGCGTATTCAAAAGCGCCGCCGCCAACGCCTTCGTCCGCGCGCACGGCTGCGGCCGGGCGGTTTTGCGCGCGACAAACTCCGCGCACATCTCCCACGTGATCGCCGGCTCGTTTCCGCGGATAGCAAACGACAACAGGTCGCTCGGTTTCAGGTTTAGTTCCGCCCACATTCCCAGCAGGGTGTGGAACTCGACCGGATCGGGCGCCCGCCCCTGCGCCCATTCGTAGGCCAGCACGATCTGCTCCGGGACATCCACGGACTTCTCGTACGCGCCCAAATCCAGCGACGCAATCACTTCCTCCATCTCACGCCGGACCAGCGCCTGATCTACTCCCGCCGTTCCGACAAGCACAACCAAGCCCACCACCCAACTTAGAATAGCCATTACGCCTCTCCCCGTTTCCTGCGCAAACAGCATATACGCGCGAACTCTTGAATTGAAACCCCCGTTACAGGTCCTGTTGGCCCTTCCACGGCGGCTTCTGCCTTACGTCCTCGTTTACGATCCCCCCGATTGCGGTTTCAACAGCTACAGGTTCGGGCAAGACCCGCGGCTGGCACACGACTCGCAACTGGGGGGCAAGGCGCCTGCGGGCCGCCTATTGCCGGCTTTTGGCAGGATGGCGCTGGCCTGTTTGACCAGCGTTTGCTTCCCGCAATGAGGGCAAGACGGCGTGTCGGAGGATCGAACCAGCAGTTCGCTCGATTTCCGGCAATTCTCGCAAATGTATGTGAACAACGGCATGAGTCAAAACCAAGTTCTTACGATCCTACCAGAAGTAAACCTTCAGTTCCCGGCCGCCCACACAACCGCGTTGCGCATGATCTGCTGGACGTTCTTGTCGTAGAAAACCGGGTTGGTTTCGTGCCCGGCCTGGAAATAGAAAAACCGGCCGTTGCCGATAGTCCAACACAGGCCGACCTGCGACGGGTCCCTGCCGCCGTCGTTCAGCGTGTGCACGCCCTCGAACACGACGGCCTCCGGTTCCGGCACGGCGTACGGATCGCTGTACCGCTCCTCATGCGCCACGATAAAGTCGCTTATGCCCTTCGCAATCGGATGGTCGGGCTGCATCACGGTGACTTCGAGCGTCTTGGCATCCGCTACGTACGCGCCCCACGAGCAGGCTGTGCCCATCAGCGCCTTGTTCGGCTTCGCAAAATGCGACGAATGCAGCGCGATGAAGCCCATCCCATCCTCTTTCACCCGCTTCACAATCTTCGCGACCAACTCGTTCTTCACCAAATTGTGTTTCTTGTGCCCCCACCAGATCAGGACGTCCGCCCGGTCCAGCAGTTCGTCCGGCAACCCCTGGTCGGGCTGGGTAATGTCCGCGGTGACCACTTCCCAGCCGTCGAGCGACTTCAGGCCCTCGGCAATCGCCCCGTTAATGTCGTTCGGGTAGACGTTCTTCGGCGCGGTCCGTTCCGACCACACCACCACGCACTTCTTATTGTCGTCGCAGCTTTTCAACTTTGTGCCCCCCACGGCCACCACCGTTACGCACGACGTCAGCATCACCGACGCCGCCAAAACCGAAACCACCAACAATCCTAGCTTCCTGCCTGCTTTCATCTCAGTAAAACCTCCCATGCCTCATACCGCGGTAACAGGATGATAAGGAAAGGCCCCATGAAACACAAGCCAGTCTAGCTTTTCTTTATAAGCCCGATCCGACCGATCCGACCGATCCGTCCGATCTCTTACTTGCCGCCCTTCCCTGTTATTTTGCCCCCGCATCCGCTCGTCGTCCCTCCGTGGTCTCCGTGACCTCCGTGGTTTACTTCCGGCTCCACAGGAACACCCGCCGGTGCAGCCCGCCGCGGGCGTTTCTATCCGGCGTCAGCGTTTCGAGCAATATGGCCACGTCGTTTTTCTCGCCCGGCTTGACGTGCGCCGTCACGTCCACATCGAACGGCGCTTTCGTGCTCTGCCGCTGCCGCTGATCTACCAGGAAGCCGTTTACCCAAATCCAAAGCGTATCGCTGTAGATGCCGCCAATAGTCAACATCACCGGCTTGCCCGCGACGTCGCTCGACACGTCAAAGCTCGCCCGGTACCACGCGTTGCCGGTGTAGCCATACCCGCGCGCGTCCTGCAATCCCTGCGCTTCCCAGTACAGCGTCGAGTCCAACGTGTCCCACTCAGCTTCCAGCGGCCCCGCGTACCATTGCTCCAAAACGCCCATGTCGTCGGGGTCTTTGCGGAAACTGATCACGCGCGGCGCCAGCCCAACCAGGTTTCCCCGCGTCCCGTCAATCCGTTCCGCCAGTCTCTGGTACACAGTTCTGTGCCATTCGAGCGCGCCGCTGCCGTCGTTGCACCATTCGGGCGTCACGGGGATCAGCGAATTGTCCACCTGCCCGATTTTGGCCCGCACCCGCAGCATTTCGTCGGCCTGCGCCACTGCGCCTTTGAAATCGCCCTCCGCCGCCGCTTCTTCCATGGCCATATAGGCTCGCACGTAAGCGTACACAAGCCCCAGCACGCGTACGTGCAACGCCTCCGGCCCATCCCCGGCCCGCCGCGCCGCTTCCTCGATGAGCGCATCGAGCTTCTGCATCGTGTCCGCGTCGTAAATCGCCCGCCACGGCACCAGCCGGCCAAACGTTTCGTGGATCGTGCAGTTGTCGACCGCATCCTCGAGCGTCCAAACGTAATCTTCCACGGCGTCCGCCGCATTGCCATAAAACTTCTCGCAATAGTCGCGCACAATCGCCCGCACGTCGGAGTCCGCGTCCCACATCAGCCGGCCCCGCACGTAGTAATTCAGGTGCGTCACCATCCAGCAATTCTGGCCTTCCGTCCAGAATCCCCATACGCCCCGGTCCCGGAAATACGGCAGGTCGCGCGACAGGTTGTGCAGCATCGGGAACGGCATGCCGTCCAGTGCCTTGCCCGGATCGTAGTCGTAGATGAACACGCACCCCAGGTCGCGCGTCCACCGGTCGAGGATCGTCTTGTACGCCAGCCGCTGCCAGCATTTCGGGTCGCCGATCGAATGGAACGTGCACGTATCGAGCATGGCAAACTGAATGCCGAGGTTCGGGCTCATCGGGCCGACCCCTTCCGGCGGGCGCACCCGGTTCGCGTAACCGTTCGTAAACACCCACCGGTCCGGAAACACCTTGTACACTTCCGCGGCGACCGCGTTGGCGAACCGGAACCACACATCGCTCAGGCTCGGCTCGCCGTAGCCGTTCCCGCTGAACTGCGGGTTGGATTTCTGGCACCGCCCGCAATAGCACATCGGGTGGCCGTCCGGCGGGCCAAACCCGAACGTGAACTGCCCCGGGTTTGCTTGAAACGTGTCGCAGATAGTTTGTGCCGAGATTTTTATCGCCTCCGGCTCCGTCTGGCACAGCATCCCTTTATCCCGCTTGCCGTTTTTGCCCACTGCGTAGATGTGCGGATGCGACTCGAAGTATTTTTCCGGCGGCGCCAATCGCACCACCGTCCCGTCACCCGGCAGGCTGATGTCCTTCAGGCTCGTCATCTTGTTCCTATCCAGCCACGCCGCCAAATCCGCACCGTCCGTACCGTCCACCGGCATCCAACCCGAGTACCACACGTTCCGGAACCGGAAATCCGGACGCTCATCGAGGTCGAGATCTTCCACCACGAGCGTCGCCCGTTTCGGCACTACCTCCCCATACGCCCCGGGGAAAAACCACCGGCAACCCAGTCGCTCGAGCAGCTCATACGCCGCGTACACCACGCCACGGTAAAAAGGGTGTTCGTTACCCGCCAGCACGAGGTCGTTGCCAACGGTTTTGAGTACGAACCGCTCCTCGTTCATCGCCGGCGTCAGAACCGACAGCCCCTCGATGCCCAGCAGCCCCTCCGCCAGCTTCCCGCCGACCACGATGCGCGCCCCGGCCGCGGCCGCATCCGGCTGAATCTCGAGCCGCGCCCCGCTAATCCGCTCGATGTACTCCTGCAGCACCCGCGCCGCCTCCCGCGCCTGATCGCTTGCGTCCGCCCCCACCACAATTACCGCCGTCGCCCGCCCATTCTCAACCAGCGTGACAGCCCCATGCGCCGCACCCGCGAGCAAGAAAACAAACATCGCCACTGCCGTCCGCCGTATCTTCATTCCAGGCTCTCCCTTGGATCTTGAGACCATTGAGACGATTGGGACCATTGGGACAAATGAATGCTCGAGTTCCGGGCAAGTCCGTGTTCGTCGGTGTTTGTCCGTGTCCGTCCGTGAAGCTACTACACTAATCCCACTGCCCCGCCACTTCAAGGTGGTTCCATGATCTCGTCAGCGGCGCTTTCCGGCCTAATGAGACTCGTAACGCAATTAATCCGGGAACAGCGGGGTTAGGAAGTCGTGGAGGCCACGGTCGTATTGGCGCCATGAGATAATGTATCCATCATTGTGATCGCCGCGAATCTCAAGGA
>DATKVG010000040.1:0-4802 GCA_035530195.1 Bathyarchaeia archaeon | reverse complement strand
TGCTGGGCGAGTTCGCGCGTGGGCGTCAGGATGAGGGCCTGGTTCCAGCGGGACGGGCCGGCTGCAAGACGGGTTACGAGCGGGAGCGCGAATGCGAGGGTTTTGCCGGTGCCGGTTTGGGCGACGGCAATGATGTCGTGGCCTTCGCAGACGATTGGAATCGCCTGGTTTTGTACGGGCGTGGGGAGGGTGATATTCAGGCTGGAAAGCAACTGGATACACCTCTGATCAATGTCGAACTTTTCGAAATTCATTCTGTGGTCAATCTTTCTTCTGTGTTGTTGCGATTAGCGGTCGTTGGAGCAACACAGGTAATTGACCGAACGAGGTGGGCAATGTCGCGGTGTGCTGAAATTTGAGATACGGTCTCATCCTAACCGATAATCATTTACACTTTGTATAGATTAAGCATACACTATTTACGCCAAAGAAAGCAAGATATCTTTTCGGTCATCTTTGGCGGCAATCCGGGCCGGGTATGGCGCTTTAGCGGCCAAGAGGTAAACGATGCCGTTTTCTGAACAATTCCTGAACCCGCCAAGGGCGTACACGCTGGTCCCGTTCTGGTTTTTGAACGACGAACTGACGGAAGCCGAGCTGAAGCGGCAGATCGACGATTTCGAGGCGCACGGGGTGTATGGGTTTATTCCGCATGCGCGGATCGGGCTTCCGGCCACGATTGGGTTCATGTCGGAGCGGTTTCTTCATTTTACGAAGGTCTGCGTGGATTATGCGGCGACGAAGCAGATGGTGGTGGTGCTTTATGACGAGGGGATGTATCCGAGCGGGTCGTGTGCGGGCCAGGTTGTCGCGGCAAACCCGATGCACGCGGCGCGGTGTATCGAGCGGCGGCCGAAAGGGGGGGCAGTCGGGCCGGACGAAGAGTTGATCGCGGAGGACGCCAACTGGGCGTATGTCCATTGCCGCTCAATGGGGCACATCCGGGGCGTGCATTACGGGCAGGACGATTCGGACACGGATCCGGGGCCGCCGCCCGCGGGTGACCTGCTGAATCCGGATGCGATGGCCAGTTTCCGCCATCTCGTATTGGATCGGTTCTACGACGCGCTCGGGGAGCACTTTGGGAAAACCGTCATTGGCGTGTTCACGGACGAGCCAGATATTCTCGGGCGCGGCGCGAAGAAAGGCGTCCGTCCCTGGACGTGGAATTTCGGCGAGCACCTCAAAAGCGACCTCGGCTACGACTTTACGCCGCATCTGGCCGCCCTGTGGGATGGGGCGTATTCCAACGGCGCCCGGCTGCGGCGCGAATACGACGACGCGGTCAGCCGCAGGCTCGAACAGACGTATTACGCCCCGTACAGCCAGTGGTGCGTGGATCACGGGGTCGCCCTGACGGGACATCCGGCCGATCCGGACGACATCGCGCTCGAGAAATATTTTCAGATCCCCGGTCAGGACATCGTGTGGCGTTACATCGAGCCGTACCAGGACAAGTCGCTCGAGGGCGCGCAGTCGACGATGGCGAAATGCAGCGTGTCGGCGCAACGCCATTACGGGCGGACGCGGAATGCGAACGAGTGTTTCGGCGCGTACGGCTGGGAGTTCACGTATGACGAGATGATGTACGTGACGAACTGGCTTTTTGCGCGCGGGGTGAACCTGCTGATGCCGCATGCGTTTTATTACAGCGTGCGGGGCAAGCGACGCGACGAGCGGCCGCCGGACGTGGGGCCGAACAATACGTGGTGGCCCAAATATCGCGCATACGCCGACTATTGCCGGCGGTTGAGCTGGCTGTTGTCGCAGGGGCGGCAGGTGTGCAATTTCGCGATCCTCGGGCGGCCGACGCGGCTGCCGTGGCGTGCGGCACGCGTGATGTTCGAGTCGCAGCACGATTTCAATTACCTCGATTTCGACGCGTTGCGCGACAGGACGAAAGTGACGGCGGAGGGGGCGGCCATCGGGGACATGCTGTACCGGGTGGTGATTGTTGATGGGCCGGAGTACGCGGATGCCGGCGCGCTCGCAGCGCTCGAACCGATGGCGGACGCGGGGCGCGTGGTTGCGTACGGGGAGAAGATTGAGGGGGCGGGGCAGTTTGCGGTGGGTCCGGCGGAGTTGGTGCGGATGCTTGACCTGCTGGTGATTCCCGACGTGATAACGACGCCGGCGCAGGCGGGTCTGCGATACGTCCACATGCAGCAGGGAGAAGATGACGTGTATCTGTTTTTCAATGAGGGGAAGGAGGCGATCGATGCGGACGTGCATGTTGCCGCGGGCCCGGCACGGACGTGGTACGACCCGATGACGGGTGGGGCGATCGAAGGGGCGGCATCGAACCATCTGCAACTGCCGCCGCTGGGCGCGCGGGTGCTGGTGGTGTGAGGGGAAAGAAGTCAGGAGTCAGGAGTCAGGAGTCAGAAGTCAGAAGAATCAGGGATGAAGGACATAGAAGGGACATAAGGGTCTTAATATGAATCTGGAAAATGCACCGCAATTGGGACAGCTTGAGCCGGCGCTCGAGACGTTTTTCCGGCTGGCGGCGAACAAGGTGCACGCGCTCGACCGGGATTGGAATCCGGCGGACGGTTCGCCAGTGTTTACGGTGAAGGGCAAATACGCGGTGCGCGGTTGGACGGAATGGACGCAGGGGTTTCAGTATGGCATCCAAATCCTGGTGTTCGACGCGACGGGCGACGAGGAGATGCTCCGGATCGGGCGGGAGAATACGCTCGAGCGGATGGCCCCGCACGTCAGCCACGTGGGCGTGCACGACCACGGGTTCAACAATATCTCGACGTACGGCAACCTGCGCCGGCTCGCGCTCGAGGGCCGGACGGGCGACGGGCCGGACCTGGTGCGGGTGTACGAACTGGCGCTGAAGGTGTCGGGCGCGGTGCAGGTGGCGCGGTGGACGACGCTGCGCGACGGGACGGGGTTCATCCATTCGTTCAACGGCCCGCACTCGCTGTTCAGCGACACGGCGCGGTCGTGCCGGAGCCTGGCAATGGCGCACAAGCTGGGCCATTACCTGATGGGCGAGAACGACGCCCGGATCAGCCTGCTCGAGCGGGCGGTCCAGCACCTGCAGAACACGAGCCGGTACAACGTCTATTTCGGCGAAGGCAGGGACATCTACGACGTGCCGGGGCGGGTCGCCCACGAAGGCCTGTTCAACACGACCGACGGCCGGTACCGGTGCCCATCCACGCAGCAGGGGTATTCGCCATTCTCGACGTGGACGCGCGGGCTGGCGTGGATCATTTTGGGTTTTGCTGAACAGTTGGAGTTTTTCCGGACACTGACGGACAAGGAACTGGACAGCGTGGGCGGGCGGCAGAGGATCGAGGCGATGATGCTGAAGACGGCGCAAGCGGCCGCCAATTTCTATATCGAAAACAGCGCCGAAGACGGCATCCCGTATTGGGATACAGGCGCGCCGGGGTTGGCCGACATCCGCGACTGGCGCAAAAAACCCGCGCAGATCGATAACGAGTCCGAGCCGGTGGACTCGTCCGCGGCCGCGATCGCGGCGCAGGGATTCCTGCGACTCGGGCGGACGCTCGGCGCCGGCGCTGGCGACGCCTACACCGCCGCGGGACTCAAGATCGCCCACACCCTGTTCGGCCAGCCATACCTCAGCGAAGACCTCGATCACCAAGGGCTGATCCTGCATTCCGTGTACCACCGCCCCAACGGCTGGGATTACATCCCCGAAGGCAAACACGTCCCGCAAGGCGAATCATCCATGTGGGGCGACTACCACGCCATGGAACTGGCCGTCTACCTCCAACGCCTCGTCCAGGGTGGGCGGTACTTGACATTCTTTGCGTAAATAGCTGCCAAGAAGGAAGCATGCGGTACTGATGTGGTCAGTTCGGATCTGTGGTCTTCAGTTTTTCTGGTTCTTGACTATAGATGCGAGAATTCTTTTCCAGATCTTCGGCCTCACCCTTATTGAGCTTAAGGGGATCTAAACCAAGGACTTGGCGGACCTCGTTGAAGGCTTCCCGGGCGGTCGGCGAGTCAAGGAGCAAACGCGACAAATAAGATCTTATCAGAGTCCCATTTTGATGAACGCGAACCGCAAAGTCGGCAAAGGAATTAGCCTCTTTTGCTGCTTGAAGGAAGCTGTCAAGTGGAATATCAAGCACATTGTTTATTTGTGAGTAGAAAAGACTCTTCCTTACCCGTTCTCTTTGCTCAATCTCCGCCAGTCGATGTTTTTCTGACTCAATTAGGTGAGTGGAGTCATCTGGGGGCATTCGAGTCATAACAGCCTCGAGGTACTTCTTAAGAGTCTCATTGATTGCTTGAAGCCGTGAGATCTGGCCGCTGAGATCTGCAAGTTGTTGTTGCTGAGATTGTCTTTGGAGCAGTTCTCGGAAAAGTCCAGCCCACTGCTCGCGTAGCCATGTTTCCATGTCTGAGAATCGCTCAAAAGTGTGCATTGGGTTGTTTCGTGGCTTAGACAGGATCTCCTCTATAAAGCGAAATATGTTCACTGACTGGGCATGTGCATAGACAATCTCCTTGTTTTCCTTGTTCTTAAGATATGTCTGGTACTCGGAGTAAACATTGGTCTCAACCAAAACATAGACTGGAATGTCACGGGCTACAGCGCTGTCATATTCCTTTTTGGTAATGCTCTCGTACCGCTCAAAAAACGTTACGCTAGGAATCCTCTGCTTTCCACTGGCCTCAGTACCGTACCGACCGCCGATGATCAGAATGAATATGTCTGCAGTTGCTGCCTCCCGATAGCAGGACATGTCTAGTGGAGAATCTGGTGTAAAGGCGATATTTCCTTTTTCCGAAAGCACCGGTTCAAACCCGAG
>DATKVG010000039.1:0-7887 GCA_035530195.1 Bathyarchaeia archaeon | reverse complement strand
GCCGGGCCGCGCTTTCCCGCTCGGGGCCGCGGTGCGCGAGACGGGCGTTCGTTTCGCTTTGGTGAGCCGCCACGCGACGCGGGTCTGGCTGGCGTTGTTCGAGAATGTCGAAGCGCGAAAACCGCTTATCGAGTTCGAGGTTGATCCCCGCGAACACCGCGTCGGCGATATTTGGAGCATCTTCGTCGAGGGACTGCCGGCGGGCGTCCTATACCTGTACCGGGTGGAAGGTCCTTTCGAGCCGGAAAAAGGGCACCGTTACGATCCGAACGTATATCTGCTGGACCCGCACGCCAGGGTCCTCGTCGGGGACGTTCAGGAGGGCACGGCCAAGGCGGTGGCCGTGGACGAGAAAGGGGATTGGGTCGAGAACGTGCACCCGCGCGTGCCCCTCGACCAACTCGTCATTTACGAGACCCACGTCAAGGGTTTCACGATCCACGAGTCGTCGCAAGTCGAACATAAGGGGGCCTACCTCGGGATTGTCGAGAAGATCCCTTACCTGAAAGACCTCGGCGTCACCGCCGTCGAGCTTCTTCCGATCCAGGAATTCGGCGAGGAACGCCTCGGGCGTTGCAGTCTGGCGACGGGCAAGGAGCTGCTCAACTACTGGGGTTACAGCTCGATCGGTTTTTTTGCGCCCGCCCAACGCTACGCCTCGCCCGAAAACAAGAACGAGAAAGCGATCGAAGAGTTCCGGGCCATGGTCCACACGCTCCACAAAGAAGGCATCGAGGTCATCCTCGACGTCGTGTTCAATCACACCTCGGAAGGCAACGAGAAGGGGCTCACGCTCTGCTTCCGGGGTATCGACAATGCGATCTACTACTTGTTGGACGAAAAGGGCGGGTATCTCAACTATTCCGGATGCGGCAATACGCTCAACTGCAATCATCCTCTGGTGCGCGATTTTATCCTGGATTGTCTGCGCTATTGGGTCACGGTGATGCACGTCGACGGCTTTCGTTTCGACTTGGCGTCCATCCTGGGCCGCGACACCAAAGGCGAGGTCGTCGAAAACGCCGGGCTGATCGAACGGATCGCCGAGGATCCTTCGTTGCGAGACACGAAGTTGATTGCCGAAGCATGGGACGCGGGCGGCGCCTACCAAGTCGGCTCCTTCGGCGACGTGCGCTGGGCGGAATGGAACGGACGGTACCGGGACGACGTACGCCGTTTCTGGCGCGGTGACACCGGCCTGAAAGGCGCGTTCGCCACCCGGCTGACGGGGAGCGCCGACCTCTATCAGGACGAGGGGCGATCGCCGGCCCACAGCATCAATTTCGTGACCGCGCACGATGGCTTTACCTTGCGCGACTTGGTGTCGTACAACAAGAAGCACAATCAAGCTAACGGGGACAACAATCTCGACGGGAGCGACCTAAACTACAGTTGGAACTGCGGCATCGAAGGCGATACCGATCACGCGGAGATCGGCGCGTTACGCCTGCGCATGCAGAAGAACTACCTCGCCACGCTTTTTCTTTCTCTCGGCATCCCGATGCTGCTCGGCGGCGACGAGTTCGGGCGCACGCAGCAAGGCAACAACAACGCCTATTGCCAAGACAACGAAATCTCGTGGCATGATTGGACGTTGCGCGACACGAACAAGGATCTATACCGGTTTTGCCGTGCGGTGATCCGGTTTCGACGGCAGAATCCCGCATTCACCCGGCTCACGTATTTCGAAGGCGCTCCGGCCGTACCGGGTGCGGGGCCCGATCTGGCCTGGTTCGATGCGGACGGCGAACCGATACAATGGGACTCGGACGACGTCTACCTGGCTTGCCGTATCGACGCTTCGGTGAACAACGGCGTCGCCTTGTATATGATGTTCAACCCGTCCCTGTCCGCTGCCGAATTCCAGATTCACTCAGGCCGGCGGGGTGACGCCCCCCGCCTGAGCGTCGGGGATGTCCCCGCCGGCCCGGAAGGGGCTTGGGCCGTGCGCGTCAACACGGCCGCCGCGCCGCCCGAGGACATTCAAGACGCGGAAGCCGCACCCGTGATCGAGGGACCGAAGGGGCTCATTCTCGAACGCAAATCGATGGTTGTGCTTACCGCGCGAGGGTCTTGAAACCGCCGCGGGATGGTCACGGCATGAAGACGTTGACCCCGTGCAAAATCATGCCAACCCAATAGCACGCAAGGCCGAACGAAAGGAATGCCGCGTACATCGCCAAGCCGGCTTGGACAATCCGTTTCCAGGTGTAGTCCCATCGGTTCGCCATGGGCAGCCCGCTGAGCAGCGCCAACGGCACAAACAGGACGAGGATCCCCGCCAGAATAGCCGGGGCATAGAACGCCAGCCAATCCCACTCTCCCAGATCCGGCGGCGCGGCTTTCCACACCCAGCGGCAATACGCTTCCATCGACAGGGACTGGACGTACCCCGTGCAAACATGCAGCGCCACCGCCGCCAAGACGGTTCCCAGCACGTGTTTGACGACGCGTAGCGGATTGATGGGCGGCACTTCAAGTCCGTCCGACGCAAAGTACATCGCAAAATAGAGTACCAGATACACGGTTATCGCTAGGGGCCCCGTGACCCCCGCGAGGACGAACCCGGCACGGACAAGACCGGGACTCACCCCGAAGGACTTTCCGAGGCCTCCGCAAACGCCCAGCCACCAGCAATTGTCCACCACCAGCACCAGCGCCTTACGTGTGCTTTCTTTTTCGGCTTGTTCGATGGCGTCGCCGGAAAGCGTGCCTGCGTTTAACAGTATCGCAATAACCTCTTCATCCTGCGGCGTGGTATCGGCGGGAAGGCTGCGGTCGAGTTCCTCATAGACACGCTTTTTCATGCGGGCCAGTGAGCGGGCGCGGACCGCTTCTGGAATGCCGCCCAGGAGCAGCTCCGCGTCGCGAAGATGGCGCGCGATGAGCCATTCTTGTTTTTGGGTGAGTTTCATCTTTCTCGCATCCGCAAGCGTCAGTATAGCGGATTGCGGAGCCGGTTCAAAATGAGCGACAAACAGACAAGACTTTGCCCGGGTGAAGACGGAAACTCTCTTGTATCGTTTCGCAGCCCTTCTTGCACGCCTTTGCGCAGTTCGAACGTCGCAATCCCGGTCAAGGCCCTATCCCAAGGCTTGACATCCAAGACGGTGTGCGGCAATATCCATCCCAGGCCGGCGCGGGCGGCCCGCGCCTGAGTGGACTGGGAGGAATCATGCGATGCCGAAGCCCGTCGAGATGGCGTTATTCGGCGCAGGGACGCGCGGAGAACTCAACCTCGGCACCCTCGCCAAGCGATACCCCGGCGAGATGCGCTTTGTCGCGGTCGCCGAGCCGGATGAAGAGCGCCGGGAGCGATTCGTTCTCGATTATGGCATACCCCGGGAAAATGCGTTTGCCGACTGGGAGGATCTGGCCGCCCGGCCGCAATTAGCCGCGGCCCTGATCAACGCGCTGCCCTGCCACCTGCATTATCGTTCGACCTTGGCCGCGCTCGAGGCGGGCTACGACGTGCTCCTCGAAAAACCCATGGCCCATTCGCCCGGCGAGTGTATCCACCTGGCTCAAGCGGCCGAGCAACGGGGCCGTCTGCTCATGGTCTCGCTTCAATGCCGTTACAACCGGATATATTCCGCCGTGGCCCGGTTGCTCGAAGAAGGCCGGATAGGGCCGCTGATGAACATCGACTGCGGCGAAAACATCGGGTATTGGCATTTCATCATGAGCTACGTCCGCGGCGTCCACAGCTATTCACCCACGTCGCATTCGTTCATGCTCGCCAAGGGCATCCACGACACGGATCTGATCACATGGTTTGCCGGAGCGCGGGCCTCAAAAGTGTCGTGCTTCGGGCAACTCTCTTTCTTTCGGCCCGAGAACGCACCTCCCGGCGCGCCGGAACGGTGCACGGAGAATTGTCCCGTTCGCGATTCATGCGTGTTTGACGCCGTCAAACAGTATGCCAATCCCGGTCGCCCGGAGATTCCCAATTCGCTGTTGACGGGCATGTCGTTTGGAGCACTGGTCGACTATCTGCGGTATCCTCGTTTCCGCACGCTGGCATCGTGTATCACGCGCGACATCCGCGAGCCGAGTGTGATGAAGGCGTTGCGCGAGGGGCCGTATGGCCGCTGCGTATTCCACGCTGGCAACGACGTCGTCGACCACGAGACTGTGAATATCGAGTACGAAAACGGCGTGACGGCTTCGTTCTCCCTTTCCGCGTTCAGCCTCGCTTGGGAACGATCGTTAAACTTGCATGGCGCCCAGGGAGAGATTCGTTCACAAGACTTCTCGGGTCGGCTTGAACTGCGCACGTACCACCCGGCGTCGGTGCGCAGAAAACGAATCCGCTATCACGGGATCATCCATGGGGGCGGCGACATCGTCCTGCTGCTCGAGTTTGCGAAAGCCGTGCGGCGAAGTCAACCCGGCGAAGTTTTAACGAGCGCAAGAAACGTCCTCGAGGGCCACCTCATCGGCTTAGCGTCCGAAGAAGCCCGGCGCTCGAACACCACCGTGGATATGGCGGCCTACCGCGCGCAAGCGGAACAAGACGCCGCCGTGTTGACCGAGGCGCATTAGGGGGCGAAGTTACTCCTCACGCCAGGTGCGCCAAGCGTAGATCATAAAGATCATGAACCCGATGATCAACGGGGCGACGACGAGGACGGTGGGGAGATCGAATCCGTGTATGTGCCCGGGGCCGACGCCCATCTCGACTTCAATGTTTCCTTTGCCGCGCGAAAACAGCCAGCCGACCGAACTGCCAAGAAAACCGTGGACGAATCCGAGCGCGATGAGATTACGGTTCTTGTCGGCCATGAACACGTACGAGAGGAAAATACCGAGGAGCCAGGTTACCGCCACAAGATACCAACTGTTGATATGGATCAGGCCGAAGAACAGTCCGGTGAGCACGGCGACCCAGAATCGCTTGCGGGTGCGGCGCGCGGGGTCTTGGGCGGGGGCAAACCCTTTGCGTATCCGCGTGCCGAAATACGAGCAGAACAGCAGTTGCTGGATCGCGCCCCAGATGACGTACCCGAATACGTCGAGCGCGAACTTTGGCGCGTGAAAATCGGCAAAGGCCTTTGTGCCCATCGTGCCGATCGCGGCCAGGTATAGGAGCCCCCCGAGGACGGCTATGATCTTGATCGCCGTGAACAATGCGGAAAAGAAGTTGTCGTAGCGGATGACGCACGTGGCGAGAAACGTCGCGAGCACCAGCCCGAGCAAGAGGACACCGGCCTTGCCAAGGAGTCCTTGTTTGATCTCCAACGCGCGCTCGGTTTTCATGTCGAAAAGGAAATCCGACGCCTCGACCCATTGCCAGTAGAAGATACCCGCTAGGCACACGGTCACCGTAATGACAATGGCTCCGAGCAGCAGGCGGCCGCTGCCCGATCCGTCACGCAGGCCGGCGGGGCTTCCCCCGCCTGAGAGTCGCCGCCAAAGCGCCACGGGATCGCCCAAGCCCCATGAAGCCAAAGTGTCCCGATGCACGAACGGGCTCACAAAGAGGAGATACATCGCCCCAGCAAACAACAACACGTTGCCCACATTGTTGACGGCCTTCATTTTCAGCAAGACGCCGAACGGGTACTGAACCACCCACAACACCACCAGAGTGAAGGTCATCACGGCAAACGCCTCGATAATGTTGAACTTGCGCGATTTCGACTCGCGTTCCGCCTCGCCGCAGGTGTTGATGATGCTGCGTGTCCACATCTTCTCTGCCATTGAAACAGCCTCCAAAAACTAACATCGATAGACAAGATTAACAGGATGGAATCCTATTCATCTTATTCATCCATGTTCAACTTGATTCCATTCCTTAAGATTACAGACTGACGACGTTGACCTCGTCTATTCGTAGCCGATGTCTTTGAGTTGTTCATCGAAATCGGCCGGCAATTCGGACGGCGGTCTGCCCAGCGCAGTCCCCGCATACCGGACAAGATTGAGCAGCAAGCGGTCGGCCGCGGGATGCTGATCGACGTTCCCAAGGACATTCAGGGTGTTGAACACAAATTTTCCCGCGCCAAACGGGTACGCGCCGATCATGACGCCCGCCGCATAGCCGCCCGGCGGCGCCGAGTGGCATATCGCAATGGCAACGGCCATGACGTCGGCCGGCGTGTCCTGGCCCTCGAGGAAGCTGTGCGAAATCACGGGACCGTAGTAATCCCAGTCCATAATGCCTTTGGGCTGAAGCCCCTCGAATACCGGGTGCGCCTTCGCGATGCACTCCTTGTGATACAACCAGTCCGGAAAATCATAGACCCGCCCTTTATTCTTCAGTGGTAGCCAGCCCACCGGGTCGTTGCCCCGCTTGAACGCTTGCGGCGTAAGAAACACCGCCACGCTTCCCCGCGCGATACGCTTGAGCAACTCGACGCGGCCCGCTAACTCCGCCTCGGCGCCCGACGGTTCCCCGACGAGGATGACACGGCTAGCGTCGAGTGAAGAGCCTTCGAAGGCTTCGCAGGCGATCCCGTGCGACTTGAGCCATTCCTGTATTTTCTCATCAATACCCGAGACCAGCACCGTGCGTTGTGGCTCCGCCGCCGTTGGAGGAGCCGACACGTGGAACGTGAGCCGTCCGCCCGTCGGTGCGCCGCCGCTTTCCATTGTGGCGGCAAATACGTATTCTCCTGGAGGGCCATCGAGCGAAACGGCCTCGGCGAAAACCGGCACGGCGAGTGGCCCGTCTTCGCCTTCCACCGGCGCCGGTATGGTCACGGAGGTCTTGCGCTCCCAGGCCAATCCGACGGGACTTATAACGCGGAGTGTGACGGAATAATCGCCGGGCGCGAGGACGTCTTCGTTGGCCAGCACGGCCTCGAGTTGGAACGGGCGGTCCGCGTAGCCGTGCATGGGCGCGGAGAACAGACACCAGCGTAACGGCGCCCAGCCGTCCTGCAGCGCGTCCATAATGCCGGGTTTGAATTCGCGCCAGAATGACCACAGGCCCTCGCCGGTGAACCCGTGATCGAGTAGCCCCGTTAGGTTGTAGCCGCAGATCTTGGGGTTGGATCGGATCAGGTTGAACCCGAACAGACGCTGGCGGCAGTGCAACCATTGACTGTCCCGGAGCATCTCTTCGGTCGAGGCATACACGCCGTCCATACCGAAGCGTTTCCAGTCGGCGTCGAGTTTATCGACCGTGGCGCGAAAGTATTTGAAGTCATCCAATTCGGGATTCACGCCGTGCTGCTCGTAGTTGCGCAACTCGCGGACGGCGTTCATCAGGCTCCCGATTCCGTATTCGGAAAGAAACACCGGTTTCATATCCGTGCCGAGCGACCGGATCGCCTTCTCTACCTCCGGCGGATGCGGCGTTTGGGGATACACGTGGGCGTCGCCCGCGTCCTTCATGTAGCCGCCGATCCACGTCCACGGCGTCCCGGCCGCGGGTTTGAAGTCGGGGCTCTCGATGCCCCACACGCATTCCCAAGCCGCACTGCCCGGGTTGCTGGCCGAGCCGATGTTGAACTGGCCGTCCCACCGGCCGCTGTCCAAGAGCACCAGCCGCGTTTCGTCCAGTGACCGCACGAGCGCGAGACTGTCGACGGCGTGGCGGAAGACGGGCCCGTCCTGCGTCTCGTTCAGCAGGCCCCAGATCACGACGCTGGGATGATTGCGGTCGCGGAGGATCATCTCGCGCGTCGAGAAATCGAAGCGCTCGGCCATCTTCGGCGAATCCCCGAGGAGCCAGCCCGCCAGCGATTCCTCGTAGACCATCAACCCGATTTCGTCGCACATATCCAGTTGCCACGGGTGCGCGACGCCCGCGATGAACCGGACGGCGTTGAACCCGCTCGCCTTCATATAGAGCAGGTCGCGGCGCAACAGGTCCGGCGCGTTGTCCGGCGGGATGATCTGGCCGACGGGGCAATGGTTGCCCGTATGAGAACTGCGGAG
>DATKVG010000038.1:0-15142 GCA_035530195.1 Bathyarchaeia archaeon | reverse complement strand
ATACTAACCGCGCCCGGACACGGGTTCAACAACCGTCAAGGATGTGGTTTGGAGTGGACGTGTGTGCAAAGAGGTAGAAACGAAAGCGAATACTGTGTTAGACTCACAGCCGCACTATGCATCAAGGATGTATACTCGTGGATACGCGCAGCCGCAACGTTCTGGCAGTCATTTACACCGGTTTTGTGGGTGGAGCCGAGCGGAGCATGCTCGACTGCGCGGCGGCCGTCCACGATCGGGCGGAGTTTTTCGTCCACGTCGCATGCCCCCCAGAGTCGGCTGTTTATGCCGAGTCGTGCCGGCTGGGCCTGAGCACGCATCCCGTTGAGTTTCCCCGACTGGAAGGCGCGGGAGATCTGTCGCGGCTGCCGGCTGCGTCAATCGCGGCAACGCGGTGCGTGCTCGACCTGCGCCGTCTCATCGGATCGCTGAACATCGGGCTGGTCCACGGCAACGGCATCAAGGCGAGCGTGCCTGGGGTGGTTGCGGCGCGGTGGTCGGGGATCCCGTTCGTCTATCATGTGCGCGATTTCCCGCGGCGGCGGCTGGCCAACCTCGCTGTCGCCGCGATGGCACGAGGCTGCATCGCGCCCACGGAGTTCATCAAAAACGCGTTGCCGGCCGGCGGTTCGCGTTGCGCGGTCGTGCCCAACGGTGTGGATCCGCCCGATCCTATTCCGAAGCGCGGCGCGTTCAGAATGGTTCACAACATTCATCCACACGCCCCGGTGGTCACGATGGTTGCGCAGTTGGCGCCGTGGAAACGTCACGACCTGTTCATAGACGCGGCTGCCCGTGTGGGCCGCGGGCATTGCGACGCGGTGTTTTGCATCGCGGGCGGCGATATCACGGGCAGGAATGCAACTTATGCCGCCAGCCTGCGCAGGCGCGCATCGGCGGCGGGTCTGTCGGGCTCGATTCTGTTCCTCGGCCACGTCGAGAACATCCCTTCTCTTCTGGCGGATTCCGACGTGCTCGTCCTGCCGTCGGACAACGAGCCGTTCGGGCGGGTGGTGGTTGAGGCGTGGCACTGCGGTGCGGCGGTCGTGGTGGCCGGGGGCAGCGGTCCGGCGGAACTGGTTGAAGACGGCGTCACGGGCCTTGTGGCGGAACAGGGGCGGACGGACAGTTTCGCAGCCTCGATCAGGCTGCTATTGAGCGACGTGCGGTTGCGGGATCAGCTTGCGCGCGCAGGAAAAGTGCAGGCCCTGCGCTATTCTGTTTACACCCACGCAGAAGCTGTCGCGAGCGTTTACCGGAGCCTCATCGATACGTGATTACGGTTTCTGCACGGTGAGGCGGCATTGGCCTTTCCGGCAATCGATGATATCCATCCGCGCGTCATAGCCCAATTCGTCGAGCAGCGGCGGGTACAGCCACCGGCAATGGTCGCAATACTTGTCGTACGGGGCGATTCGGCCGCTTTCAAACACGAGCTTGGCGGAGGGGCACTCGTGCATGTCGATGACGAACATGTCGTCGTACAACGTCATGGTGTGCCGGCCGCCTTCTTCGGCGAGCGTGTGCGACCAGTACCGGTGCATCCCTGCGAGCCCGTCTTTTTCGACGGACTCCCGCAGATTGCCCAGAAAGTTGTCGCGGATGCCTTTCCAGAACTTGATCAGCAATTGGTCGCCGCCGCGTTTTTCGAGGAACCGGAACAGTTCGGCGTAGACCCAGATGAATTCGGTGCACGAGATCATTCCGCGGCCCTCCAAAACCGCTGGACACACCGGCCCGCGGGCTGGTCGTACTCGACCTCGCATTCGAACCCGGCCGCACGGCACACGGCCTCGTTCACGACGCGCGTATGCTCGCAAAACCGCGCGGCGACAGGGTAATTGTGCTGTTTCATGTGCGCGATTGCCGGGCACCGCAGCACGCGCAACTCGAGGCTGTGGCCTTCCTCGCGCAGTTCGATCTCGCCGCCCTCGAGGGCGAACACGTGCTGCCAGTGGTCGCGCAACGCCACGACGCCCCTCGAGCGCACGTCTTCGACAAGCGGCTTGTACACGCTCTCCGCCAGGCCGGAAAGAAACGCGCGCACCCCTTCCTGGCCGAAGTGTTCGTCGAGAAACTGCAGGCCGTAGCTCAGCGCGCCGTGAAAATCTTTGTGAACGTTCGCCACTACGGGATCTCCTCGAGGAGGACCTCGCGCCGGCCCTGCTCGAGGCTCGAGATGCCGGCGATCACGAGTTTCATCAGCTCTTCGGTTTCGCTCGACGGGAACGGCCGCGCGCCCGTGCGCAGATACCTGACAAAATCGGCCAGTTGCGCTTTGAACGCGTAAAACGTGTCGCTGAACCGTACCTGCGCCGAATCGGTCGTTCCGCAAAGCTGGAGGCAGCCAAACCCGCCGTACATGTCGTCGATTGCCGCGACGCAGGCGTCGGCGCCCGACTGATGCGTCAGGTGGACAATCGCCCGCTTGTCGGTGCCGGTGTTGCGGGCCGAAATAAAACCCGGCCCGAGGATCGGATAAATGGCCGACAAGGCGTGAATGCCGTAACGTTCCCACGATTTGGCTGTCGTGATGCTGGCGAAGCGCAACTTGCCGAGCGATGACGCGCCGCGGTGGTACGGTTGAAACTCACGTGCGTACGACATCGCGCTCCCGCTGAGGATGGGGCGGCCTTCCTCGATCCAACGGCGGAACACGGCGAGGTCCGCGGCGTTATCGACGAGCGGCTTGTCTACGAATACCGGCAATCCCGCCTCGACAAACGGTCGGCACCGCTCGACGTGCTCGTGGCCGATGTCGGTGGCGACAACTACCGCGTCGACCTCGCCAATCACGTCCTCAGGCCGGGCCACCACGTTGGGAATGAGCGAGGCGGCCGCGACGCGCGTCGCATCGTCTGGGTTGTCCGTCCACACGTGGGTGACGCGCGCGCCGTCAATGCCGAAGGCGTCCGCCGGCTCGCGGCCGAGATAGGCGGGTATGGCGGGGAACGGGCAGCGTGCCATTTTTTCGATGTTGTACCCGTTGAATATGGCGCTCCACGAATACGGATGCCCGTTGCCGTCCACCATGCCGAGCATGGCGATGCGGAGCGGTTTCTGGCCCATGCCGGTGAATTGCTTTTCTATCATCAGGGGCCCCATCCCGTTGTTACGCGCTTCACCATACCACGAAGGGTCAAACCGCAGCCACCCAACTTCTGTGGGACAGCTGCGACAACCGGGACCAAGCATACTGAGGGTATCCGTCGGATCGGTCGGATCGGTCGGATCGGTCATTTTGCGTTTCGTGTTCCGCGTTCGCCACTTGAAATTTCCCTGCCCGGAATGCGAGAGTCGCACCAGTTAGAGGGAGGCGCCATGTTCACAGCGGGTTTTGCGGCCAAGTGCATCACGCCGCGCATTGGGCAGGAGGTTCCGGGTCTTTTCGCCCGGAGATGGTCCACGGGTATTTATGACGACCTGTACGCGCGTGCGGCGGTGATCGATGACGGCACGAATTGCGTGGCTTTGGTGCAAACCGACGCCATTGCGCTTCCCGAGCGGCTTGTGATGCGTGCCCGCCGGCTGGCCGCGCGCCGGTGCGGGATTCCCGGGCGCAACTGTCTGATCGCGGCGACGCACACCCACTCGGGCGGACCGGTGTTCGGCGGATTTTTGTCGGAACCGGATGAAGATTACGTGACCTTCGTGGCGGATCGAATCGGGGCGGCCATCGCCGAGGCCCATCACGCGCGGCGGCCCGCCTTGCCGGGCATCGGGTCGGCGGCAGCGCCGGGGCTTGCGTTCAATCGCCGGTTCATAATGAAAGACGGTTCGCAGCAGACCCACCCCGGCAAAGTCAATCCCAACATGCTCGAACCGGCCGGGCCCGCCGATCCCGCCGTCACCGTCGCTGGTTTTTGCGACGCATCCAATTTCCGGCCTTTCGGATGCGTGGTGCATTTTGCCTGCCACGGCACGCACATGAACGGCACCGAGTATTCCGCTGATTATGCCCATTGGATCGTCGACACGCTCGAGGCGGTGTACGGCGCGTCGTTCGGCGTGGTCTGCCTCAACGGTGCGTGCGGCGACGTCACCCAGGTCGACAACGGGAGCCGGCGCCCGCTCGAGGTTGGGCCGTACTGGTGCGAACGGACCGGCCGGGGCGTTGGCGGCGCGGCTCTACATGCCCTCGCGCGGCTCGATTACTACGCGGCCGCTACGGTGGGGGCCGGGTCCGTCCAAGCGCCCGTGTCCGTCAGAACAAGCAGGCCTGCCGAGCGGAAAGCGGCCCGCGCACTGCTCAAGAAGAAGGCGGTGACCGCCAAAGATGTGGAAACGATCTACGCCCGGGAACTGCTTGAAGTCGAGACGATGCGCAGGGAAAAGCCCGTGCGCCGTCTTGAAATCATGGGAGTCCGGATGGCCGACGCTTTTTTTTGGGGCGTACCGGCGGAATTGTTTCAGGCCTTTGCGGTTGATGTCCAATCCGGCTCGCCGTTTCGGCACACGTGCTGTGTGGAACTTGCCAACGGGTACAACGGGTACGTCTGCACGCCCGAGGCGTTTGGCGGCGGCGGCTATGAAGTTCGAACCGCCCGCTCGAGTTTTCTTGAACCTCACGCGGGCGCGCGCGTTGTTGCCGGGGCAAAACGGCTCGCCGCCCGCATGTTTGCCGGCGCGGAAAATGACGTCGGCCGCCTCGAAAAAACGTGGCCACAATTCGCCGACGACGAAGTCCTTGACGGCATTGGGCAACTGAGGCGGAACTCATGATCGGCTCCGGGACAGCTTTCCCGGGGGAGATTTCGCGTAAATGCGGCACAAAAAACCGAGCTGCTTGATCGTCCTGGCCGGCGGCCAGACCGGCGTGGATCAGGCCGCCCACCGCGCCGCCATGGCCAACGGCCTTCTCTGCGCCGGCTGGTGCCCACCCGGCCGCGAATGTGAGACAGGCCTGATATGCCCCGAGTTTCCCCTCACACCCACGCCCGAAGATCGAAGCCACCTCGCCGCGGACGTGCCCCGTTCTCAACGCACCGAGTGGAACGTCCGCGATTCGGACGGGACGCTCATCCTTGATGACTCGGGCATTGCAACTGACGCCGGCACGGGGTTCGCCTGCCGCGTCGCCGGGATTCTTGGCAGGCCGCTCCTCGTCGTCGATCCCCGCGATCAAAAGAACATCGAAGTCGTTAAGGCATGGCTGGACAGATATGAAGTCCGCGTTCTCAACATTGCCGGGCCTAGCGAAAACACTTCCCCAGGCATTTCAAAAGCAGCGTTTGCCTTCTTGTCGGCCCTATTTGGCACGACACTATTCAACGGTCAAGAAACTCTTTAGTGTCGCAAGAATAAGCCCCCGGGTTGTCTCTGCAAGATTCAAGGCATCCTCTGCTTCGCAGTTGCTGATTTCGGGTATGTCGGCCGGGTAACGTCCTTCGACAGCGTAACTGGACAAAAGGATGGCTGGCTTAAGGCGTTCGGCCAACTCTTCGTTATGTCCTGAAATCAGTACGATAAGAGCGCCGATATTGTGTGTCTTTGGAAAATCAATCTGGTTCCAGGTCAAGTAAGCCTTCACATACTTTTCAGCCGCCTGCTGAGCGTGAAACCCAACGATGCCACCCATGGAAGGGCCTGATTGGAGAAGGATTCTTGCAGCGTCCAAGTCTTTGTTTGCCTTATAGACCCACTGCTGCACCAATTCGCGTTTGATTTGTTCAGGCGGCTTCATAGACGACCTTGCCATGTTTGTTGGCGGGGTAGGCTATGCCCCCGATAATGTTCTTGGTTTCCTCGAATCGCTGCCACGTCATTAGGATGATGTCAAAAGGATATCCAAGATCAAGAAGCGCCTCTTGAACGCGGAGCCAATCTTCCCGGCCGTTCCCGATCGACTTTTCGAGGATGAGCAGATCGATGTCGCTGTCTCGCGTCATCTCTCCTGTGGCGGCAGAACCAAATACGATGATGCGTTCGGCGGCGATGACGGCCGTTACACGACGTACAATTTCTTCTACAAGGTTCTGGTCTATTCCCATAAACCTGATTATACAAAAATGCGAGGCTCCTTTCCCATGTGATTAGGCCCGTTCTTTCGCAATCGGCAATCGGTAAGTCTGCAATTGGATTCCGGGGGCCTTCTTGCCATAATGTCGGAGATTAAACAGGAGGAACCTTGTGATGTGGGTGATTCTGGCTGCTGTACTTATCAGTGCGGTCGAGCTTCCGTCCGGGCCGGCGCCGGAACCGGTGACGGCTCGCCATTTCCCGGACCGGCTGCACGCCTGCGTGTGGCGGAACTGGGACCTGGTCCCGCCGGATGGGCTGGCGCGGGTTGTCGGCGCCGATCCACAGCAAATCGTTGAGATGGGCCGGCGCATGGGGTTGGAAGGCCCGCCGCCCGTCACCGACGATCAGTGGCGCAGATCGTATATCACCATCATCCGGCGCAACTGGCACCTGCTTCCGTACGACCAGATGCTCGAGGTGCTCGGATGGACGGCTGAACAGTTGGCCTACACGTTGCGCGAGGACGATTTCCTCTACGCAAAGCTTGGGATGTTGAAACCCAAGTGCGCGCGACTCTCGTACGCGGAACCCGACGCCGCAACCCGTGCCCGCGAGGATGCCATCGCCGCCGTGGTGCGGGAATCGTTCGGGCAGGACGGAGTGGGGGAGATGACCGAGCCGCTGTTCGGTTTCGTGCAGCGGCTGTCGGAGATGCCGAAGGACCAGCCGGCACCGGTCGAGAGCCGGTTCTCGCCGCGGTATTGCTACTCGTACTTTGCGCTGTACGGCGACGTGCTCGCCGATACCAAGGCCGACTCCTACCCGGAAGGCTACCTCGCCCGTCTAGGCGCGGCGGGCGTTAATGGGGTGTGGTTGCAGGGTGTGTTGTTCAAGCTGAGCCCGTTCCCGTGGGATGAGACGCTGAGCGACGGCAGGCAGACGCGGCTTGAAAATCTCCGCGCGCTCGTCGGCAGAGCCAAGAAACACGGTATCGGCATCTACATGTATCTCAACGAGCCGAGGTCCATGCCGGTTTCATTCTTTGAGACGCATCCTGATCTCAAAGGCGTCGTCGAAGGCGATTGGGCGGCCATGTGCACGAGCACGGAGCCGGTCAAGGAGTACATCCGGGGCGCCGTCGCCAATATCGTGCGCGAAGTGCCCGATCTCGCCGGGTTCTTCACCATTACGGCATCCGAAAACCTCACCAACTGCTGGTCGCACCACCAAGGGGCCAACTGCGCGCGCTGCAAAGAACGCGGGCCTGAAACCGTCGTCGCGGAAGTCGACACGCTGATCCGCGAAGGGATTGCCGCCGCCAATGGAAAGACGCGGCTGCTGGCGTGGGATTGGGGTTGGCAGGATGCCTGGGCCGAAGGCATTATCAGCCGGCTGCCCAAAGACGTTGCCGTGATCAGCGTGAGCGAGTGGAGCATCCCGATCGTGCGGGGCGGTATCGAGAGCGTTGTCGGCGAATATTCGATCTCGGAAGTCGGGCCGGGCCCCCGCGCCACGCGCCACTGGGGTTTCGCGCGCGACAATGGGCTACAAACAATTGCCAAGGTGCAGGCCAACAACACGTGGGAGCTTTCGCCGGTGCCCTACATCCCGGCGCTGGAAAATGTTGCGCGCCACGCCGCAAACCTGCGCGACGCCGGCGTCAACGGCCTGATGCTGAGTTGGACGCTGGGCGGGTATCCCTCGCCCAATCTTGAAGTCTTCGCGGAGATGGGCCGGCCCGACGCGCCGTCCGTCGACGAGGCGCTATTGCGCGTTGCATCGCGGCGGTTCGGGCAGGAGGTGGCGCCGGACGTGGTTGCCGCGTGGAAATTGTTCAGTGCGGCATTCAGCGAGTATCCGTTTAACATCGGGGGCCTGTATTCGGGGCCGCAGCAAATGGGGCCGGCAAATCCGCTCTGGGAAACGCCCACGGGGTACACGGCCTCGATGGTCGGCTTCCCTTACGACGACGTCGACCGGTGGCGCACGGTGTTCCCGCCAGACGTCTACGCGGGGCAGTATCGCAAGATGTCAGACGGCTTCGATGCCGCAATCGCAAAACTTGAGCAGGCCGCAGGCGCTAAACCGGATCCGGCCCACGCCGCCGCACTGGCCGCCGAACTCGACGTTGCCCGCGTTTGCGCAATCCATTTCCGGAGTGTGGCAAACCAGACGGAGTTCGTCCTGGCCCGCAACGCGCTTGCCGCTGCGGCCAGCGGCGACACCGCGGGTCCGTTGATCGCGAAGCTCGAACAGATCTTGCAGGACGAGATCCGGCTTGCCAAGGCCCTTTACGACATTCAGCAGCGCGACTCCCGGTTCGGGTACGAGGCTTCCAACCATTACTTCTACGTTCCCATCGACCTCGCTGAGAAGGTCGTCAATTGCCGCGACCTGATCGACCGCTGGCTTCCCGAGCAACGGAAGAAACGCGGACTGTAGATCTTGAGTTCAGCGGACACGGTGGGGTCGCGCTCCTGCGCGACCGTTGCGGTGGTGAAGGTGGAGCGGCCTTCATACCTGGGCCGGCGGTTGGAGGCCGCGGTCGAGCAGGAGCTCGACCCCACCGGGATGCTATCGTGTCGTGTGGTTGGAGGCCGCGGTCGAGCAGGCGCTCGACCCCACCGCTTTTTTTGCAGCCATGTCAAACCCGGATTGACGTGTATGAATTCATTGGCAGGTCTTGAATATACAGTCGCCCGCGTCCCCGCGGGGCCCGCACTCGACGGCGATTTCGACGGCCCGGGTTGGCGCCGCGCCGCCCCGCTCGACATCAACCAGTTCCGGCCCGAAAGCGGCGCGCACCGGCCCCGGACTCAGGGGCGGCTGTTGTACATGCCGGACGCGCTATTCGTCTCTTTTCGGGTGGAAGACCGCTACGTCCGTTGTGTCACGACCGAATACCAGGGTCCAGTTTACCGGGACGCATGTGTTGAGTTCTTCGTTGAGCCGAAAGCCGGCAAGGGCTATTTCAATTTCGAGATGAACTGCGGCGGCGCCCTCCTCCTGCGGCACGTGACCAACCCCGACCGGACCAGCGGCGAGTTGGCTGGTTTTACCAACATCCCGTGGCAAATTGCTTCCAAGATCGAGATCTATCACTCGATGCCGGAGACGGTTGATCCGGAAATTGTCGATCCCGTTGCGTGGGTTGTGCAATACACGATCCCGCTCGAACTCTTTGAGCCGTACATCGGCCGAGTCGGCGATCCCGCGGGGCAAACCTGGCGCGGCAACTTCTACAAATGCGCCGAGAACAACTCGCACCCCCATTATGCCTCGTGGTCGCCGGTCGGCGGCCCGCTTAATTTTCATCAGCCCGACTATTTCGCCCCCATCGTGTTTCAGGCTTAGAAAGGAGTCGTTGTAGTGAGCAAGGACGTAACGGAAGCCGCGCGCCGGATGGTTTCGGTAGACGCGCTGCGCGGGTTCGACATGTTCTGGCTCGTTGGCGGCACCGGCCTCGCCTTGGCCATCGTAAAGCTGTTCGGGCCGGGCGTGCAGGCAGTGCTGCTGCCACAGTTCGATCACTGCAAGTGGGCAGGCTGCACGTTCTATGATTTGATCTACCCGCTGTTCATTTTTGTCGTGGGCATGTCGGTGGTTTTCTCGATCGAGAAATACAAGGGCGGGGAAAAGAACCGGCGCGTGTACAAACGGATCGCGCGCCGGTTCGTGCTGCTGTTCGTGCTGGGCGTGCTTTTCTACGGCGGGTTCAACCGGCCGTGGCCCGACATCCGCCTGCTCGGCGTGTTGCAGCGCATCGCTATCTGCTACCTGGTCGCTGCGCTGCTCTATTACCACTTCTCGATCGAAACGCTCGCCGGGGTGGCGGCCGGCGTGCTCATCGGCTACTGGGCGCTGTTCACGTTCGTGCCCGTCCCCTCGACCGGGCTCTGCTCGTTCACGGTCGACTCGAACTGGCACCGTTTCATGGACGAACTGCTCCTGCCCGGCCGAAAGTACGACGGCACGTGGGACAACAACGGCCTGCTCGCCACGCTACCCGCTGTCGCCACGTGCCTGCTGGGCGTGTTTGCCGCGCTCCTTATCAAGAGCGACCGCATCCCCGACAAACGCAAACTCGCCGTCTGTATCAGCGGCGGCCTGCTCATGGTTGCGCTGGGCTGGCTGTGGGGCTTTCAGTTCCCGGTGATCAAGAGAATCTGGAGCCCGTCGTACGTGCTGGTGGCCGGCGGCTACAGCTACGTCCTGCTCGGGCTTTTCTATCTGGTGGTGGACGTGTGGCAGTATCGGAAATGGGTGGGCCCGTTTGTCTGGATCGGTGCAAACCCGCTGACAATTTATCTTGCGCGGGAGTTTGTGGATTTTAATGCGTTTGCCGAGCGCTTTGTCGGCGGATCGATCGCCAACGCCGTCGGGCCCGACGTCGCGTACCTTCTCCAAATGATTGTCTCGCTGGCCTTGTCGCTGCTCGTGGTCTGGTTTCTCTACCGCAAGAAGATCTTTCTGCGCGTATAGACTGGCCGGTTACAGCGGCAGAGTAGGCGGGGTCGAGACGCCCGCGCCGTCCAGACCACGGGCTATACTTATCGACACAAGCTGAGATCAACAACTAAGCAAGACACAGGTAACCCCCCGGCTGTGCCGGGGGACTCACAACGGTTTGACCTTTTCGGCAGTGGTTGGTGGGCATTAGGTGATGGCACTGCATGGACGGTTTGTCATGAACGCTGAACGCGATTGGAGAAGTCACGCTGAAGCGCGCTGGAATAAGAAGGGTAGAATGCCTTATCCACCCCTGCTAAAGCAGGGTGCAAAGAGGAGCCCGCTGAAGCGGGCTAAATTGACGGGTTATGAAGTTGGCCCCGTGTTTGCAAACCAGCCCCCTTGGGGGGCTGGCAACAATAAGCCCGCGGCTCTGCCGGGGGTCATTTAACCGGAAAGATGGAATCTTCTTGCGATCAAGCTGGTGATAATTTAGACGTCAGCTTGGAACGTTGACGGCGCGGGCGAGACGACCGCGCCTACTCATTTGATCGCCATTGTCTTGCGGGATATCCTTGCGTCGAGGAGTGAATCGTGGCTGTTTCGTCCGTAGAGCCCGCGCCGCGCGCAGAGTCGGGCCTTCTTGTTCCGCC
This sequence comes from Bathyarchaeia archaeon, assembly GCA_035530195.1. Lineage (GTDB taxonomy): Bacteria > Hydrogenedentota > Hydrogenedentia > Hydrogenedentales > SLHB01 > JAPLKX01. The sequence goes on along the minus strand of DATKVG010000038.1, from coordinate 4,079 downwards.
GCGGGGGCTCGCTATACTCGCGGTGCTTGGGCCGGGGCTGGTCTGGTGCGGCGAATACATCGGCTCGGGCGAAGTCATCCTCGCCACGCGGACCGGCGCACTCCTCGGCATCGCCGTCCTCTGGGCGCCGACGCTGGCCATTTTCGCCAAGCTCTGGGTGGGCGTTGCCGGGGCCCGCTACACCGTCTGCACGGGCGAAGGCATGATCGACATGATGAGCCGTGCGCCCGGCCCGCGCAACTGGGTGATCTGGCCGGTGCTGATCGGGCAGGTGTGCTCCGGCGCAATCGCGACCGCGGCGATCGCCTCGGCCGCGGGCATGTTTGCCTCTTATTTCGTGCCGCTGCGCCCGTTTTTGCTTGGCTGGATCATCACGCTGGCCGTGATCCTGCTGGTGTGGAGCGGCCGGTTCGAGCCGCTGAAAAAGGTCATGTCGCTGCTTGTGGCGCTCATCATCGTCGGCGTTGTCGACGTCGCGATCCACACGTGGCCCGGATTCAGCGAAATTTTCCGCGGCCTGTTCAGCTTTCATGTTCCCGAGCTTCCCGAATGGGCAAGAGCCACCGGCGTCGTCAACCCTTCTCCCTGGAAAGAAATTCTGCCGCTGCTGGGCTGGGCCGCGGGCGGGTTCGCCAGCCAGGTGTGGTACACGTACTGGGTGCTCGGCGCCGGTTACGGCATGGCGCGCGGCAGAAAGTTTGGCGAGCCGCTCGATCCCGCCCGGCTGCGCGCCCTGTCCGCCGCCGACGCCCGGAGAGTCCTGGGCTGGTGCCGAATCGTCTATGCCGACGCCGCGGTGGCCGCCACCATTGGCATCCTCGTCACGGGCGCGTTTTTCATTGCGGGTGCGGGCGTTCTCGGTAGCGTCCGGCTTGCTCCCGAAGGCAACTCGGTGGCGCTCGAATTGTCGCGCATCTTCAGCGACCGGTGGGGTGAGCTTGGGGGGGATCTCTTCATGCTGGCCGGCCTCGCGGCGATGATAAGCACGCTGCTGGGCCAGTTTGCGGGATGGCCGCGGCTCCTGGCGGACTGTTTCCGCGTCGTCGCGTCACCGGTGGCGAAATACTCGTGGAAAATCCAGTTCCGCACGATCCTGCTCATCTACACGGCCTCCAACATGATTATCGTCTACACGTACGGCCTGAAACCGGTGTTTCTCGTGAAATTGGGCGCTATCCTCGACGGGCTGATCCTCACCCCCCTGCAAGCGCTCGCCGTCGGCTTGACACTCTACTTCGTGATGCCAAAGCTGTTTTCCGAAGAAGCCCGCAAAATCCTGCGGCCCCACCCCATCTTCGCCGCGGGGCTCGTCCTGGCCTTCGTCGTTTTCGGCTACTTCTGCATCACGCAGTTCAGCGAAATGTTGTTGAAATGAATTTGTCCGTGTTCGTCCGTGTCAGTCCGTGTTCGTCCGTGTAAACACTTTACTGGCTGCCGACGCCTTTCACCTGCATGCGGATCGCGTAAAGGCCTTTGCTGGCCGTGATGAACAGCGTTTGCATGTCCTTTCCGCCGAAACAGACGTTGGCGGTCCATGGTTCGTCCACGTCGATGTGCGCGATCTGTTTGCCGGCCTTGTCGAACACGAACACGCCCTTGCTGGTGAGATAAACGTTTCCGCGGTCGTCGATCGTCATGCCGTCCGAGCCCATCTCGCAGAGAAGTTTCTTGTTCGCCAGCGTCCCGTCTTGGTTGATCGAATAGGAGTAGGTTTTCTTGTCGCCGAGGTCGGTGACGTACAACGTCTTGCCGTCCGGCGTGCCGATGATGCCGTTGGGTGTCTTGAGGTGGTCCACCACGCGCGCCAGCTTTCCGTCCGGCGCCACGTAGTAGACGCCCTGGCACGGCTGCTCGGCCGGCCCGCGGATCCAGTAGTCGCGCTTGTAGAACGGGTCGGTGAAATAGGCGCTGCCGTTCGGCGCGACCCACACGTCGTTGGGCGCGTTGAGCAGCTTCCCCTCGAACTTGCCGGCAACAACGACAGTGACCTTTTTGTCGGGCCCGATGCGCCACAGCTCGTTTTTCTCGTCCGCGCACGCCCACAGGAACCCCTGCTTGTCGAAACACAGCCCATTCGACCGCCCGCTCGTCTGCATCCACGTGGTGAGGTTCCCGTCGACGTCCCACTCGAGGATCCGGTCGTTGGGCTGGTCGGTAAAAAACACGTTCCCTGCGGAATCGCATGCCGGGCCTTCGGTAAAGGCGAAATCGCCCGCCAGCTTCTCAACCACCGCCCCCGGCGCAATCAGGTCTTCGGCGCCTACCGCCGTAACTAGCACCACCAGAATCGCTGTCATCATTTAGATCACCCTTCGCGGATTTCGCGGTTCTCGGGGTCGTAGATCTGCCGGCGGCCCGTGTCCATCGCTTTCACGGCCATGAGCACGGCCACCGCATGCTGGTAGCCGGCGTCAATCGACGCGTTCGGCGTCTGCCTCGAGCGCAGGCACTGTAGCCAGTCGAGGAAATGGTCCGCGTGCTCGACCGGCGCGACGTCTTTTGTCTCGTCCTTCCCGCCGCTCTTGGTCTTGTCCACGCCGTCGGTCGAAAACACCGGCTTGCCCCAATTCACGAGATCCAGCGATCCTTTGTCGCCGAACATCTTGAAGGAGTTTCCGCTGCCGTTGCCGAAGTTGGAGGAGTACGACACGATGAAGCCTTCCGGGTACGTCCACGTTGCCTGGACGTTATCCGGCGCGGTGAAGTTGTACTTGTCTTTCCACGTGTACACCCCGCCGATGCACACGGCGCTGCTCGCGAACTGCGCGCCCGTGATGTAATGGATCAGGTCGAGGTAGTGGCTCGCGAATCCCGGCACCGGCCCGTCCGAATAATCCCGGTACCCGTACCAGCCCGTGTACAGCGCCGCGTCGAATGGTTTCTTGGGCGCGTTCATCAGGAACTCGTCCCAATCGACGTCTTCGGCTTTGGCATCTTTCACATAGCTGTACCAATAGGGCTGGCTGCTGTTTCGGCACTGCTCGATCCGCGCCACGTTTCCCAGCGCGCCCGTCTTGAAGAACTCGCGCGCACCCGTCATGCTCGACATACTCCGCAACTGCGTCCCCACCTGCGCCACGACGCCCGCGGCCTTCACCGCATCCACCGCGTGCTTCAGGCCCCCGAATTCCTTCGCCAGCGGTTTCTCGACGTACACGTCCTTCTTCGCCGCGGCAACCGCCTCGAGGTGGGTTGTGTGCTGGTGGTCGCACGACGCGATCATCACGGCATCCAGGTCCTTCATCTCGAGCAGGTCGCGGTAACTCACGAACTGTTTTGCGTCGATTCCGTACCACTCTTTGCACTTCGCTGCGGCCATCTCGCGCCGCACCCGCCACGGGTCCGCCACGGCCACGATCTCGATATTTTGCTCTTTGGCGAATTTGTTGACGCCGGCCATATGCGCGTCCAGCCCGCGGCTGCCGCAGCCGATCTGGCCAATCCGGATCCGGTCGTTGGCACCCTGTGCCCGCGCCCGCGTCGCCGCCGTCAACGACAACGCCGCAACCCCCATCGCCGTATGCTTCAAGAACTCACGCCGAGGTGTTCCTTTGTTCATTGCGATTCTCCTCCGCGCACGTGCGCGCATAATCAGGCCTGCGCCCGATGCAATCCCATTACCATACGACTACGCCCGGTTAATTTCAATTGGACTCTCACTTGAACTCGCCTGTGTACGCGCTTCGTTGTGTCCATAGTGTGCACAATGTCCACAGCGCGGTGCACCACAAATATAGAAGGGTGATGGTTGATTCAAAACAAGGGCCCAGTTACTGTCCCCTTTTTTCTGGCTTGGTGAGACTGATCGGGGTGCCACTGGTATGAGCGAGGGGATCCTCACGCCCTGCCATAAAGGGCCATGAAAAAAGCCTTAGCCAGTGGCTGGCAGGGCTCAGGATGACAGGCTTTGGGGCGGGCTCCTAAGAAAACTTTTTGGCGAGACCTCTTGGGACGCCACTGGTTGTAATCGAGGGGATCCTCACGCCCCGCCATCAGACGCCTCGCCGCAGTACCCAAAGCCGGTGGCTGGCGGGGCTCAGGATGACAGGCTTTGATCTTGGTTTTCTTCCACAAAAAAG
>DATKVG010000037.1:0-5885 GCA_035530195.1 Bathyarchaeia archaeon | reverse complement strand
GGAAGGTCAGGCGGGGTGGTCGGGGCGGGCGGGCGTGTGTGGCTTGAGTTGGGTATGCGATTAGAGTGCGGCAGGAGGTGAGTGAGTTGGCCGCAATTCGTAGTCTGTCCCGGAATTGTTTTGCCTTGATAGCGTCGCCGTCCGCAAATAGCGTCCGTGCAAGTCCGTGCTCGTCCGTGTCAGTCGGTGCTGGCAAATCGATTGGGCAATTGTAGCGCAGGCGTCTTGCCTGCACTAGTAGGCCGACGTCGGCGGGTGGCGGAGGTGGCGGAGGGGTGGAGGAGGAGGTGGGGTTGCGAAACAGACCTCGGTCTTGCATGCGCCACCTCCACCACCACCACCCGGTCGCGCGGGAGCGCGACCCCACCGCGACCGCACCGCGGCGACCGCACCGCGGCGACCCCACCGCGGCGACCCCACCGCGGCGCACCTTCCGTATTCTTGGGTAGCGGCCCGGGCCGCTCTGTGTCCGTCCGTGCTGCGCAAAGGGGTTGCGTGGCGTGGAATTGGCGGCGGGGTTTCGCTAGAGTAGGCGGAGGCAATAGCGAGGAGGGCGGTATATGTCAGCGGCAGGGATACGCGAGGAGCGGCGGGTATCGTGGTGGGCGCCGGTGGTTTTTGCGGCGCTGGCGGGCGGGATGGGTTGGGGCATCCGGGGTCAGTACGGCCACGAGACGGGTGCGATGATCGCGGGGTTGCTGGTGAGCCTTGTGCTGGCGCTGGTGTTCTGTTCGGACAGGAAGCCGCTATCGGTGGCTCGGGCGGTGGCGTTGGGGGTGGTGGCGATGGGCATCGGCGGGACGATGACGTATGGGCAGACCGTGGGTCTGACGCACAACCCGGAGTTCATTGGCAATTGGGCGGCGTTACGTTGGGGCATGCTGGGTCTGGCGATCAAAGGTGGTATCTGGATCGGTTTTTGCGGGTTGTTCCTTGGGATGGGTTTGGGCGGTGTGCGGTACCGGTGGCGGGAGATGTTTGGGCTGATGGCGGCGCTACTGGGCGCGTTCTTTATCGGCCAGACGCTGTTGAACTCGCCGTTCGATCCCGCCAACAGGGTGTTGCCGCCGATCTACTTTAGCGCGTCGTGGTACTGGCAGCCCGACGCCGAGGCGCTCAAACCGCGGCCCGAATACTGGGGCGGCCTGTTGCTGGCGCTGGTGACGGCGCTGGCGTACGCGGGCTGGTGGCGAAAAGACGGTCTGGCGCTGCGGTTGGGTCTTTGGGGTTTTGTGGGGGGCATGATCGGATTCCCGGGCGGCCAGTCTTTCCAAGCGTACCACGCCTGGAACCGGGAAGCGTTCCAACAGGGTCTCTGGGCGTGGCTCGACCCGCACATGAACTGGTGGAACATGATGGAGACCACGTTCGGCACGCTGATGGGGGCAACCCTCGGGCTGGGCCTGTGGCTCAACCGCGCGAGGATAAATCCGGCGGATGCCGCCGAGACGGAGTTGCCGGCGTCGGGCGAGGCGGGTCTGCTGGCGGTACATTTGTCGTTGCTGGCGGCGGTCGAGTTTCTGGCGGTGCCGGCGGTTGATTCTGTTTACGACCTCGGGCTGATCATGGCCATCATCCCGATCGTTGGTATCGCGGGCGGGCGATGGTGGCCATACTTAGCCATATTTCCAGTGACGCTGCTGCCGATTGCAGGAAAGACGCTCGACCAGTTGGCCTACCGGGAAGGGGCGTTGAGCGTGGGCGCGGGCTGGGCCATCTATTTTGTTTTGCCGATGCTGGTTGCGAGTGCGGCGGCGGTTTACTTTGCGCGGCGGAGTGGGGACGGTCGAGCGGGAGCTCGACCCCACCGCGGCGGCGATAGTGGCAACTTTCTGCGCGCTTCGCTTCTGCTGTCGACGTGGATGTACTTCCTGCTGAACTATGCGTTCTTCCATTTCCCGTGGCCATGGGCCCAATGGACCGGCAGGACGCCCAATGGCATCATCTTTACGGTATGCGCAGCGGGATTGACCGTGCTGGCTATTTCAAAATGTCCCGGCAAGGCGAAAGTAATGGAATGATTCCGATGCCAAGCACTCTTGTTCATAGATTCGGTGAGGTATTCATGCTGTGGGTTGCGGAAAGCGGGCGCGAAAAGCGGGGACAGGCACGCTTTTTCCAAACTGCCGGAAAAAGCGAGCCAGTCCCCGTTTTTCGCACGGTCTGCGCGGCGGCAACTGAATGATGCGGAAGCAACTCGAGGGAGCAAGTGTGGCGGATTCGTTGCGCCTGCTCTGGCTTGTGGCGTTGGTTGCGGTAGTCGCCTGTTCGCTTTTCGGCCTCGCGGCTTCGCTCGTTGTGGCCGGTCTGTTCTACGCGACCGGCCCAAGCCCCGACTCCGCCCTCATTCCCCGTTTTCTGGCCAAAGCAGCCGTATTTGCCGTGCTGGCTGGAGCGGCTCTCTTCGCTGCCCGCAGAGCGGCCAAGGCGGCAACGACTTTTTTGAGGTCGCCGGATGAGCCGGTGTTATCCGGGCGGCCGCGCCACTGGCTGGCATTGATTCCGCCACTTGTTGTTACGGCGGCGCTGGTGTTTCCGCGGCTGGGAGAGTATCCGTGGGCGGCGCCCGATGAGATACACCACCTTGTCGTGGCGCGGAACGTGGCCACGCTCGGCGCGTATGCGTCGGGGCACCCGGACGCCGAACTGGTGCCGTTCGACACGTACGACTCGGTGGGGCCGCCGGTGATCCTGCCGGTTGCGCTGGCGTTTCGTCTCGGGGGAGTGAATCTTGCCGCGGGACGCGCGGTGATGGCCGTATATTTTCTGGTGTTCTGCATCATGCTGTTCGCCCTGCTGAAACCGTCAATGGGGCCACGCGGCACCGCGGTCGCCGTTCTTTTTATGACGTGCTCGTTCGGTTCGGTGTACCTGGGCAGGACGCTGTACGGCGAGGTGCCGGGTCTGGCGTGGATGGGGTTGGGCCTGCTGGCGTGGCGGCGCGCGATGAAAACACCGGCGGGCATCGGGTGGGGGTTGGCAGCGGGCGTCGCGTTCGGGCTTGCGGTGCTGTGCAAGTCAATCCTCGTCCTGTCGGCGTTCGCGTTCCTCGGTGTGCTGATCTACGACCGCCTGACCTTCCGCCGTGTCCTGTTGGTGCACGTAATCGCCCCCGCGGCTGGCTTGGTGGTTGTCCTGGGCGCGTGGTGGCTCGTGCAGACAATAAGCCGGTATGACGTGGCCAACGCGGTCGGCGGCACGTTGGGCATCTACAAACACAACCTGATGTTCGGATTGCGATCCGCTCCGCGCACGCTCCGCGGCGTTCTGCAACATCCCTTTGTCACGCTGCCGCTGATTCTCGCGATGCTCATAGCCGTAAACGGCCTCTTTTGGCGGCGGTATGAGCCGGCGGCCGGCACGCTGTGGTTGATCGCCATATTCTATGCGTGGTGGTGGGCTTTCTTCACGCCCGGTAGCATGCCGCGGTATCTCTGGTTCACGGCCGCGATTGGTGGCGCATTTACCGGCTCTTACGCCTGGACCATGGTTGCGGCCTTGCACCCGCTGTGGTATGCACGCCGCTCGCCCGTTGCGGTCGCGTTTGCCGCGGCTCTGACGGCCCTGATCGCTTTGTTCTGGCTGCCGCCGATTCTCAGCATCGTTTCCGATGCGCGTGCCGTATATGCGGCCGACGAGACGTGCGATGACTACGCGCTCGCGGCGTGGGCTGCGCAGTTGCCGGCTGATACGGCCATCGCCGCGACGTGGCCGGTGTCGGGGACGCTGAACTTTTTGGCGAACAAGCCGGCTCGGGTGCTGGAATCGATTCCGGATCCGATTCCTGCCAACGAGGTTTGCATTATTGATACAATGACGCGCCCCGACATGCTTGGCAAGAGGATGCCGACCCTGCGGTTTGGCCGGTATGCCGTGCTGACGGCGCGCGCAATCGCGAAGGAGTAACGAGCGACGTGGCGGAACGGTCGGTATCGATTTTTTACCCGTGCTACAACGACTGGGGAACGATGGGCAGCATGTTGCTGCTCACCACGCAGACGGTTAAGCGGCTCGGGCTCGATGCCGATATCACCGTGATCGACGACGGCAGCGGCGAGCACACGCTGGATCTGCTCGAAGAGATCCGCGAGCGATTTCCGGAGGTGCGCATTGTGCGCCACGAGAAAAACCGGGGGTATGGCGGTGCGTTGCGCAGCGGGTTTGCCTCGGCCACCCGCGATTGGATCTTTTATACGGACGGCGACGCGCAGTACGACGTGCGCGAGCTCGAGACGCTGCTCGAGCACGCGGGGCCGGACGTTGACATGGTGCAAGGCTATAAAATCACGCGCCACGACCCGCTCCACCGCATTGTCATCGGCAGAATTTACCACTGGATCGTTAAGCTGGCGTTCGGCCTCAGGCTGCGCGACGTCGACTGCGATTTTCGCCTCATGCGGCGCGCGATTTTCGACAAGGTGTCGCTCGAGCACGACAGCGGGGTGATTTGCGCCGAGATGATGGTGAAGATCCAGCGCGCAGGGTGCCGGATTGTCGAGGTGCCCGTTCATCATTATCAGCGTGCGCACGGCAAATCGCAGTTCTTTAATTTCCCGAGAATCGCCCGGGTTGCGCGCAACCTGACCGGCCTGTGGGTGCAGATGGTGCTGCTCCGCAGGGAAGGGTGACGCGGGCATGATGCCTTTCGGCAAACAGTGCTCGGCGCAATCATGAATGTCGAAGAATACGCCACCATGTTTTCTGTCGAGGACACTCATTGGTGGTATCGCGGGCTGCGGGGGATGGTTCGGCGGGCGTGGGGGAGGCATATGGGCGTCGGGCCGGTGCGCGTCCTTGACGCCGGGTGCGGTACCGGCGCGATCCTGGCTATGCTGCGCGCGCACGCGCGGGCACAATCGGCGCGGCCGGTGGGCGTCGATCTCATGCCCGAGGCAATACGGTTTTGCAGAATCCGGCAACAGAACGTCACCGCTGCGGCGTCCGTGGTTGCGTTGCCGTTTCCGGATGGCGCGTTTGACGCGGCCCTTTCACTCGACGTGCTCTGCCACCGGTCGATCCGCGACAAGCGCGCGCCGCTGCTTGAACTCGGGCGCGTCCTGCGGCCGGGCGGCATCCTGATCCTCAATTTGCCCGCGTACCAGTGGCTGTACTCGTCGCACGACGTCGCCGTCCATACCGATACGCGATTTACCAAAGGGCAAGCCGTGGGGCTGCTTGGCGACTGCGGATTCAGCGTGATCGAGGCCACGTACTGGAACAGCCTGCTGTTTCCGCCGATCGTCGCCACGCGCCTGTGGCGAAAAATCTTTCCGCCGAGCGGCTCCGACCTCGCCTCGGGCGGGACAGGCGCGTTGAACGCTTTGTTCAGGATTGTATTGGGATTAGAGCGCGCTCTATTACGCCTCACGCCGATGCCAATGGGCCTCTCGCTGTTCCTTGTGGCACGGAAAGGGGAAAGTGGACAGAGTGGACAGAGTGGACATGCTGGACATGGTGGACATGGCGCAGCGGAGCCGCAGCCGCAGGCGAAAAGCACCTGAAGGTGTCATTCCGAGGAGCACTGGCACGTGGCCTTTACTCTTAATTCAAGAGCCGGAGGCCAGCGCGACATGGGAATCCCCTCGGTATTGTTGCAGGCGTCGGCTTGGAGAGGACTGATCGGGGTGCCACTGGTTGCAACCGAGGGGCGATCCTGCCGACTTCGTCGGACGCCCACCCATGGAAAACGCCTGATTGGAAGTGATAGCCAGCGGCTGGCAGGGCTCCTAAGGAAACTTTTTGGAGAGACCTCTTGGGACGCCACTGGTTGTAATCGAGGGGATCCTCACGCCCCGCCATCAGACGCCTCGCCGCAGTACCCAAAGCCGGTGGCTGGCGGGGCTCAGGATGACAGGCTTTGATCTTGGTTTTCTTCCACAAAAAAG
>DATKVG010000036.1:0-106825 GCA_035530195.1 Bathyarchaeia archaeon | reverse complement strand
CCCACCCCACCACCCCACCCCACCCCACCACCCCACCGCACCGTCGCCACAAAACAAGATGCGACGTATAGGACGTATAGGACGAATAGGACGAATAGGACGAATAGGACGTATGGGACATATGGGGGAATCGTGGAAAAGAAGCGCGCCCGCTCGAGGGAGGAGCGGGCGCGTGGTTGACGCCGCCTTAATGGTTTTCGTCTTGCCATTTTTGGGGGATTTGGGCGATGCAGACGTCCGGGTTCTCGAGCAGGTGCGAGGTGAAGACGACGGCTTTGCCGGCCCGGTCGAACCCGACGTGGGGGTGGTCGCCGTCGCCGTAGGTTCTGTGGCCGGCGGTGAGGAGCCGGGGGCGTGTGGTTTTGGCTTCGAACAGCATGATGTCGCCGTGCCAGTTGTCGGCAACGACCCAGCGGCCGTCGTCGCTGCCGTCGGAATGCCACCAGTTGTACTTGGCGAGTTCGATGGGCTTGGCTTCAGGCCACCACGCGCCCGCGCCGATGATGCGCACCTCGCCGGTGGTGATGTTTAGCACTTTGACGTGGGCGTCTTCGGTGGGGTAGGGATGGATGCTGCCGCAGAACAGGATTTGATCGTTAACCCACCAGGACTCGTGGGTGACGAGCTCGCCGGGCCATGCGGTGTAGACGTTTTTTGGGATGCCGTCGCGGATGTCGACGACCATGAGGCGCTGTTCGAGCGCCGCGTAGCTGATCAGGTTGGGGCTGGTGTGGCTCCATTGGACGTGGTAGGCGTACCCGGGCGGATCGGGCGGCCGGCACAGTTCCTTGATGGCCCCTGCCTCGATATCGATGATGAAAATGGCGGGCTTGCCGACCTCGCCGCCGCTCAGCCCGATCGAGAGCCGCTTGCCGTCGCAACTCTCGTTGAGGCCCGTGCCGCCGGCGCCCTCGGGGATGGTGCAGATGACGCGTTCGGTGAGGATGGCTTGGGACGGTTTTGATTGGGGGTCGGCGGATGGGGTGAGGTCGAGTGAGAATTGGACGACTTCACGGTTTCGCAACGCGTAGAAGCCCGAGCCGGTGGTTGCGGCGGTTGCTCCGCCGAGGCTGCCGGTGGGCGTGGTGAGGCGGAGGAGTTCGCCGGTTTGGACGAGGTAGCCGAACAGGCCGCCCTCCTCGCGGGCGGAGGTGAAGAGGATGACGGAGCCGTCCGCGAGCCAGGATCGTTCGTGGAAATACAGGTTGTTGTCTTTTGCGGGGTTTGTGGTGAGGAAGGTGAGTTGTGCGCCGGTTTGTGGGTCGGTGATTTTCTTGTGTTCGGGCGGCAGTACGGGGACGGTGTATTGAGCCGCGGCGGTGGAGGCAAAAACAATGGCGGCGAAAAACTTGACCATCGGGCACTTCCTTTTTGCTGAAGATCGAGGGAAAAACAGGAGTGGATTGTGCAGGATTGGGGGCGGGGGTTGCAAGGGAGTGGGGAGAGGGATGAAGGATGAAGGATGAAGGATGAATAGGACCTATGGGACGAATGGGTGAGGGTTGCGAGAGGTTGCGGCGGGAAAGCGCGGTCGCGCGGGAGCGCGACCCCACCGCACCGACCCCACCGCACCGGGCCGCTACCGCACCGTCACCGCCGCCGGCCCGATTTTTGAGAAGCCGCTTTCTCCTTAACGCGCGCTCTCCAGGCCTTGAGCGCTTTTTCGGCAGCCTTGGGATCGGGAGGCGCTTTTTGGGCGACGGTCTTTTGGAATGGGGCTGACTGCCTATCGCTCATTCGATTCCGCTCGGCTTCAAGAAATTCTTGAGACGCTGGGTTTGTGGGTTGCTGATAGGCGATATCTTTTGGCCGGTAAGGGAAGTTGGGCGCAGCCCAGTCGCGGAAATGCATGAACTCGACCGACCCGTCCAGCGATAGAACGTTTCCGCCGCCGGGGACATGGTTGGAACTTTCGGCGTCGCCCATGATGTCCCACATGACGGGGATGCGCGGGATGGGGTACTGGGGCGGCGGGAGCGTGATGGGAGCTTCAGTGTACGCGCCGAAATAGTCGTAGCTTGTACGAACGCCGTAGACGTCGCCAAGAGCCGCAGTGAACGGGGGCGTATTCTCATCGCCTGGCTTATAACTAAAGTCGGCCGAGGGATCGGAAGGGCAGCAGAAGATGCTTTCCTCTTCGTAATACTTGCCGTTGAGGGTAAGCAGGCATTCGGCATTGTCTTTCCCGCCGCTCCACGGGAGTTTCCCGTTATGTTCGTCGGCAAACATGTGGAGGACGAGACCGATTTGGCTGAGGTTGGACATGCAGGAGATTCGCCGGGCGTTTTCCCGCGCCCGGGCGAGGGCCGGCAACAGGATGGCGGCGAGGATGCCGATCGTGGCGATCACGAACAGCAGTTCGATCAGCGTGAAGCCTTTTTTTCTCATGGCCGCACCTCCCGCCACTCGATTGCCAGGACGTTGCCGGCGGGGTCGAGTTGCACGTCCTCGGCCAGGCGCACCACCACGGATTTCGCGCCGCGCGGGAGCGTGCCGGTAGATTGTATGGCGAGCCAGCCGGTGCGATCGGCCGGGGCGACGGCGACGGAGAACGTGCCATCGCCCACGACTGTGTCGGTTTCGCCGGTATAGGTGCGGTTTCCGACTTTAACCTCTGCGAGGGCCTTGTCAAGCCCGGCTTCTGCAATATGTGAACACGTCTGCCGGGCTTCCTCGAGGCTCGTATACTTGAACGTGACGTGGAACCACGTGAGGGTCGCGGAGAGCGAAATGGTCATGATGGCCAGAACCCCGATTGCCAGGAGCATGGCGGCGCCGCGGCTGTTTTTCATGATGCCCGGCCTCCTGTCTTGCTGCGCGCCGCGGTCGTGAACCGGTAGGTAACCGGCGGTTTTCGTTTGTATCCCGTGGGCACGGGCCGATTGCCGACCTGGTCCGCGTCGACTTCAATTGAGACGAGGCCCGCGCCGTGATCGACACGGAATCCTTCGAGATCCAGCGGGAACGTCTGGAAGGATTCGATTACGGGCTTTTCGTTGTCGATGGTGAATTCAAGCCGGTCGAGGCGGCGTTTAGACTTGAGCAGTCCATATACGGCGTAGTGTGGTGCGCCGGGCTTTTCGATGAGCGGGGGTAGTTCGAGAACGAGTTGGTTTTCCGTTGTGGCGTAGGTGAGAGCAGACGGGGCGACACCAAATGAGGATTTGACGTCGCGCGCAAAAGCCTCGCGGATGTCTGCGGAACGCTGGATTCGGTCGAGCGTGGCGATGCTGGTTGCGCTGAGCCGGTTGCCGCCGAGCATGACGCTGATGATGACATTTACAAGCATAGCCATGATGGCGGCCGTTGCAAGGACTTCAAGCAAGCTGATGCCGGCCTTGTTGAACGGGCGGGAGGTCATGTTCGGGCCTCCTTATTGGTGATGAGGGTGGTTGCCGATTTTTCGATCTTCCGGCCGTGCTCACCCGTCCAGAGGACAGTGGCGGTGATCTGCTTCAGGTTGAGCCGGGAATCCGGGTAGGGGCGTATCGTGAGGCGCGTGGTGAGGTTGACGAGATTGTCGGTTCCGAATGGTTGCGAGACAAATCGTGCGTTCTCTCGGTCGGTCAGTTGGGAAAAGGGCAGTGCGCGGAGTGTTTCGATTTCGGCGTTGAGCGCTCGGGCGGCGATTTCAGACTCCTGGACGTGGAGGAGTTTACCGGCGAGAACGTTGTACATCTGGACAGTGCCGAGCAGGCCCACGGCGAAGACAAACAGGGCCGCCACGAGTTCGAGGAGGGTGAACCCGGCGGTGGTTTGCCTTGTATGTTTGCGGGCGCTGATCATTTTGCCTCCCTGGGGTTGGGGCCGATGACACGGGTCACTTCCTCGACGGTGGTTTGGCCGGCGGCAACTCGTCCAGCCGCGTCCTGCCAGAGTGGCCGCATGGGAGCATCGAGCGCGGCATTGTGGAGATCGGAGGTTCGCGGGTGGGTGAGGAGGAGATTCGAGATCTGCTCGTTGACGAGCAACAATTCGCCGACCGCGAACCGGCCTCGATACCCGATGTTGAGGCATGCGGGGCATCCGGCGCCACGGGTGAAAAGGGGCGTGGCGGGGATGTTTACGGCGGTGTTCGAGATGGGTTGCCCCTCACCGGAGACGGCCAGGCCCAAACCGGCGGCAAGCGCAGGGTCAGGCGGGTAGGGCAGCGCGCAATCGGGGCAGGTCCTGCGCAGGAGGCGCTGTGCGAGGACGCCCGTGATTGACGACGCGACCAGGTATGGCTCGACGCCCATGTCCAACAATCGCGCAAACACCCCCGCAGCCGTCCCGCTGTGAACGGTGCTGATCACCAAATGTCCGGTGAGCCCGGCCTGGATGGCGGCGCGGGCGGTTTCGGGGTCGCGTATTTCGCCGAGCATGATGACCTCGGGGTCTTGCCGGAGCAGGGCTTTGAGGGCGGCCTCGTAGGTAAAGCCGGCGTGGACGTTGACCTGGGATTGGCTGATGCGAGCCAGCCGGCACTCGACGGGGTCTTCGACGGTGACCGTATGCGGCGCGGGCTTCCGCCGGAGCAAGATTTCGTTGAGGAGCGAATAAATGGTGGTGGTTTTGCCGCTCGAGGCGGGGCCGGTCAGGAGGATTGTTCCGCTGGGCCGCATGATGATACCGCGGAGCGTGTCGACGGTTTGCTCGTCGAAGCCCAGGGCGTCCAAGACGAGCAGGGAGTGGTCGAGGTCGAGCACGCGGATGACGATCTTTTCGCCCTCGACCGTCGGGAAGGTGGAGACGCGCAAGGCCGTTCCGCATGGCGTGGCGTCGGGTTCGATCCGGCCGTCCTGAGGCGTGTCTTTGACGTAGGAGATGATGCGGGCCAGGATTTTAACGCGGCCGGCGATTTTTTCGTGATGGGCGCGGGGCAGCCTGGCGACGTCGTGCAGGATTCCGTCGATACGGAACCGTACGGAGGTGGTATCGCGCCACGGCTCGATGTGGATGTCGCTGGCGTTATGGGCGCCGGCATGTCCCAGCGCCGCGTCGACCACCTTGATGGCGCCGTCGTCGCCGGATTCAACGAGGCCGGCCAATTCCGCCTCAATCTCGGCGAACCCCTTCGGCGGCTCGGAGCGTTCCGGTTCTCTCTCGATGCACCTCAGATTCACCATCTCGACTCTATCTTTTTGTTGTTATTCATCATTCATCATTGCATTTACATTCCGCCCATGATCATTTCGCTTATATTGATGGCGCCGGCGAAGATGCCGAAATACTGGGTAAACACGAGGCCGCCCAGGATCAATATGAGAAACGGCATCAACATGGGCTTCACCATTTTCAGTTGGCGAAAGGCTTTTGTGCGGTAGAAGGCGGCTAGGTTTTTGAGGGCGCCGGCAAGGTCTCCGTGGTATTCGGCATTGGCGGCGGCGACCGAAAACGATTTGGGGAACAGCGGCGATTCGGATTCCAGCGCCTTGGAGAATTGCGCGCCTTGACGGATCTTGTTGCGCATCCTGCGAAAGGCCTTTGAAAATGCTGGCGTGATCGATGCCGCGGCGACGTCGTCGAGGGCGTCATCGAGGGGAACGCCCGCCTCGACCAGTTGGGCCAGCATTTGGGTCGAGGTGGCGATGTTGGCTGATTTCACCAACCGGCCCACCAGGGGGACGCGCAGGCCGATTTGGCTGGCGAGCCGCTGTAAACTGCGCGGAAGCCGGAACCGATGTCCGAACCGCGACGGCAGGATCAGCAAGAGCACAACCACCGCCAGGATGGCCGCGCCGGCGGTGTACCAAGCCCAGTAGGCGCCCACCGCTGCCGCAACTTGATATACATTCCACGGCGCGTAGTCGCCCGGCACCTCGAGTTCATGGTTCATTTCATAGAATACCGGCATGACTTTAGTGTGGAGGAACGCTGAAAAGAATACGAAACCGAACAGCATTGCCGCAAAATAGAGCAAGAATCCTTTGATTTCCCGGGCAACACTCCTTTTGTCGGTCATGTCGTCCATGATGCGGTTGAGGGTTTGTTCGAGCGAGCCGGATTTCTGGCCGGCCTGGACCAAATCCGCGTACAGGGACGGGAAAACCGAAGGCTGGCGCCGCATCGCGTCGTCGAGGCTCAGACCCTTTTCGAGGTCACGCGACAAGACGTAAAGCGTCTTGCTAAGCCCCCAGGAGGGCGCGCTGGGCGAGGTGGCGGCAAGGCCTTGAGCCAGCGGGGCGTTGACTTTTACGAGCCTGGCCAGCAGGCTGATGACGTAGAAGGCGCGCATCCGCTTGAGCATCCGCGGGGCGCGAAGCGGTCTTTTATGTCTCTTGCCACGGACGAAGATTCTGGGTTGAAGAAACTCGCTGGTTTTTCCGCGGGCGAGGTCGCCGAGGCTTGAATGCAGGATAGCGTACCAGTCTGTTTTCATCGTCAATGGCCTGAAATCGCATCGCCTGAAATCGCATCGCCCAGCGAGAAGATGGGCAGGTACAGCGAGAGGATAATGAAGCCTACGAACAGGCCGACGGCCACGATGACGGCGGGGCCGATCAGCGTGGTAAAGGATCGGTAGAGATAGGCGAGTGCGCGGGCATGCTCGTCGCTGAGCGCCTCGATCGTTTCCTCGAGGTTGCCGTTTTTCTCGGCGTTGGCGATGAGCCAGCAGGACCCGCTGTCAAAGATCCGTGCGTTCTGGAGGGCCTGTGCAATGGACGAACCGGCGTTCAGATCCCGGGCCACGAAGCGAACCCGCCTGTGGAGCACGGCGTTTCCTGCGGAGGCGCCGGCCAATTCGAGGCTTTCGAGCAGGGGTACGCGGGCCTCGAGGAGGAGTGCGAGTGCGCGGGTGAATTGCATGAGGGATCCCAGCATGAACACGCGGCGCAGGACGGGCGTCCTCAGCTTGAGCCAATCGACCCAGTAATGCGGTTCGGAACGGCGGCCGTTGAAGTAGTAGGCAATTGCGAGCCCAGCGGCCAGGATGAACGCGCACAGAATAAAGAGGCCATGGGACCTCATAAAATCGCTGAGGTTTATCAGAAATTGGGTGGGCGCGGGCAGGCTTTTGCCGAATTCATTGAAAATATCGGCGTATTGCGGGACCACTTTCCAGAGCAGACCCACAATAACCAGGACGGCAAACGCTACGACGAGCAGCGGATACATCAAGGCGAGCCGCAGGTTGCTCTTCATATCGGCCATGGATTTGGAGTAATCGAGAAGGGCGCGAAACGCGCCGGGCAGATTGCCCGCCGTTTCGCCCGCGGACACCAGGGCGCGATAGACGGGGCTGAAGGCCTTTGGGTGCCGGCTGAGGGCTTGTTCGAGGGGGTGTCCTGCTTCGAGTTGCTGGCGGACGTCGTCAAGCACGCGTTTGATTCTGGGGTTGTCGATTTCGTTGGCCATGGCCCCGATGGAGGGGGCCAGGGGCAGCGAGGATTTTGTGGCCATCACCAATTGGCTGTTGAGTTGCTCGATGTCGTGCCAGGACAGCCGGCCGGAGGCGACGGCGGGTTTTTGACGCGCGACGGGCCGTACGGCATTGACGGCGAGCCCCTGTTGTTGGAGGGCGACAACGACTTGATGGGCAGACGGGCCTTCCATGGTTCCGTCGGTGGGGTTGCCCTCGCCATCGACTGCCCGGTATTTGAAGAGCGGCATGTTCACCAACCTTTCGGTCTCAGTACCTGTCGTTAAAATGTCGCACTCAGGCCAATACGATCACGCGAGACTTGCAAAACGCGGGCAAAACAGCGCTGGGCGGTGTGCCTGGCAGGGCGCGCGTCATCGGCTGTTGGACGGTTTGATCCTCTTTCTCAGGCTGTTGGGCTGGTGCTTCGGGTTTGAAAGCCAGCGACTCCGCCCATCGGATCTGGCTGCTCCACGCGATCAGCGAATGGCCCCGCGCCTGCCCGGGATCGGCGACGGGCCCGCGGCCGGTGACCTGGGCGTCCATGACGGCATCGATCGCCTGGATGGCTTCGATGGCGGGAAGACCGACAGACATGACAAATAGGAGGACCGCGGCCGTGACGGCAGTCCCCGTCAGCACCGTCCTCAATACGCGGAGTCTTCGGGGGAAGTAAAGGATGTCGGCGAGCTCGGGCTGCCGGCGGACCTGCCTCTCGAGGAGATCGTAGCCGTCATGGTAGACGGGGCAACGGAGTGTTTGGCGGGCGAGATCGGCGATGCGGGCCATCTCGCGGTATTCCTCGGCGCAGAGGTAGCAGTGGTCGAGGTGGTTGGTGATTTGGTCATTGATGGTTACGGGCAGGTCCTCGTCGAGGTACTGCACAAGCTTTGAACTTACGAGTTTACAATCCATAAGGCCTCTCCAATGCGCCTGATAAGGGCGCAGATTAACATCTTATAGCACCAGAATGCCGCGCAGGGCTTCGCGAAGACGCCGGATCGCCAGCAGCCTCCGCGAGCGGACCGTGTTGAGCGGGCATTGCATCACCGAGGAGATCTCGTCGAGCGAGAGCCCCTGCACGGTCCGCAGGACGAACGCCATCCGTTGCTCGTCGGGCAACTGGTCGAGCGCGGTCGTTATGTGATCCATCAGCTCGGCATTTTGGGCCGCCTCGTCGGGCAGGCGGTCCATGCCGGGCAACCGTTCGATCTCTTCCATGGGCTGAAAAACGCCGAGGCGCCGGTCGCACATAGTGGTGCGCAACGACTCCATCCAGATGTTCCGTGCGATGGTGAACAGGTACGCGCGGAACGAGCCGATGGGCTGGTAGCGCAGCCGGAGCCGCCATAGGCGCAGAAAAGTTTCGTGGCAAAGGTCTTCGGCGGCTTGGGTGTTGCGGCTCATGGCAAAAAAGAAGTCCAACAGCGCGCGGTAATACCGCCGGTAAAGCGCGGCAAACGCCCGCTCGTTACCCAACTGGACGCGCAGCATCAAGTCGGAGTCGGACATGCTTTCTAACATTACACTCCGGAGTCCTTGCACCCATTATATGGTTTTTTCTCAAGAAAGCGATCAGCCTGGGGGGAAGCAGTGGACGACGTGGACAAACTGGACGTAGTGGACTTTGTGGACGAGCGCTCGCGGAATTGCGGGCAACGGCAGAGGAATAATCGCATTGATCCGACTGATCCGACCGATCCGACTGATCCGTTGAGGAAAACTCTTTATCGTAGGATCTCCTAAACCCCCTTGACATTTACTACACGGCGTAGTACTATATTGTGTAGTAAGCGATGGAGGGAAAGGGTGTGGCCGAGAAAAAAAGAAATGTGAGCGAGGCGGAGCTGGAGGTGCTGAAGGCGTTGTGGTCGGGTGGTCCGGGTACGGTTCGTGACGTGGCGGCCGGTTTGAGCGCGTCTCGTCAGGGCCGTGCGTATACGACGCTTCAGACGCTTTTGAACCGTCTTCAGGCGAAGGGTTGCGTGGCTTGCGACAAGGAGCAGTTGCCGCACATTTATCGTGCTTCGGTGACGCGTGAGGTGCTGGTGCGGGATAGCCTGAACGAGTTGGCGGGGAAGCTGTTCGAGGGGGCGACGACTCCGCTGGTGATGGCGCTGATCAGTAACAGGAAGTATACGGCCACGGAAATTGAGAGTTTCCGGAAACTGCTTAACGAGGTGGAACTGAAAAACAGGTAGGCCATGCGGCGGCTTGGTTTTTGCGGCCGGCGGCAAAGGAGGGCGTATGGCAGGCGTACTGGTTCAAGTGTTGGTGGGTGCGTTGCTCTTAGGGTTGGGGGTATCGGTGTTTTGCCGAGTGGGGCGGCCTCGACCGGTGTTGTGCCATGCGCTATGGCTGCTGGTGGTGGTGAAGCTGCTGGTTCCGCCGGTATTCGCGTGGCCGTGGCAGCCTGGTGGATTTCTTGAACAGATCGCGGCGACGTTTATGTCTGACGAGCCTCAAATTGCACCAGATCCGCCGGTTGCCGCCGTTGATATGGCTTCTGTTTCAGGAGGATTCTTGTCTGAAACCGCGGCAGTGACCCCTGGATTGGCTGAATCTGATGCCGTCCCGAGCGGGCAAAGTGAGTGGGCGCCGGTACCGCCCAACGAGGCGAACGGGTTGCCGCGCCCTCTAGTCATGCTTGCGCAACCCGGTGAGGTCAGTGCCGCGCCGTCGACTGTTACGGCCCCCGTGAGCTGGGTAGACGCAGGGAGTTGGAAGATGGCGGGGTGGGCGGCGGTTGGCCTGTGGCTGGGTGGCGCGCTGGTTTCGGCGGGGCTTCATGCGGCGCGGATCCGGCGATTTCGTCGTGCGATGCGTTCGAGCGCGCCGGGCCCGGCATGGCTGGCGCGGAGGGTGGTGGAGCTTTCGGAAGCTTTTAGCGTGCGTACGCCGGAGGTGCTTGTTGCGGATGGTTTGTGGTCGGCGATGGTATGGGGCGTGATTCGGCCGGTAATACTTGTGCCACGGCGCGCACTCGAGGAAATGGAGCCGGAGAAGTGGGAGACGGTGGTGGCGCATGAATTGGCGCATTTGAAACGTCGCGACCACTGGACGGCGTGGCTGGTACTTTTGGCGTCGTGCGTGTGGTGGTGGAACCCGCTGCTATGGTGGGCGCGGCGTCGGATCGCCGATTACGCGGAGATGGCGTGCGACGCGTGGGTGTTGTGGGCGCTTCCGGAGCGGGGGCGGGAGTACGCGGACACGCTGGTGCAGTTTGTGCAGGCGCACTCGGCAACGCCGGCGGTTGTCCCGGACCCGATGCCGTGCATGAGTTCCGATAATGCCCGTGTGTTCAAGAGGCGTTTGGCGGCGATTTTGAGGGGGCCGGCACCGTCGCGGCTGGGTGTTATTGGCGTAATGTGCCTGGTAGCGCTGGCGGCGGTAGTGCTGCCGGTGTTCTCTCAGCAAGACGCGGGGCCGGCACCTGAAGCCATTGAGCCAATCCCGCCGGCGGTCGCGGCGGCTGAACCTGTGGTGGCTGTACAGGCGCTGCCTGAGTCCGCGCCTAAACCGCCAGGTGAAACGGCACGGCCGGAGCCGGCGCTGCCTGAGCCGGCGCCTGCACCGCCAGATGAAACGGCACGGCCGGAGCCGGCGCCGCCTGAGCCGCCGCAGGCGTTAGAGCCAACACTGCGGCCGCAGCCACAGCCGCCACAGAGGCCAGATCCATTTAACATCGGGACGCCGTCCGAGAAACTCAAACAAGCCCTGGACGCGCCGGTCTCGCTTGACTTCACGGACTTTCACGTCTCGGAGATAGCGGATTTTGTGACAGAAACGTATGAGTTGAACGTGGTTTTGGACTGGCGGGTAATTGCACCCCCGCCGAAACCAAGCGCGCCGGCGGGCGCACCCGGGGGCGGCCCGCCGACTGCGCAGCCGCAGGAAACGCCGCCCGCGGGTACGCCACCGGCTCCTATGCCCGGAGCGTTTCCCGCCACGCCGGGAATGCCCAGCGGGGGACTTGGGCCGGTCCCGCGGAAGGAAGGCTCACCCGATTCAGGCAGTTACGTCACGGACGGGATGGTCTATCATTTGAACCTTACGGACATACCGTTGCGGGATGCATTAAGCGCGCTTCTTCGGACGTTGAACTTGACCTTTGTGACGTACCCGAACCTCTTGTTCGTCACGTCGAAGGAAATGGCGTTTGCGGATTCGGTCCGGTCGAGGCCTGGGTTGCCTCCTTACAAGGAGTTTGCGGACGTGCTGTCGTCGGAGATGAGCTGGGAGTTCACCGACATCCACATATCCGAGGCCATCGAGTTCGTTTCCGAGACATACGGGTTGAACTTCATGGTGGATTGGCGGGCCGTTACACCGCCTCGTACTCCGGCGGGGCCCAAGACGGTATCCACAGGGTTCTTACCTCGAATCAACGTCCAAAGCGCGCCGTTGGGCGAGGTCCTCGATGTCGTGTTGCGGTCGATGAACCTCACGTTCTGCACGGAAAAGAACTATATCTGGATCAGTTCGCTTGAAGGAGGCGGTGCGAGGGGCGGGTTTGGCGGTGCGGCGCTAGCGTTGGAGCCAACCGTACCACCGCAGGCGCAACAGGGGGCGGAGCAGACGCAAGGGGGACCAGTGCAAGCTCAACAGCCAGGGGAAACGCAGCAGGCGCCGGAGCCCCCAAAGGCGGAGCCGGGGCAAGCGCAAGGGCCTTCGGAGGCGGAAAAAGTGCCGGCGACGCAGGCGTTAGGTCTGGTACTTCACGCTTCCCGGGTGGCGGACCCGTTTAACGTGGGGACGGTGTCCGAGGAATTGAAAGAAGCGCTGAGTTCTGAAGTCTCGCTGGATTTTACGGACGTGCACCTCACCGACTTTGTGGATTTCGTATCGAATACGTATGGGGTAAACATCGTAATAGACTGGCGTGTGGTTGAGGCGCCGCGGCCAGTGCCGAGAGCACCGGGCCAGCCAGCGCCGCCGGAAGCGCGAGGCCATGTATTGGCTGAGGGTTGCGTGACTGACGGAGTTGTACCTTACATGAGACTTACCGAGGTGGCGCTGGGGGAGGCGGTGCGCGTGCTTACGCGGGGGTCGAACCTGACCGTTGTGACTTACCCGCACATTTTGTTCATCACATCGGAGGAAAGGGCTTTGGCCGACCTGTCACTTCCGCGTCCTGGATTGCCTCCTTACGCGGCTTTGGGGGACGCTTTGGGAGAAGTTCTGTCGGCGGAGGTGAGTCTGGATTTCCACGATGCCCATATCGCCGAGTTCACGCAGTTTGTTTCGGAAACGTACGGCTTGAACATTATGCTGGATTGGCGGGTGATTCCAAGGACGGGGGTTTCCCCAGCCTCGGCCTATACGCCCAAAGTGTCACCGGCGCGGGTGCCTCGGATCTTAGTGACTGCGGCGCCGTTGGGCGAGACGCTTGATGTCGTGTTGCGGTCGATGAACCTCACGTTCTACCCGAAAGCGAACTATCTCTGGATCAGTTCGTTTGAGGAAGCAGGTGGGAGCGGCGGGTTTGGGGCGACCGGCGTCTTGCCCTACTGGGAGTTGGAAAAGATATCCGGAGCCGAGGGAGGCAACCCGGTTGCCACTGTCAAAATCTACAACGGCCAAACCATGCTCCATGAACAGGTGCGCCTGAACGACACCATTGGCGGCGTCCGTTTCGTCGGGGTGGTGTACGGGAAGCCCGGCGGGGCGGGAATTGAGGTCGAACGCATTGACGAACCGGGAAACCGAGAACAGGTACCCTTTGGGTGGCAAATCCCGCTCTTGATGGTTCCGGAAACGCCTGGCGGCGTCGGCGCCGGTGTCGGTGGCGCCATCGTCGGCGGGCAGGGTCACGGGTTTGGAGTGGAGGGATCCAGGTGGTGGGATACGTTCGAGAGTGCGGAGGCGGGCACATGGCCTTCCGCCTGGATAGCGGACGGGAATTGCGAGAAAAGCGGGTCGTGCTATGTTGATGGCTCGACGTTCGGTCCGGCGCATGGGAACGTGCTGCGGCTGATGGGCGAGGACCCGGCGATGTCGCCTATCGCGCACGTGGAGACAAAAGTGGGCCCGCCGTTCCGTATCTCGTTTGATGTTCTTATGGATGGGGCGGATGCGCGCGGCGAGTGCGTGGTTGGCGTGCGGGAACGTCCGGATTGGACGGCGCCGGGTGTGCTGCTGTTCAGCGCGCCGATAGGCGGTCCGGCGAGACTTCTCGATCGGGTCGAGGAGGAAGGAAAACTCCTGCCGGGCCAGGCAACCGATCAAATCCATCTTGAAGCCGGCAAATGGTACCGAGTCGTGCTGGATCTCAAGCAGGATTCCGGCCGCGACCAACTGACCGTCACCATCGACGACGGCCAAAAGGTCCAGGGGCCCGTCGAGTTCAACGCTGACGGCATTCTGGTAAAGGACATGCCCTACCTCCAACTCGAGATGCGTACCGGCACGGGCTGGTTTGACAATGTGACCATGGCGGGGGCGGCCGGGCCCGCGGGAGACTCGAGGGCCAAAGCCGAAGAGGCGCTCAACGTATGGAGAGACCGGGCGCGTAAAGGCGAGGGGGGCGGCACATACGACAGACGGGCCGACCGCAACATACCGACAACCAAGTGGGGCAAATTCAAGCAGTGGACGCGCAAGAACTTCTGGCCATTTTGTGTGGTAGGCGTGGAAAACAGGGGCTGGATAAGATTCGCCGAAAACTAAGCGGAAGCCATCTGGTACAACAAAGAACGCTTTTCCCTTGCCGGCACGGTGTGCATCCTCTTATGGAGGATTTGCCGCTCCTGGTCGTCCACTTCCGGCATATGGTCTCCAATGCCGCTTCAATTCGCTTGGCCATTCTCAAACCTCCCAGGCACAATCGTCTTTTTTTGATGTACCCGTAGAAGCGGCGTCCTCGCCGCTTTTCTTCTCACTCACGGATTGAGGTGCAAGAAGCATGCGACGAGGACGTCGCGTCTACATCACTCCACGCTGGCGATGACGTAGTCGTCCTGCTTGAAATCCCATGGGTTGCCGCGGCCGCCGTCGTCTTGCATGTTGGCTCCGACGCTGTACAACCGGTATCCGCCTGGTTGCCGGGCGTAGTTGAACGAGGAGCCCGTGAAGGGGTCTTTGGGCACCTCCGGCAAGACCGACGGGGCGAGCGCATCAAGCGACTGGGGGTAGGCGCCGTTTTCGTGGTGGTACGCCTCGATTGCCGCCACAAGGCGGATTGCGTTTCGCTGCATCCGAGTGCGCGCGTCGGCCTCGGGTAGCCTGCGGTAGGCGCCCATAAGCTGTCCGCTGATGACGTTGGTGGCAGCCAACTTCTCAAACGCGGCATTATCAAACTTATAGAAGGGGGCATCGAACAGCGGCGCGGCTTGACGCTCCGCCGCCACCATTTGCATGTATAGTTCGTGGCCCTGCTCGGGTGTGGCGGTCTCGGCAAATTGTTTTCCGCTCTCGCCTGCCCCCGGAATGAAAATCTCCAAAAAGTGATTATAAAAATCCGGCGATGACGAACGCCGTTGAAACCAGACCTCGAGCGAGTCGGCTTCCGCCCGGATCGCGTCGGCCATCCCCGGCACCTTGGGTTCGAGCGCCTCGAGGTGGGCGGCCACCGCGCGGCACTGCTCGGCGGACACGCCGGGGGCCTGCAATGTCTTGCACAACTGCCGGACGCCGATGCCTTGCATGGCGTTGCCTACCAGGTGGGTGATGATGAACCCGCCGCGGCTTGATTCGGCGCCAAAATCGAGAACGGCGGCGAACTGGTCGAGCGCGGCATCGTAGTTGCCCCGGCTGCCGTACATCATGGCCTGTAACGTCATGAGCCGGGCGAGTTCGCGCCACTTGGCCAGGTAAGGCAGCGGCTCGTCTATTCCGGCCGGGGGAAAATCCACATTGCCCACCTCGATGCCTTTGCGAATTGCTTCGAACGAGGCCTGGCACCGTTCGAGTTGCTCGATCATTCGGGCGTCATCCCGCCAGCCGTTCTCGAGGTAGTCGTCGCGCACTTCGTTGTACCAGTCGTCCAGCTTCGGCATCTGCTCGACGGCAATCAGAAACCAATGCAGGCCGTTGTCTTCGGGGAATTGGCTCGATTGGATTCCTTCCGGGACCTCGATTTGTGCCGTTGCGGATTCGAGCGCCCCGTCGAGCATCTCGACCGGTACCGCTTCCTTGCCTCCGCCGCCATCGGCCTCGCCCTCTTGCGCGGGCACGTGGCGTTGTTGATTCAGCCCCGGCGCGGGAGCCTGCGCGTCGGCTAGCGGTTCCCGGGCGGTTGTACCGCCGACCTCGTCATTACGCAGCAGATCGCTCCGCATCAGCAGCAGGATCACCACGCACCCAAACAAAACCAGGCCCAACGCCAGTCCAATCCACTTGGCCATTCTTTCGCCCTCCTTGAATATCTAAAGGTTCTATGGCTGAAATGGCCTCGATTGATCATCAGCCGCAAAAAGCGGGGACGCCGTTTTTTGCTATTCGCGCCTCACGATGAGGTAATCATCCTGTTTGGGGTCCCACGGCTTGCCTTTGCCGCCGTCGTCGAGCATGTTGATGCCGGCGCTGTACAAGAGGTAGCCGGCGCCCTGTTGCACGTAGCCGAACGGTGCGCCGGTGAAGGGATCTTTCGGCAACTCCACGGCAAGCGCTGTTGCCACCGCGTCCAGGCTTGCGGGGTACGTACCCTTGTTGCGGCGGTACGCTTCAATCGCGGCGACCAGCATGGTACCGCGCCGCTGAGCACGAGTCAGGGAATAGCCGAGAAATCTCCGCTGGGCATCCCCCATGTTCTTGCTGAGCCGGTTGGAGTCGATGAGCTTTTGGTAAGCGGCATAGTCGAATTCATACATCTCGGCTTCGAACAGCGGTACCGCCTGCTTCAACACCTCGACGCACTGGCGAGACAGTTCCACCAGGTCCGAAGTTGACGCGTTTTCGACGAACTGTTTCCCGGCTTCATCCCAATCCTTGGCGGCCGACCTCATCACGTCGCGTATCCTGTCAGGGTTAGCTTCTTTGTTGTGCCAATACTCGGAGGCGGCCGCTTCAACTGCCATGGCGTCGGCGAGAGTCGGCGCCCGTGCGTCAAGCGCAGCCAGCCGTTCCATCGTTACGCGGTACTGTTCCGCCGACACACCCGGCGCCTGTAACGTCTTGCACAACTGCTGTGCGGCGACACGCTGACGGGCGCCTGCGGCGAGGTGGTATACTTGAAAACCGCCACGGCAAGATTCGGCTGAGAAATTCAGAAGAACGTCATAAATCTCCAGCGCCGCATCCACATTGCCGCGGCTGGCCTCTCTCATGGCGTCGAGCGTCATCAACTGGGTGAGCTCACGCCATTCTCCACCAGCACCAGGGACTGACTTCTCGGGTTCGAGCGGCAACAGGGCGTTGCCGACTTCGAGGCCTTTGCGGACGGCGTCGAACGCTTCGCGGTATTTTTCGATCTGATCGGAGATGCGCGAATCGTCTTGCCATCCGAACTCGAACATGTTGTCTTCGCGCTCGCCCAGTTCCCAATCAAACTCGGGCATCAGTTCCGCCGCCAGCAGGAACCAGTGCATCCCGTTGTCTTCAGGGATATCGCTTGATTTGATGTAGTTCGGTTGAGTGGCGGCGGCCGGTGCCGGGCGGGTGGCGGCTCTGGTGGCGCGGTCCAGCAGATCCGGCGGCACCTTCTCCTGCTCCTTTCCCGCGGGAGGAGCCGCGCTTTTTTCCAGCAGCTTTGTCAGATTGCGGCGGTCGGGCCGTTTTGGCGCGGTTTCATCGCCCCCCGGACCATTCCACAACACATAAAACAAAACCGCGCCCGCGAGTACAACAATACCCAACACGACTGCAATTCGCTTGGCCATGCTTTTTCCTCCCTTGACTGCCCCGTCTCAACGTCCTGTGGCTGAAAAACATCAAACGACCGTCTACGAGAGATTATTCGCGCCTCACGATAACGCAATCGTCCTGTTTGGCGTCCCACGGCTTGCCTTTGCCGCCGTCGTCGAGCATGTTGATGCCGGCGCTATAGAGAAGGTAGCCCGCGCCTTGCTGCACGTAGCCGAATGGTGCGCCCGTGAACGGATCGTTGGGCAGTTCTGCGGAGACGGACGATGCCAGCGCGTCCAGGTTGGCCGGATACGCGCCTTTGTCGCGGTGGTACGCCTCGATGGCGGCTACCAGGATCGAACCGCGCCTGAACACGCGGCCGAGCGCTTCGGTATTGAGCATTCCCCGGTACATGGGCAGGGTGTTTTGGCTCATGATATCGCCGGCAACGAGGTTTTGGAACGCGGCGTCATCGAATTCGTAGATAGGGGCCTCAAAGAGCGGCACGGCTTGCCGGGTCTTGTCCACATGCTGTCGATACACCTCGATGCACTGTTCGGGCGTGGCCGTCTCGGCAAATTGCTTTACACCATCGCCCCAATTCTTCATTGAATTGTGCAGGTTATCCGGCGAGGCTTTATGCTTGTTAAAGTGGTACTCCATCATGTCAACGTCGACACTGAATGCATCGGCGGCGCCTGGCGCGTTTGCATCCAAGGCCGCGAGCCGTTCCATGGCGGTGCGGCACTGTTGGGCGGACATTGCGGGCGACTGCAAGGTTTTGCACAATTGTATGGCCGCGGAGCGCTGCATGGCGGCAGCGATGTTGTGGCCAATGAAGTTGCCGCCCCGGCTGGATTCGACGATAAAGCTCAAGATCTCGGAAAAGCCACCCAATGCCGCATCGTAGTTGCCCCGGCTGGCGCGCATGAGCGCGTCAAGCGTCATCATGCGGCAGAGATCGCGCCACCTTGGCTGGTACGGCGTCGGGTCATGGGGGTCTGCTGGCGGCAGCATCGCGTTGCCGACCTCGAGGCCTTTGCGGGCTGCTTCAAACGCCTCGCGGCATCGTTCGATTTGATCTGCGAGTCTTGAATCGTCGCGCCATCCAAACTCGAGGATATTGTCCTCGACTTCGCGCAGGTTGGGATCCATGCCCGGCATGAGTTCGGCTGCGAGCAGGAACCAGTGCATGCCATTGTCTTCGGGAACGTCGCTCGACTTAATGCCACCCGTTGCCGGAGGCGGCTGGGTAGGCTGTTTGAGGGCCGCCCTGTCGAGCATTTTCAACGGCACCGCCTCGCCCTGCTCGACTTGCGCCGAAGGCGCTGCCTGTTTTGCCACGGACTGCTGCAAATGGCGCCATGCAAACGGGGGTCTGTTGGGAGCGTCTCGAGCCGGCTTGCCCCGCAGCACGAAAAACAATACCACGCCCGCGAGTACGGCAATACCCAACACGACTGCAATTCGTTTGGCCATCCTCACGTCCTCCCCCGTGGCCCAAAAGCCGGCCGCGGCTGTCCGGTACGCCGAACTGTGCTAGAATCGGTTTATTATACACCAAGGAGGCGCCGCCATGACTCAGATTGAGCGCCGCATCTACCTAACCGTCACAGGGCTGCTGATCGCCGCGACGGTGCTTGTCGTCTTTCACCTGGCCACGGCAATGGCCATCCGGTACAGGATGCGGCGCAGAAACGTGGAGGGCGCACGCAAGCCTTCTCCGTACCACGTCATCTATGCGGCGATTGTGTGGTGCCTCGTTGTCTATTCGCTGCACGCGTACCTGGGTCTGTTTGCCAGCCAGAACGTGCGCTGATGGGGAAAGGGACAAAAGGGACGAAAGGGACATAAGAGTTTATTTGGCCCTTCGTGTCAGCAGTTTGATCGTCAGTTTTTCGCGACGGATAACTCGTCGAACCATGCGCGTATTTTCGGCACGGCGTGGAGGATTGAGACGTCGTGTTCGTATGGGCCGACGCTGATGGCTTTTGCGTCTGCGCCGCGTTTTTGGAATTCGGCTTCGGCCGCTTTAGCTTCCTGGGGCGGGACGTCGACGTCGAGGTCGCCGTAGTACATCCTGACGGGTGCCTTGGGCGTCCAGCGGAAGACTTCATTTTTTTCGAGGGCATCGAGGAACCAGTGGGGCTTTTTGTTGTCGAACGCGTCGAGGAATTCTTTTGTGAACATCTCGCGCGGTTTTTTGGGGAGTGCGGCCATAATGGCGTCGCCTTCGTGTTCGCCATCAAAGAGGGTGGGGGCCTTTTCGGCATAGGGGCTTGCGAGGAGCGAATCGAGGGGCTGGTTGTAGATGATCGAGTATGCGAGTGAGCTCCACGCAAGGTAGAGGGAATCGCCGCCGGATTTGCCTTCGAGCGCGGCGGGGAAGGTGATTCCGGCGAGGTTGTATGGGCCGGCGACGCCAGCGGATGCTTTGACGCGGAACGGCGGGTCCGGCATGACTTCGAGCGTGCGGTGCGCCGCCATGGTGGCGTGGCCGCCCTGGGAGAAGCCGGTGAGGTACA
Organism: Bathyarchaeia archaeon; assembly: GCA_035530195.1. Taxonomy (GTDB): domain Bacteria; phylum Hydrogenedentota; class Hydrogenedentia; order Hydrogenedentales; family SLHB01; genus JAPLKX01. The sequence goes on along the minus strand of DATKVG010000036.1, from coordinate 87,175 downwards.
CGTCCTGCGGGCACGTGAGGCCGAGCGCCTGGACGAGCGTTTTCGCCGCTACGAGCAAATCGAGGGTAGAAATTGCGGCGGTTTCGGCGTACAGGTAGGGGTGGGGTTCGCGGCTTGTGCCGAGGCCGACGTAGTCCGTGGCCGCGAAGAGATAGCCGGCGCCGGCGAACAGCGTGGAACCGAGGACGCCTTCGTGCAGGGTCGGCTTGGATGGGGTCAAGTGGCGGTTGCTGGTGGTGCCGTGCTGGTAGCTGACCGCGGCGCGGAGCGGGCCCTTCTTGGGAAGCGCGACGAGGCCGGAGACTACGGTAGGATCGCCTTTGGGGTCGAGGGTCCAGTATTCGACGCGATAGAGGCGGATGCCCCGCGAAATCGTGACCGGCTCGGGCAGGTCGGCCCACCACACCATGAGGCGGAGCGTGGTGGCGGTGTAGGCGTCGAGCGGCTCGACGTGTTGGATGGCGCCGGGGGAGTGGTCGTCGGTTGCGGTGGGGAGGGTTGGCGAGGCGCAGCCGGCAATCGTGAAAACCAAGAGCAGGATGAGCAAGGTCTGGGGCTTAGGCATGGGACAAATGAGACGCATGGTCTTTTAGGGCTCCTTTGAGTAGACAGAAAGAGGGCCGGATTTGGTGATGGTTGCCGGGTCGAGCTCGGTGCGCGGTGGCCAATACGGTAAGCACAATAAAAAACCTCATCCGAACCCTCTGAGTGGACTGGTCCCTCGGGGCGCATCCTAACACGGAATGGCGGCGGGAGTGAATTGCGGAATGCGAAGGATTAGCCACAAAGAACGCAAAGAGCACAAAGGATTCTAGAAGCCATTACAAAACCAATTTGGGCTTGTTGCGCAAAACCTCATGGAACCTGAACCAGCGAATATACCTGGGGGATTGCCACGTCGCGCTGTGAAAAGCCATCGGGATTAACGAAGTTTCTGGCCAGCGCTCCTCGCAATGACAGTTAAATAGGATCCAGCAGCCCACGAGCGTTCGGCAGCTTGGCGAGGTTTTGGGATAGCTTCTAGAATAGGGGCGTTTAGCTGTCAGGGGCTTTGTGTACGATTTGCGGTGGGACTTCGGCGGCCGTGGTTACGGCGGCCTCGGCGTTCAACATGGCGTTGTTCGTGAAATTGATCCGGGCGGAGTCTTTGCCGGAGACGTGGAGATACAGGCCGGTTTTTTCGGGAGCGCGGGAGTTGCGGACGGACGCTTCGCGGACGTTGATGAACTTGAGGACGGGAAAGTCTTTGGCGGCGCGGGTGTGAAGGGCGTCGATGTCGAGGCCGATCACGTCGTCGGCGACGAGTGCGGTGCCGGGGTTGCCGGGCGCGGGCGGCTTTGACACGCCCTCGGGGGGCCTGCGCCGGAAATTGTCGGCGTAAAGCAGGTGGACGTTGTCGAGCGTGAGGTCTTTGACATGCCGGCAATACAGGCCGTATGCGGGGAGGCTTTCAAACATATCGGCGTCGGGATATTCTTTTTCGAGTTCGGGGACGGGGGCGTTTGGATCCATTGCCGGCAGGCCGGTGCTGTAGGTGAGTCGGATGTTTGAGAGGCTGATGCCTTCGGGATAAGCGCCGGGTATTCCGGTGATCGAGCTTGGGGCCATTGCGTCGACGGCGACGACGTTGCTGATGATCACGTTGCGCAACGAGCCGGGCGCGGGCGCGTTGTCGCGGAGGCGTGCGCCGAGCCGGATGAAGATGGGCGAGTCGATGTTGTACATGGAGATGTTGGAGATGGCGACGCCGTCGACGTTGGCGCCGTCGACGGATTCGAGCGAGATGCCGCTGGTGGCGGGAGAGAGTTTATTAAAGCCGGTCATGACGCAATTGCTGACGGTGATGTATTTGAAATCGCCGCCGGATTCGGTGCCGAGCTTGAAACAGTTGCACGGGGTGGACAGGTAACAGTTGGTGACGGAGATGTTTTCGCAGGATCGGTGCTCGCCGAGCGCGAAACTGGTTTTGGGTACGATGGCGTCATCCCTGGATTCGATGTGGCAGTTCGAGATGCGGACGTTGCGGCACGAATCGGGGTCGATGCCGTCGCAGTAGGCGTTGAGAATGGTGACGCCGTCGATATTGACGTAATCGCAGCCGAGCATGCTGATGCAATAATTGGGGGCGTTGATGATATGAATGCCCTTGACTTCGAGGAACCGGCACCGCTTGAACGCGGTTGGTTTCGGACCGTGGCGCCTGGTGCGGTTGCCGTCGATGGTTCCGGGGCCGGTGACGCCGATCCGCTCGGCGTCTTCCGCCCAAATCAACGCGTAGTGGAAGAACGAGGTCTCGGCATCCGCGTCATTTTTGAAATCGAGTTTCTCAATCTTGTTGTAGTCGGTATTGTCGGGACTGCCTTTGATAGTGGCGGCGGCATCGAGGTAGAGGTAGACGCCCGTCTTGAGCCGGACGCTGCCGCAGAGGTAGGTTCCGGGGGCAAAATAGACGGTTCCGCCGCCGGCGGCAGCGCATGCGTCGATGGCGGATTGGACCGCGGCGGTGTCTTTGGCCGTGCCGTCGCCCTTGGCCCCGAAATTGCCCGGGTTGAACTGAGAGGCGGCGGGGGCCTGGGCGAGGGCGAGGGGCGCGACAATCAGTGCGAGGAATGCAACAACAAGAGCGGGCTTCATGGTGAATCCTCCTGCGGTTGAGTGCCCCATCCTATCACAACTCGCTGTCATTGGAAAAAGATAACAGGATGTTCAGGCTATCCTGTTCATCCTGTTATCCTTCAAAAGTCGGAAGCGTTTAGATGCCGCCGGAGATGGTCCAGTAGCCCGGGAGGCTGTCGCCTTGGCGGACGAACGGTCCATCAGGCTCGAAGGTTTCAGTCTTGCCGTTCACTTCACGTTCGAGTGTGCATGGGACGCGCAGCGACCTGGTTGCTTCCTGCGGCTCGGGAGTGCCGATGGATATGACGCGGATGATGTTCATGCCTCCGAATATTTCCTCGAGTTTCGCCGGGGGCATGTTGGAAAACAGGGGGCTTGCTTTGGCGTAGTCTTTGGCGATGATGGCATCGAAAAACTCCCGCACGACCTTGGTCGCGATGTCAGCGTCGCTGAGCGCGCCCTGGTCGATTCCCACGCCCTTGGTAAAGTCGACACGCATAACGTCTGGCGGTGCATCAAACGCGAACACGGCAGGGTCGACTTGATTGTAGTCGAGGTATTCTATGCTTTCCCTGATTTCCTCACCGAAGTAAACGTCGCGGCGCAGCAGGAGTTTTGTGTTGCTATCGATCGTGTAGGTGTAGGTCTTGGGCTTGTCGGGAACCGTGACGGTGACCACGATGGGTTCCGCGGGCGATGCCGGCTCTTTGACGTCGACCGTGAAGTTTCCTTCCGCTTGCTTGTACAGGTTTTCGACGCGCGGGTCGAAGGAACTGTAGTCTTTCTTGTACTGCTGGATGGTTTCCGTGTCGCGGAAGGTGCTGATACAGTTCTTCTTTTTGAACCAGACCTGTGCTTCATCGTTTTCCCAGAGGACGTGTTTCGGGCCGTCCGGCGTGTTGGAAAAACTCATCTTCAGCCGGACCAACTCCCCGTTCTCGAATTGCGCCCAGATCTCGCTGGCCGCATTAAACGGCGCCGGCGTCATGCGCAGATGGATACTCTCAATGGCACGCGTCGCATCAATGGTCTGCGCGAACGCGTAGGACGATGAAGTTTGCAGGGTCGGGTACACCAGCAGCGCGAGTATTACAAAGGCCGCGGCCGCCGCTATCGCAGCCTTCACAACCGGTATGCGCCGCTTATTTTGAGTCGCTTCACACCTTTCGGCGGAGTTTAAGCTGTTCATGATTCTCTCCTTCAGGTTGGCGGTGGACATTGGTTGAGTGGGTGGTTGAAGGAGGGCAAGGGTCTTTTGAGCGGCTTCGTATTCGGCGCGGCACGGAACGCAATGGCGGATGTGGTCTTCGACGGCTTGAGTCTCCAGGGGAGTGGGTTCGGCCAGGAGCAGGCCGTCGAGATAGTCTTTGATTTGTTTGCACGTCATGTTGTGCGATCCTTTTTGGCTAATCTGCGAAGCTTCCGAAAGCCGTATCGCAGTCGAGAACTGACGGTGTGGATGGAACAGCCGTTAAGCAGGGCGATTTCACCGAGTGTGAGGCCGCCGAACACGCGCAACCGGACCGTCTCGGCCTGGGCTTTTGGCAGCCGGCCCAGGAGTTGCTCGACGTGCTGGGTCTGCTCGGCGTCGCTGGTAGCCTGGCTCGGTCCGCGCTCCGGCGAGGCCGGCCCGCCCTCGTAGGGTGGGTCGTCGGAGCGCGGAAGGAGCCGGAGCATGGCGGAGCGGCCCCGCCGTTTTCGCATCAGGTCAGCGCACGCGTTGGACGTCATCCGGTAGAGGTATGCGGTCACCTCGATCACGTCGCGGTGTTTGGCCCGCTCGGCGTACGCCCGGACAAACACGTCCTGAACCACGTCCTCAGCGTCGTGAATGTCGCGCAACCGATGCGCGGCGTAGGCCAGCAGCCCCCGGAGATGGCCCTCCACCAGGTGGCGGAACCCGTCAGGCGTCTGGGGCCACGAAAGCTTGCCGCCGGCCGCGGAGGCTTTCGAGTCGCCGGATTCCATTTTGAGTTCCTCTACCATGCTGTCATTTCCCTTGCCTTCCACCATTATGACGGATTGGGAGGGCTGGATTGGTTTAATTTTGTGATGTTTCCTGGGGCTTGACAAACTATTACGGATGTAATATTATGTCTCTTACGGTTGTAAATGATGAGGGTGAGGCCGATGAAGAATTACCGGATTTCAGAAGCGGAGTGGGAGGTGATGAAGGTGTTGTGGGAGCAGTCGCCGCGAACTGCGAACGAGGTGGTGGAAGCGTTGAAGGGGCAGAACTGGTCGGCGGCGACGATTCGGACGCTGATAGGGCGGCTGACGCGGAAGGGAGCGGTTGGGTTTCGGAAATCTGGGCGGGAGTACCTTTACGAGCCGTCGATCAGCCGGGAGGATGCGGCACGGCGGGAGCGGGGCTCATTTTTGCGGAGGGTGTATGACGGGGCGGTCCAGCCAATGGTAGCGGGGCTTCTGGAAGACGAGAACCTGTCCGCGGAAGATTTGGAATCACTTCGCCGGCTCTTGGACGAGAAAAGGAGAGGGCGGCAATGAACGCACTGGCCGTCGTTATGGACCCATTGTACGGTTTTGTGTTGGAGTCGACGGTGGGTGCGTGCGTGGTGGTGTGCGCGGTGTTGGCTCTGCAATGGTTATTCGCGAATCGGCTCACGCCGCGAACGCGGTACCTGTTGTGGAGCGTGCTGTTACTTCGCCTGCTGCTGCCATGGGCGCCGGCGAACCCCTTTAGCGCCGCCAACCTGATCTCAGTTACTTCCACTCAAATCTCCGCCAACTTTGCCGCGATAAGGCCGGTTCAGAATTCGCCAGCTCCGCCCGCCGCGGTTCCACAAGCCCAACCCCGCGATTGGAATACGGCGCTCAGGCTCGTGTGGCTGGCGGGGTGCGCCCTATGGGGGATACATGTTGTTGTAACCTGCCGGCGGCTGCCGCGATCGCTGGGCGGCTTCCGTGAGATCACGGATGCGCGTGCGCTCGCGGCGTTCAAGGCGTGTCAGGCCGAGACCCGTGTGACGTGGCCGCCCGTGGCGTTAACTGAGGCCGAGATTGCCTACCCGCTCGTGATCGGCCTGATGCGGCCGCGGCTCGTATTGCCGAAGCGGGCAGTGGAAAGTCTGAGCGATAATGAGTTGCGCCACATTTTTCTTCATGAGCTTGCGCATTTAAAGCGGGCAGACCTTATTGTGGGCATGGTTTGCTCAGTGCTTCAGGCGCTTCATTGGTTTAATCCGCTGGTGTGGTATGGCTTCCAGCGCATGCGGCAGGACCGCGAGTATGCCTGTGACGCGCTCGCGCTGTCGCACATGGCGGAGCAGGAAGCCCGCAATTACGGCCGTACGCTGATCAAACTTGTTCAAGGGGCCTCGCCCCCGGTTCGACTGGTGGGCGCGGCAGGTATTGCCGAGAACAAGTCTGAACTCGAAAGGAGAATCCGCATGATTACGCAACACGCTCGTTCTGGTTACCGGTTGACGGCTGCGGGGCTGGTGCTGCTGGCCATTTGCGTGGCTGTGTTTCTGACGGGGGCCACGGCGCAACAAAAGGCCGTGTCGACGTCAACACCCCCCGCCGAGTTCCCGCATCTGATCGAAATCGAAACCTATCAGGAATCCTGGTCAGCGTTCCGGCCTGGCGACTCGATTGATATTCTCGAGGTCCGCGGGACATCGCCGAAGTTCGAGGTGGGCCAGCGGTACGAGGTGAAAGGCCGGTACAAGCTTGCCTCAGAAAAACGCGCCATGTTGCTCCTCTTCTCGACCAACGGAGAAGTCGGGCCGGAAACAGGCGGCCTGGTAGAGGCCGGTGAGGGCGGCTTCACGCGCCAATTTACTATCATCAAACGCGGACGCCTGCACGTCAGCTATTACCCATATCCCGGAGGCGAAGGGTTTGGCGGCACGTACTTCCATCAAAAAGGCGTCCCGAAGCCTTCCTACGAAGAACTTGCCAAAACGAATGGCATCGGCCTCAATCCGTGGCAGAAGGCTCGGAGGTGGTTCCTCAAGAACTTGTGGCCTTTTTAGTGGCGCCGGAGGGTTTCGATGCGGGAAAGATGGAGGCGGCCGGTTCGAGCACGGGCGCGGATTTGGCGTTTGCGGCGCGGGCGGGCGAAGACTTGAAGGTCGAAGTGCGTGTGGGGATCTCGTACGTCAGCATCGCGAACGCACGGGCGAACCTCGAGGCAGAAGCGGCGGGGCGGGATTTCGACGCGCTGGCGAAGAAGGCGTCGGACACGTGGGAGGGGCGGCGTGTCTGCAGTGCGGATAGGCAAGGCGACGCTGAAGATCGTGGTGGAGAACTATGGGGCGGAGAATATGTATGTGCGGGCGGTGTGGCTGAACGACAAGCCGGTGGAGCGGACGTGGGTCACGCATGATGAGATTGGGGAGGGGGGTGTGCTGAAGTTTGAGATGATGGGGGAAGCGCAATGATGAATTACGAATTACGAATTAAGAAGGGTGAAGGATGAGGGCACGAGAACTGTTTGTGGGAAAAGGAAAAGCGGTGGCGAGCCACCGCAGTCCATATAGCAATGTTTTTGGGTCTTACTTTTTGTTAAATAATCCGGAGTTGAAGACGGGCTTGCGTTCCCATTGGGGGCGCCAGTAGAGAATGGTGGCGCCCTCTCTGGAGTCTTTGCGGTCGAAATCGCTGAAAGCCAGGTTGAGCCGGACGTGCTGCCAGGCGCCGGCCTGCTTTTCGTTGAGGTAAGCGAGGGGGATGGCGAATTCGGCGGTGAACCCGTCGGCGGCGGGGAGGCTGGCGGTCTTGATGCCCTCGGGTGCATCGCCCATTGAGTATTCTTCGACTTGCGCGGCGTCGAGTTGGGGGCCGGCCATGACGCTGAACGCGGACGTTTTGATGTCGTCTTTTTCGGACGCGCGGGCGTCGACGAGCAGAATGGCAAAATCTTCCCAGTATTTCCAGCCGTCGAAAGCGGGCTCGTCGTCGGTGCATTTGATGCCGACGTAGAGGAACTGGTCGTCGTGGCTGACGCCGAATCGGAACGAGCCATCCTGCGGGCCTTTCCAGGCCTGTGGCGTCGTGTAGATGTCGGCGGGTTGGTTGACGGCGAAGGGGAGGCCGGCCCAGTCGTCGAGGTTGCCGTCGATGGCGGGCGCGGCAGGCGCGGCGGGTATTTCAAACGGCGCGTCGACGGGCAGGACAATCTGGCCGGCAAGTTCGACGGGGCGCGTGTTGTTGCCATCGTAGCAGGCGGTCCAGTGTAGGACGACGGGCTGCGCCTCGGGTGCGGGGATGGGTGAGTCGGCGGAGACGCGGAGGTCGATTTCGTGCTTGCCTTGCGGCGGGACGATCGCGGCGACGGTGCTTGGCTCGATGCGGACGCCTGCGGCGGTTTCGGTGAGGATTTTCACGCGCATGGGCGAGTCGGCCGGATTGGTAATGGTGAGGTGCGAGGTTGCCGAGTCGAATTGCGGAGTTGCGATGGCGAGCGGGGAGGCGGTGACGGCGGCATTAAAACGGAACAGGCCGAGCTTGGAAACGGTTTGCGAGGTGCGGAGGTCCTTGTCGTAGATGCCATCGAGCAAGAGGTTGGCGATGCGCGGGCCGTTCTTGGTCATCGTGACCCAGGCGATGTGGTCGAAGTCGCCGGACGCGGGGCCGCGCAGCATGCTGCCCGCGCCCGTGGTGGCCAGTGTGATGAAACTGATGCCGTCGCGTTCCTGGCTGAGGTAATTGTGGGTGTGGCCGGCGAATACGGTACACGGGCGGCCTTTGAGCGCGGCTTCGATTTCTTTCCATTCGGCGTTTTTCTCGTCGTTCCAGAGTGGTTTGTGCTGGAACACGAGGGTGTAACGGACGTTCTTATTCTCGTCGAGGACGCGCTTGACGTAATCGACCTGCTCGATGCTGATGCCGGTGCCGTAGTCGGGCGAGGTGTTTGTGGCGAGGCAGAGGAACAGGACGTTTTTGTAGATGAAGTGGTAGAACGGTTTGCCGAACCGGGCGTTGTAGATTTCCGACCACATGGGGCGGCCGTTATCGTGGTTACCGGGGACGTGGAAAAACGGCATTTCGAGTTTGTCGCGGGCGGCCACGAACCGGTCCCACTGTTTGTTGATGGCTTGGGCGTCGTCTTCATAACCTTCGATGAGGTCGCCGGTGGTGATGACGAACTCGGGCTGGAGGAGGTTGAGTTTTGCGACGGCCTCCTCGAATATGCCCCATCGGGGTCCGCCGGCGTTGTCGCTGACGATGGCGAACCGGAAGACATTCGGCTCGTTGTTGAGGTCGAGGCTTGTCCAGGGTTTTGCAGGGGTTTCTACGTCGGGTTGGAATGATGGGGCGGCGAGGGCCAGGGGCGATAAGGCGGCGAAAACGGCGGTTAAGAAAAGCAAGCGCGGCATGAGCAGACCTCCTGTTTTAGACGGGCTGCAGTTTAGCACGATCGAAAGGGGGGAAGCATTTGAGGCGCGCTGACGCCTGCTGAAGGGACATAAGGGACACAAGCGACATAAGGAAAGAGCCGAAAGACCCGTGGCCAGATCTTATGTCGCTTGCAGCTACGGCAGCGTCAGGTTGACGGGTGCGGTTTCCCCCGAAACGACCTCGACCGGAGACATTGCATATTTTCCGCTTTCGATCTGCGCGAGCAACGTGGCCTCGTCGTCGACTTTGTTTGCGGGTACGGCGACGGCGCCGACGTAGTAAATGCCTGCGGGGATCTGGTCGAATCGGTGCGGCTCGCCGGGCGAAACGGTTGCATACGCGACGAATTGGCCGGAAAGCGCGGCGGAAATGATGGAGAAATCGGCCGTGTCCGGGTAGACGGCGATTTGTGCGAGCTCGCCTTCGCGAATGCGATCGACGCCGACCTCTATGCTGCCCACGCCGATGGGGAAGTCGACGCGGGTGACTTCGTTTTCGCGGGCTTCAACGCCGGGCGTGAAGGCGAACACTTTTGCAGGGGAAAAAACGTCCTGAACTTGGATATCGTAGATGCCTTCCTGCAAATCGGCGGCGCGATAATAGCCGCGGGAATCGGTTCGGTACTGCAGGTTCGCGTCTTGACCGTTGGCGGGCATAACCACGACTTTGGCCAGCGCGGGCGCAGCCCCGAACGTGACGAACCCGTCGAAACCGCAGCCGGTTTCGCCGACTTCGAAATCGACGCGGGCGGTCTCGCCGGACGTTACGGTAATTTCCTGTTCCCGGTTCCATGTTTCTTGATCGATGCGCGCTATCATGCGGATGCGCATCTTCCCCGGCCGCAGGTGCGAGAGCCGATAGCAGCCGTCGGCGTCGGTGTATTCCATGACGGTGCCAAGCCAGTTTTCGCCTTCGCATCTTGCGACGACGAACGCGCCGGGCAACGGGGCGCCGTTGACGATGACGCGGCCTTCGGCGCTTCCAAACACGCCCGTGTCCACGACTAGGCGGGTGTGCAACGTCTGTCCGGCGCTGACGGAGGCCTTGGCGGTGGCGGCGGGATAGCCGGCGGGCGAGGACGCGGCGTACACCTGGAGTTCGTACGCGCCGGGCAGGATGGGCGTGATCTGGAAATAGCCGGTGCGGGAAGTGTCGGCGCACGTGCCGGCTACATCTCTGCCGGAACTCCACCCGGGTCCTGTCGGAGTGAAGAAGGAGATCGCATCGGGTTGTGAAGACACCGCGGCTACGGTCATTCCTTGTTGAGGTTGTCCGGCGGTGTCGACAACGGTTCCTTCGATTCGCGCGGCTGGCTGCAACTGCAGGACGTATTCCTGTCCTTCGCGAACCGGTCCGGTCAACGGGCTGAGCAGGCCGGCGTCAGACGCTTGCAGGTAGACCGGACTTCCCGGCGCGCCCGACGTTACGGCAAACCGCCCGCTCTCGTCCGCGATTGCGGATACAACATTTTGATTGTCGCCGGCGGCGGCCACGTACGCGCCGGGCGCGGGGCTGCCGTCCGCATAGGCCACCGTCCCGACGATTCGCAACGGGCCGTTAATCTCGAAATCGACGTTCTCCATGTTTTGGAGCGCGGGCAGAGTGAAATTCGCCCTTTCTATTCCGGAGGAGCCAAAAAACAGCACCTCATAGGCGTTGGGAATGAGGGGACCGGCCGTATACCGGCCGTCTTCGTCGGAATAGGTTCTTGACCATGTGCCGCGGGTGGCGACACGCCTCGGCGGGTTGAAGTAGATCCGGCAGTGCGGAACGGGCTCGCCGGTTTGCCTGTCGCGGATGGTGCCGGAAACGTAGGCGCCCTCGACGGCCTGGACTTCAACGCCCGTGACGGGCACCCCTTCGGAGACGCGCACGCGCGGCGAATCGACAATGACGTAGGGCGCGGCTTCGGGGTCCATGTTGAACTCGTAGACATCGGCGTCGAGGCCCTTCATAAAGAAGTTGCCGTTGGCGTCGGTTTTGGCGACGGGTTGGCGGCGGTTCGGGCAGTACGAGCGTATCACCACGTCGGGAATAGGCCTGCCGTCGCCGGCTAGCGTTAGCCGGCCCGACAGCGAGTTGCCCGTTCCCAGCGTCAGGACGATTGTCTGCTTGCCCGAAGTAAGGACGCGCTGCTCGACAACGTTGTCGTACCCGTACTGGCCGGCCCCGATTTCGTAGAGTCCGGGCACCATGCGTGGGACGATCAGCGTACCGTCCAAGCCGGCGATCTCTTCCGGCTGGAAACGCGTGAAATCGTGTATCGAAGAAATCGAAACCTTGGCGTTTGGTATTCCCGCGCCGGTTTCATCGACGACACGCACGGTGAGTGCAGCCGCCGGCCCGACAAAGACTTCAACGTACTGTTCGCGGCCTCCGGCAGGGCAACGGAATCCGGCCTCCCCGTACAGAGCGCCTTTTTCGCACGTGACAAGAACCGTGCTTAGCAAGGGGTCTTCAGTCAGCGGGACTTCGTCGAAGTAGAAGGAGCCGTCATCGGCGCTGAGGGTGGTCATTTCCAACGGCTCAACCTGGGCGGGGTAGTAGCCGGCCTTGCTCCGCTGGACGGCTTGCGCCATGGCCGGTTTATTGGAGAGTTGCACGGTGGCGCCGGCTACGGGCCGGAAGCTTGCGTCCAGGACCAGCCCATACACGGCGGCTTTGGGAACGGTGGGCGGACTTGCGGCGTCCTTGGGCGCGGGCAGGGTTTCGGCCGTTGGCGGTGCGGTAGTCTGGCTGTCGGGCGCTTGATGGGAGCGGACTTGTGTTGCTTTTTCCTCGAACGTGCTTTGTGCGGTGATGTTCTGAGTGTGGTAGGGGCGGTTGGCGTGGCGCCAGCCGGCGTAGAGTCCGATGGCGATGAGGATGGCGGCCGCGGCGACGCTCGTGACGACTTTTGCGGCGCTGGCGCCCACGATGGCGGCTCCGGCCAGCGACAGGGCGGGCGAGGGTTGCCACGCGTGGGGCGCGGCCGCGATGGCGGCCAGTACTTTTTTATTGCGGCGTGAGTCGGGCCGGGTGGCGGCGGCTTCTTCACCGACAGCATCGAGCAGGCGTCTGCCGAGTTCGTCGCGGGACCGCTGCAGCCGTTTTGCCGCAGCCTGGCTCGAGATATCGAGGAGCCGTGCGATTTCGCGGATCTTTACGGCCTGGAAATAGTGGAGAATGAGGACTTCGCGATGGGTTTCATCGAGGTCTGCAAGCTGATCCCAAACCATCCGGCGCAGTTCATCGCGTGCGAAATCGCGGGCGGCCACGGCTTGTTCGACGGGTGCAGCCATGGGCGTTTCGCGGTGGCGTTGACGGAGCAGATCCGTGGCGGCGTTCCGGGCCACCTCGACCAGCCACGGGCCGATGCTCGAGCGGCCGGCGATGCGGTCCAGCCACTGGTAGAGGCGGACGAACGTGTCCTGGGTGATTTCTTCGGCGTCGGCCGCGTTGCCGGTTCGGGCATAGGCGACGCCGTAGACAATGTGGCTGTACCGGTCAAGCAGGATGCCGAACGCGTCGGTGTTCCCGCGCAACACCCTGCGGACGATGCCCTGGTCGGTGTAGATGCTGGTGAACATGTTTGGCGCCTCCTCTGCAGTATATACGGGCGAGGGGGGAAAAGTTGACTTGGCTGGAGGCTTGAGACTCGAAGGCTGGAGGAGATTCCGGATTGGGGGAAGAAAAGCTGGCTTGCAGGCGCGCGGTGGGGTCGCGCTCCTGCGTGACCGTAGCGGCGGTGGCGGTGGAGTGGCTTGCCATACCTGGGTTAGTTGGTTCGAGGCAACGGTCGAGCAGGAACGCGACCCCACCGCGCTGCCACAACCCGCCGCCACAACCTCCTCCTGGCCGACTTCGGCGAAGTCGGCCTTGTACAGGCGAGACGCCCGCACCACAATTGGTTACTGGCGGGGCTTTTTGGTGGGTGCGGGGGTTTTGGTGGCGAGGGCCTGTTCGGGTCTGGGTATGGGTGTGCCGAGGAGGATGGAGACGGCATTGGCTTCCCAGAGTGCGGCGGCGATGTCGAGTGCGCCGTCCTTGTTGAAATCGGCGGCGCAGAGTGCGCGTGGGCGGCCGTTGTCGAACGAGTAGGTTTCGCGGCTGAACGATTGGGGGACGGAGGTCCCGGAGGACGAGTTGACGAGGACAATCACGTCCTTGGATCCGTAGCATGCGGCGGCGATGTCGGGCCGTCCGTCGCCGTTGAGGTCTTGCACGACAAGGTCGCGGATCTCGTGCTCGAGGACGTTGCGTTGGTCGCCGAGGAGGATTTCCTGGGACACGCTGAACGAGAACGCGCCATCGCCGTAGAAGATTACGATCGAATCGTCGGTGTGGCAGTGCGAGACGAGGATGTCGGTCTTGCCGTCGCCGTTGATGTCGGCGAGCCGGATGGTGGTGGGTAGTTTTCCGCGGCTGCTGAACCGGGTGACGGGTTCGAACACGCCCGCACTGTTGCCTTTCCACAAGCCTATCTCGCCGGACGTGTAGAGTGCGACGGCGAGGTCGAGGTTTTTGTCGTTATCAAAATCGGCGGCGGCGACGTCGCGCGGCCCGGATGCGGCGAGCGTGAACTGCGGCTTGCCGAACCACGTGGCGTCCTGGCCGGGAATATAGACGAGCGCGTCGCTCGACCATGCGGTTGCGATGATGTCGCGGAACCCGTCCTTGTTGATGTCGGGCAGTATGATCGACGTGATTCCGGGCTTGGTAAAGACGGGCTCGTTGTCGCCGTCGAGCATTCGATTGTAGGGGAGCGTGTCATCGGAGACAGTAAAACTGGCAGATTCGAAAAGGCTGGGGCCGACGTTGCGGAAGAGTGTGATATCGCGGTTGTAGACAGCGAGAAAACTGGCCGCAACGATGTCGGGGGCTTGTTTGCCGTCGATGTTGGCGATGGCGAGCGCGTAGGGGCCGAAATCGGTTTTGAACGGCGGCTGGACGACGTATTCGAGCGGCGCCGAGGAAAGCAACAGCGACAGCTCGTCATTTGCGGGGCGTTCCTGGCGGGGATCGTTGAGTTCGCCGGTATTCGCGGTGACGAGATCGGGGATGCCGTCTTCGTTGAGATCCGCGGCGACAATTGCGTTGGGATTTGGGCCGACCTGGTAGTTTTTTGCATGTTTTGTGAAGGTTTGTGCGGCGGCACTCCACGAAATCAGTACGAGGATTGCCAGTAACAGCAGGAGTTTTCTCACGCAATTGCTCCGGTTATTGTGGTGCGGGCGTCTCGCCTGCATTTTTGGTTGCGGCCATTTCGGCGGCGAGGCTGATCGCGGCGAGGAGGCTATGCTCGTGTGCGGCGCCGGTCCCGGCGATGTCGTAGGCGGTGCCGTGGTCGACGGAGGTTCGGACGATGGGTATGCCGAGCGTGACGTTGACGCCTTCATCCATGGCGATAAGCTTCATAGGGGCATGGCCCTGGTCGTGATACATGGCGACAACGAGGTCGAACTCGCCCTGCTGCATCCGCCGGAAGATCGTATCGGCGGGGTAGGGGCCGGAACAGGCGATGCCCTGTTGCTGGCATAAGGTGACGGCGGGCGCGATGATTTCGGCGTCTTCCGTTCCAAACGCACCGGCTTCGCCGGCGTGTGGGTTGAGCGCGGCGACGCCGATACGTTTGCGCGGCGTTCTGAGCCGGAGGAGGCCTTCGTGTGCGATGCGGATCGAGGCGGCGACGCGTTCGGCCGTGACGAGTTCGATGGCTTGGCGCAACGAGACGTGCGCGGAGTTGTGGAGGACGCGCATGGCGCCGGCAAACAGGCACATGCGGTAGTCGGGTGCGCCGCACATGTCGGCGATCAGGTCGGTATGGCCGGCGAATGTGTAACCGGCCTTGTGGACGCCTTCCTTGTTGATGGGGCACGTGACGAGGCCGTCGATCTGTTTTTCAAGTGCCAGCTTGACGGCAAGTTTCACCCACTCGATGGCACATTTGCCCGCGGCGGGATCAAGTTGGCCCGCATCATAGACGGGCGCATCGAGGCCGCCTTCCATCACGGGCGTGAACGTGCCGCCCATCCGCGCTTCGGCGATGCTGTGACAGCGGCGGGCCTGCGGGCAGTTGGGCACCCAGCGGCGGACCTCTTCAAACACGGGCGCACTGCCGACAACAAACGGGTGGCACACGTCCCACGAACCGGGATGGGCGAGGGCTTTGACGAGAACCTCAGGGCCGACGCCGTTGGTGTCGCCCATCGTGATAGCGAGGAGCGGCTTCATTTCTTACAGCCTCCGAGGGCCTCGTACATCGTGACCGCCATGAGCATGTGGCCGTTCGTGAGCGGGTGGACGCCGTCCTCGGTCCATCTGCGTGTGGGGTTGGCGTCGATGACGCGCCAGAATGCCTGGTTCATCGGGACGAGCAGCGCGCCGAAATTGCGGGCGAGCTTTGTGATGACGGTGTTGTATTGGTCGAGGATGACGTTGTAGGGCGAGGTGATGCTCTCATCAATGATGGTTGCCTCGCACAGAATCAGGCGGCAATGAAGCGCGTCGACCGCCTGTTCGAGCAGCTTGCGGTAGGTCGCCTCAAACTCGTCGGGCAGGACTTCTTCTTCGTTTGCGGGATCCTGCAACTGGCGCCACACGTCGTTGACGCCAATGCTGACGCTGAGCACGGTCGGGTTCTCGGCTAAAACGTCTTTTTCCCAGCGCCGCGACATGAGGCGGACGGTGTCGCCGTTGATGCCGCGGTTGATGATCGTGACGTCGAGCGCGGGGTGGCGCGCCCACAGCATGTCGCGCAACAGCCGCACGTAGCCAAACCCGACGCCTCCGGGGTCTTCGCGCCGCCCGCCGTCAGTAATGCTGTCGCCGATCAACAGGAACCGGTCGCCCGGTTGGAGAAACATGGCCATCCTCCCTTTCTTCCACGCGTACAGCATAAGGCATTGCGCGGGGTGTTTTAAACCATGGCGGATTGCGGATTGCGGATTTAGGGAAGAGAAGCCGGCTTGCGGTTGTGCGGTGGGGTCGCGCTCCTGCGTGACCGTGGCGGTGGAGTGGCTTACCGTACTTCGGGTCATTGTGTTGGATGCTGCGGTCGAGCAGGAGCTCGACCCCACCGCCTCTTTGCCGACATCGGCGTATTATGCCTACCCGTGCAGGCGGGACGCCCGTACCGCGAGGCGTGCAGGCGGGACGCCCGCACCACAAGGCGTGCAGGCGGGACGTTCGTACCACAAGGCGTGCAGGCGGGACGCCCGCACCACAAGCACCGAGTGCAGGCTGTTTTCACCTGGGGTTGTGCATGAGGTAAGATGTGGGTGGTTTTTTGGTAACCGAGAGAGGGCGAATTCGTGACGAAGAAACGGGTGATCCTGATAGTGCTGGCCGTGTTGTTGGTGTTTGTAGTTGGAGTTTTGCTCGTGATCGACAGCCGGTTCAAGGTTTTTTTCAGTTCGCCGCGTGTGTCGCACGAGATGGTGGTGTCGCCCGAGACGACGCGCGGCGTGCTGGTGATTGACGTGCCGCAGGCGAAATCGCTGATCCAGCGGAAGTTCAACGTGCCGGGCTGGGCGTTGCCGATGGCGCTGCCCTACGAGGCGGCGCTGGTGGTGGACGTGGACCAGTTTCTGGGCGACGTGGGCATGAAAATTTTCATCAACGACAAGCGGCTGGCGCCGGTGATCTGCGAGTTCTCGAAAAACCTGAAGCTGCCCGTGCCGTTCGACTCGTGGTTCAAGGAGCCGATGAAGCAGGAGCGGCGCGGGGTGTTGTTGCTCGAGGGCATGACCGTTTGCGGCAGGCCAATGCGGGCGACGATCGAGAAGCAGTGGAAAGACGCGGCGGTGGATGGCGCGCTCAAGATCGAGGGCGGCCACCTGCTCGAGGCGGTGCTGGATAACCGGGACGGTTCGGCGCTGGCGGTTGCGTCGGTGTTGTGCGATGCGCAGAACATTAATCTCAACGACGGGCTTGACGAGACGGCGCTGGGATTCCTGGCGGCGATTTCAGATTACCGCGTGCAGGCGGACCTGGTGTCGGACAACGAGCTGGCGGTGCGGCTGCTGATCGAGTGCGCGGCGTCCGCCGACCCATCGATGCCGGGTATGTTGCAGGCGCTGATTGAGATGGGCCTGATGAGCGAGCAGGTCAAGCAAAACGTGGAGAAGCTGGGCTGTACGTACACCGGCTCGACCTCGCTGGAAGGCAACACAGTAGTGGCGGATTACAAGGTGAACATCGAGCGCCTCCTGGCGCGATTATAATTCGTTGGGACGCCCCCCGGCAGTTGTGGGGGGTGTCCCTTAGTTGAAAACCACCACAACCCTTTAAAAGAGGGACACCCCCCACAACTGCCGGGCGGCGCCCCAACTTCACTTTGGCTGAAACCTGATCGAGAACCGCGTTTGAGTCTTTTTTGCTGGGGGATAGGTGATGCTGATGCGGGTGAGGGTGTCTTTCTTTTTGTTGGCCTTGCAGGCCTCGTCGAGTTTTTCCGAGGTGAAAGAGCCTTTTTCGGTGCGGATTTCGAGGGCGCCATTGGGGGTGGTGATACGCGCGGTGTTGCCGCTGGTTTCGACTTCATGCCACGTCATGAATGCTTCCTCGACCTCGAGCGGCTCGTCTTGAAACACGAAAGCATCTTGGAGAACGACCTCGCCGTTGTTTAGTTCAAAGGAGCGGCTGGCCTGGGTGAGGGATGGGATGCCGTACGCCTTCTCGAACGTGAGGGCAACGGATTTCTCGCCGGTTTTTTCCATAACGCCGTGGCGTTCTTTGCCGGTGAGTTGGAGCTTGCCGCCAATGCGGGGGACGCTGTGGCCGTACGAATTGGCGAAGACGTTGTCGTAGCGTTTGGTGCTGAAATAGGCGGCGTCGTATAGGCCTGACCCGGGGTCGCAGAGGTAGACGATGCCGTCGACGGCGAGAATGAAGCTTCCGACGTCGTTGTGGTTGTGCGACTCGGCGTTGTGCCCGGCTTTTGCTGCGAGGACAACGTTGTGCGGGCCGGCCGTGTCGACCAGGCGCGCCACACCGGATACCGGGAGGAACGAGTTTTCGAGTTTTGTCATTTCGGCGCGCGTGCCGTTCCACCAGCAGAGGTCGCGCAGGGCTTCGGCGAGCCGGCCTCCGGGGCCATCGGCGGTCAGCGCGAGCAAACCATCCACGCCGGTGCGCTCGGCGAGCCGTGCGGCCAGAAAAGGCTTAACCGAAGAGCGTTCGTGGGCGTCGGAGAAACTGGCGTAGGTGTTCTTGGCGATGACGACCGCGAGCGGATAGGCTGCGATGGCTTTGAGTTTCGGGTTGGCCAGGAGGTCGATTTCGCCGCCGGTCCGCAACCGCAGCATTTCGGCGAGACAAACGTAGTGTAGCAGGCCGTAATTCCAGTAGCCGATGCCTTCGAGGCATCCGCCGTCGGGTTCAAAGGCGATCTCGATGAACCGGTCGAGTTGATCCACAACGATTTCGAGCGCCTGCGCCTGCCGCGCGGTGTCGGTTTCGAGAAGAAGGAACGCCTGGCCGACGGAGCCGGCGCAGACGCCCGTCCAGTTGTTTCTGCCGGAGTCCCACCAGGCCTCGTGGCCGTGCTCGAGGTAAGGCTCGAAGATGCGCCGGTCGATTTCGTTGCGGACCCTCTCGCGGATCTCGTCCGGCAGCCGGTCGCCGAGCAGGGTGAGGACGTAGGCCAGATCCGCCGCGGTTTCGGCGGCGTAGAGGTCGATGTACCGGTTAGATTTTTCGTGTGCGGGGCCGACCCAGGTGGTCTCTTCACAAATGCTCCAGATGAGGTCGTTGATCCGGTCGATGCGCGAGTTGTCGCCGCCGAGCCACGCGGCGAGGACCTCGCTTCTGAGGAGCGACCGCTTCGTGCCATGCTCGCGGTCGTATGGTGCGCGTTCGCCGGCGGTTTTGAACATCCTGTAGCGGGTATAAGTGGTTTCGGGGATGGCCGTGACGTCTGCGGCGCGTTTTGCGGCATTGAGCAGTGCGGTGCCGGTTTTTGTCTCGGCCCATTGGGCGGGTGTGCGGGCAGCGAGTTCGGGGAGCAGATCCACCGGGGGTTGTGCGTCGAGCGTCCGGCAGAGTTCTTCCGTGGAAGTCCGTGGCATGGAATTTATCACGGGCGGCATCGGCGCATGTTGGCAGGAGATGGCCGCAAGGGAGACCGATGCGATGAGGATGAGTTTGGCGCATATGTTTTTCATGACTCTGATTATAGATCATGGACGACATGGACTTCATGGACGACGTGGATTCAAAAAGCGTCTTTGTCCATGTAATCCATTTTATGTCACTATAGGCGGGCTTTATGAACTCGACTTCGAAGGAGACTAAATGAGGCTGAATACTTGCTTGGGATTTCTGGCGGTGCCGGTCGCGGTCGCGGGTGCGGCCGCGGGTGCGGCGGGGCAGGTGGGGTATCCCGACGGGCGGCCGGTGGCGACGCTGCGGATGGAAGCGAAGGACCAAGGGGTGGTGCTCCGGCACGGGGATGGTCCGGGCGAGTGCGACACGCTGGGCGCGCGGGAAGCATCGATTTTCGAGGAGAACGGTGTTTATCACCTTTTCTACGATGGCGCCGGGCCGACGGGTTGGCTGGCGTGCCTGGCCACCAGCAAAGACCTGACGGTGTGGGAGAAAAAGGGACGCATCCTCGATTTAGGCAAGCCCGGCGAGCCGGACTCGGCCACGGCCACGTCGCCGTGGGTCATCTTCGATGGGCGGGAATGGCACATGTTTTATGTGGCGTCGCCCAATGCGAGCCCGCCGCCGAGTCGTGTGCCGATGTTTCCGTATCTGACGATGAAGGCGCGGAGCAAATCGCTGGCCGGGCCGTGGATCAAACAGCCGGAGGTGGTTCCGTTCCGCACGAAGCCGGGGACGTACTACCAGGAAACGGCGAGCCCCGGCTACATCGTGAAGCAGGGCGACGAGTACTTGATGTTCTTCAGCGCGGCTATGAAGCGGACGCTCGGCATTGCCCGCACGAAAGATTTGAACGGCCCGTGGGCGATCGACCCGGAGCCGATTGTGTCGCCCGAGGAGCAGATCGAGAATTCGTCGATGTACTTCGAGCCGTCCAACAAGACGTGGTTCTTGTTTACGAACCACATTGGGTTGGAAAAGGACGAATACACCGACGCGATCTGGGTGTATTGGTCGCAGGACTTGAACAAGTGGGACGCCCGGAACAAGGCGGTTGTCCTTGATGGGCAGAACTGCACGTGGTCGAAAAAGTGCATTGGGATGCCGTCGGTCATACAGGTGGGCCGGCGCCTGGCCGTCTTTTACGATGCGCCCGGCGGAGACAGCACCCGCCACACGCGGCGGGATATCGGGCTGGCGTGGCTCGATCTGCCGTTGTCCCCGCCCGGGCAATGAGGCGAAAAACGGGGACAGGCTCGCTTTTTCCGGCAGTTTGGAAAAAGCGTGCCTGTCCCCGCTTTTCGTGGCCTTCCCTCCGTGCCCAATTTTCATCGTTTACCGGAGAGGCAAGCCTCATGGCCAACTGTCCCTGCTTTTCGCGGCCATGAAGCAACTACTCGACTTTCTCAACAGCCCCTCTGTTCCTAGTGTTCTTGTTTTTCGGAATCCGATTCGTCTTTTTGGGGTTTCAGCAGGCCCTTGAGGTTCTCGAACGGGCGGAAACCGGATTCCGATTCCTGGTCGGAGTACGCCAAACCGGACCCTTCGTAGTATCCGTCACCAGCGCGGGTCTCATGTTGGTCATCGTGGCAGTACAGGCACAACAACTCCCAGTTGCTGCCGTCGGGCGGGTTGTTCATGTGATTGCCGTCTTTGTGATGAACGGTAAGTTCGCTGAGCCGCTTGCCCGAGAACTCGCGGCCACACCGCCCGCAAACGTGCGGGAGGATTTTCAGCGCCTGGCCGCGGTAACTCTGCGCCCGAAGCTCTTGATCGCGCCGTATGTTCGCAAGGACCTGCGCAGGATCGGGTCTTTTCTTCTTCATTTCCGTAACCTCAGGGGAAGTTGCACGGACGAACACAGACTGACACGGACAAAAAGACGCGGCTGATCGGGTTTATTTGGCGTGTTGGTCGATTTTTTCTTTGACGCCTTCGAGCTTTGGGTTGAGGCGGTTGGCTCGTCGCCATTCGGCGAGTGCGCGTTCGGTGTCGCCTTTGAGGAGATAGATGTCGCCGAGGTGGTCGCGCAACTCGGCGTCATCGGATTCGGAGGCGAGCACGGCTTTTTTGAGGAAGTCGAGCGCTTTATCGGGGTTGCCCATTTGGTAGTAGATCCAGCCGAGGCTGTCGAGGTAGTAGCCGTTATCGGGATCGATCTCGAGTGCGCGGACGAGGAGTTTTTCGGCTTCGTCGAGTTTCATTTTGTTGACGGCGTACATGTATCCGAGGAAATTCATGATTTCGGGGTCGTTGGGCTCGATTTCGAGGCACGCTTTAAGGTGAGTTTCGGCCTCGACGGGTTTTTCGAGCAGTTCGTAGCAGGTGGCGAGGTCAAAATGGGCCGCGTGCTGCGGCCCGTCATGTTCGAGCACGCCCTCGAGGACGGGTATGGCCTCCTCGTACCGTTCAAGGTTTATCAGCGTGCGCGCCAGCAGCAGGTCGACGGCGTTGGACCGGATGCCTTCGCCGCGCAGGGCGGTCAGCTCGCTGACGAGGAACTTGCCGGCGTCGTTGTCGCTGTAGAGGTAGAGCAACTCGTTGAGGAACGATCTGGTTTCTTCGTCCACGTTGCCGTCGACGGTATCGAGCGCTTGAACCGCGGCCTGGTACGGTTCGCCGATTTTCTTTCGCGCGAGCGCCCGGAAAAACGCGCCGAGTATGGGCATATCGTCGGGCGGGACGACCTCGAGCGCCTGGGGCGCCTTGCCTGCACGCAGCAGGACGTACATCCGCTCGAGGTGGTGGCGGCTCAGCGTGGCTTTCGACTCGATCAGGAGGTCCAACTGTTCGAGGCTATCGTCATACCGGCCCATCCGGGCGAACACCGCGGCGAGCTGTTCGCGTGCCTGCTCGGCGTCGGGCAGGTTGGATTGATCGAGGTACTGCTCGAGGTGGTCGACGGCTTTCTCGTTGTCGCCGTTTTCGAGGTGGATCGCGCCAATGAGGTAGTGGGCGCGGATCAGGTTTGGATTGAGTTCGAGCGCGCGTTCGAGGCTGGGCAGGGCGTTCTCGTTGTCATTGATGCGCACCAGGCACAGGCCAAGCTGGAAATGGACCCCCGCCGAGTTGGGCGTCATCCGGGCGAGGCGCTGGTAGATGTCGAGCGCGGCCACGAGATCGTTGGTCTTTTCCTCGATGGACACGAGCGCGCCATACCCCAGCACGTTTTCGGGATCGATCTCGATGGCTTTTTGGAACGCTTCGACGGCTTTGTCGTAGTTGTTGAGCTGGTGGTAGATTTCGCCGAGCACGACCCAGAGGTTTGCGTTGTCGGGGATTTGGGTGACGGCACGTTCGGCCATGTCGCGTGCGTTGTCGTAATCCTGGTTGCGGACGTATGCGCGGATCAGGCGCAACGTCAGCGAGGACGAGTCGGGCTGGAGGTCGGCGGCGGCCCGCATTTCGGTGATGGCCTCGTCCATAGCGCCCCTGCGTTCGAGCATGGTGGCCGCGAGAAAATGCGAGAATGCCTCTGCGCGCGGCCGGCTTTTGCGGGGGGGATCGAACCCGGTGGCGGAACTTCCGCGCCCGGGCCCGCGATGGGCGCAGGAGAAAATGAGGGCGGCGGACAACAGTGCACACACAATAATGAGAAGGCGTTTAAACATCATCAAACAACGATCCGGTAGTGGCCGATGCGGTCACTGGTGAGAAGCTTCTTCGGTGGATGGGGCATGGCCCTAGGCACTCGAGCGCTTCGACGTGCTCCTTGGTTGCGTATCCCTTGTTTTCGGCGAACCCGTACCCGGGATACTGCCGTTCGTACTCGTCCATGATACGATCCCGGGTGACTTTTGCCATAATGCTTGCCGCCGCGATCGAGGCCGAACGGCTGTCGCCCTTGATGAGGGGTTTCTGGGGAAGCGGGCATCCGTGAATCCGGAACCCGTCGACCAGGAGGAAATCCGGCGCCGGCGCGATCTTCTCGACGGCCTGGGCCATCGCCGCATAATTGGCACATTGGATGCCCTCGCGGTCGATGAATTCGGCCTCGATGACCGCCACGCCGATGGCATGCGGCCCGGCGGCGAGTACCGCGTAAAGCTCGTCGCGCAGTTCCGGCATGAGTTGCTTGGAATCGTTCAGCTTGGCCACCTGGCACCCGAGCACCACGGCCGCCGCGACAATCGGCCCGGCCAGCGGCCCCCTGCCGGCTTCGTCGACGCCAGCTATGCGTTTAAACCCGCCTTCCGCGGCTTCGCGCTCGAACCGCATCATGCCGGCGAGCCTGTCCTGTTCGCGCCGGGCGCGCGTTTGCGTCCGCAGGCACGAGGCGTACAGGGTGCGGGCGCCGGCGCGGGGGTCGGCCTGGAGCATTGCGAGCAGGTCCGCCGAATAGGGCGGTCCGCATGATACGAGAGCTTTCAGCTCGTCTATTGACTTCCTGGCCATCAGCGGTTTCCAAGCGGTTGTTACGACTCATCATAGCATGAACGCAGGGGGGGATGGATCTTGGGAATCAGGACGGATCCGACGGATCCGACGGATCGGACGGATCAGATGAAAAAGATGAGGGACACTCCCTACCAAAAACCGGGGGGCGCCCCGACGAGTAGAAGATTAGGCTTACTGTTCGGGCGTCTCGGTGGTTTCGGCTGTTTCGCGTGCGGCGTCTTTGGCGATGGCGGCGCGGCCCTTGGCCTTGACGCGTGCGGCCTTGCCGGACCGGTCGCGCAGGTAATAGAGCTTAGCGCGGCAGACGCTGCCTTCGCGGGTGACCTGGATCTTTTCGACGCGGGGCGAATGGAGCGGGAACACGCGCTCGATCCCTTCGTTGAACGACACGCGCCGGACGGTAAACGTGGCGTTGGCGCTTTCCTTGCCTTTTCGCGCGATGACGACGCCTTCGAAGACCTGTATGCGCTCTTTCTCGCCTTCGACGATGCGGAAATGGACGCGGACCGTGTCCCCGACGTTGAATTTGGGGATGTCAGCGCCGGCCTTCCGCTGCGCGTTGCTGTACTTCTCGACTGCGTTCACGGTGTACTCTCCCTTTCAGGTTCAGCCTCTTCGCGCTCGATTTCAGCGAGAAGCCTCAGGTCTTCTATTGATGTGCAGGCCGCTAAAAGGTCGGGCCTGTTGGTGCGCGTAATGCGCAACGACTCCTTACGTCTCCAGCGGCGGATAGCCGCGTGATTGCCACTTATCAGCACGTCGGGCACGAGAAGGCCGCGAAACTCCGCGGGCCGCGTGTATTGCGGCGGCCCGAGGATGCCGCGGCCGGCGGCGTCCCTGCCCGCGGCGTCCCTGCCCGCGGCGTCCCTGCCGGCGTAAAACGAATCAGTCTCAACCGATTCCCACTTGCCCACAACGCCCGGCAACATCCGGCTCACGGCCTCAACCAACACCAGCGCCGGCAGTTCTCCGCCGCTCAACACGTAGTCGCCAATCGAGATCTCGTCGGTGCACAGGACCGTTCGGACGCGTTCGTCGACGCCTTCGTAACGGCCGCAGATCAGCACCATGTCGGGCGCCTGCGCCAGGTCGCGGACGATCGCCTGGTCGAGCCGGCGACCGCGCGGCGAAAGCAGAATCACCCGGTCGAGCGAATTCTTGCCGCGCAGGCGCTCGACGGCGCCGAACAGGGGCTCGCACTGCATCACCATGCCGGCTCCGCCGCCGTATGGGGCGTCGTCGACGGACCGGTGCCGGTCCCCGGCGAACTCGCGGATATCCGTTATCTCGACATCCAGGAGGCCTTCCTCGATGGCCTTCCCCAGCAGGCTCGTCTCGAGGGGGCCTTCGAGGATCTCCGGGAATATGGTCAAGATATCGATCCGCATCGGATTCAATCTTCTTCAACTGCATAAGGCGCGATGTCGTTTACGACCACCTCGCCGCGTTCCACGTTCACGGCCGCGATCACCTGCTCGATCACGGGCAGCAATATCGTGCCGCCGCCGGGCCGGGTGACCTCGATGGCGTCGTTGACGCCGGCCGAGTACAGGCTCGTGACGACACCTAGCACCGAGCCGGTCTTGTCCAGCACGGTCAGGCCGTTCAACTCTTCAAGTGTGTACGCCCGCTCCTCCGCCTCCGGTTCCGCCGCCACCTGGAGCGTGGCGCCTTTCATTCGGGCTACGGTTTCCCGCGGCACGCCGGGTGTCAGGGTCAGGATCTTACCCCCGGTCTCGTCGCGGACTTCCTGGACCCGGCACCGCAACACCACCTTATCGGCCAGCACCACTTCCACGAGCCCCAGCCGGTCGAACAGGTTTTCGGCGCCGGCCGGCGGGGTCACGCGGATTTCGCGCCGCGCCGGGCTGACCGACCGGACAACGCCTATGTCGGCCCGCCGCGGAGTCATGACGCCAGGGGGCTTACTCGACGATCTGCAGGTTGACGCGCACGTTCTGTTTGGACGCGGCGCTGTGCAGCAGGGTACGGATGGCCTTGGCGGTCCGGCCCGCCTTGCCGATCACGCGGCCCATGTCGTCGGGATGGACCCGCAGCTCGATGACCTGTCCCTCATCGCCGTCGATGGCGCGCACCTGCACGTCTTCGGGATGCTCGACAAGCTTTTTCGCTATCAGCTCGACTAGTTCTTTCACCGTATATGATTCCAATGCCTGGGTTATGGACTCCACCCGGGGCCACGGCGCGCGTGCTGCATACTACTCCGCCGCCGCGGCTTCGGATGTGGCGTCCGCCATGTCTTCAGCCTTTTTGGTCGAACCCTGACCGGCAACGCGCTCCGGCGCAACAATTCCCTTGGTAGAGAAGATGCTGCGCACCGTATCAGTCGTCCGAGCGCCTTTTGCCAGCCAATCCAGCGCCTTGATCTTATCGACTTCGATTACGGGCGCGGGTTTTGCGCACGGATGATAATAGCCGAGGATGTCAATCTCACGGCCCTGTGCGCGACTTCTCGAATCCATCACCACCACGCGGTAACAAGGGGCATGAGTGCGCCCGCCGCGTTTTAAACGAATTACCGTTGCCATTTCTTCCCTTTCTTCGTCATGCGAATGGTAAATGCGGCCGGCCCCCGAAGCCTTTGGGGCCTTTGGGGAAGTTCTTAAACATTTTGCGCATTTTATCAAAATCTTTGAGGAGATGGTTGATGTCTTGAATAGTGGTGCCGCTGCCTTCGGCGATTCTGCGCCTGCGGCTGCCGTTGATGATCTTGGGGTTGCGGCGCTCGTGGGGCGTCATGGACCGGACAATGGCTTCGGTGTATTTCAGCTCGTCCTCGTCAAAATCCATGTCCTTGGGCATCATCTTGCTGAACCCCGGGATTTTCTTCATCAGGTCGCCCAGCGGGCCCATTTTCTTGACCTGCTGGATCTGCTCGAGGAAGTCCTCGAGGTCCCAGTTGGCCTTGCGGATCTTTTCCTGGAACTTCTGCGCCTGTTCGTGGTCGACAACTTGCTGGGCCTTCTCGACCAGCGATACCACGTCGCCCATGCCGAGGATCTGGTCGGCCATTCTGCGGGGGTGGAACGCGTCGAGCGCCTCGAGCCGCTCGCCGGTGCCGACAAACTTGATCGGGCAACCGGTGACATTAATCAGGCTGAGCGCGGCGCCGCCTCGGGCGTCGCCGTCCATCTGCGTGAGGATCACGCCGGTGAGTGGGAGCGTGGCGTGGAATTCTTTGGCGCTGTTGACGGCGTCCTGGCCTTGCATCGCGTTGGCTACGAACAGGATTTCGGTGGGTTTGACGGCCGAATGGATCTGGCGGACCTCGCCCATCATCTCGGCGTCGACGTGGAGCCGGCCGGCGGTATCGAGGATGATCACGTCGCAGTTGCGCATCTGGGCTTCACCGCGCGACATGACACAGATGTCGACGGGGTTGGCGTTTTCGCCGAGGCTGAAAAACTCGGCGCCCGCCTGTTTTGCGACGACTTCGAGTTGCCTTATCGCGGCGGGCCGGTACACGTCGGCGCCGACCAGTAGCGATTTGTGGCCTTTGTGCTTGAGCATGAGGGCCAGCTTGCCGGCGGTGGTGGTTTTGCCCTGGCCCTGGAGGCCGACCATCATGACGATAGTCGGCGGGTTGTCGGCCATCTTGAGGGGCTCGTTTTTCTCCCCCATCACCTTGACCAGTTCGTCGTGGACTATCTTGACGATCATCTGGCCGGGGTGGATGCTTTCGATGACCTTCTGGCCGACCGCGGCCTCCTGAACGTCCTGGATGAACTGCTTGACGACCTTATAATTGACGTCCGCCTCGAGCAGGGCCATCCGGATTTCCTGGAAACTGTCTTTCATGTTCTTCTCGGTCAGTTTCCCCTGACCGCGAATGTTCTTGAAGACGTTCTCGAGTCTTTTGTTCAGGGCCTCAAACATTCCAAACCTTCCAGTGACAATAATTTGAGAGACCCCCGGAAAGGCAGATCTCTCCTTCAAAGCGTTAGATGATACCACATGGCGGGGATAAGTTCAATTCAGCCGCCGGGTTCCATACTCCCAGCCAGGCGGCGGGTGTTCCTGATTAAACGCCGGGGAGAAGTCAACGATGACGCGGCAGGCGCGGCCATGCTCACTATTGTGGTGCGGGCGTCTCGCCTGCTCATGTTGGGGCGCACTGAAAACGTGCAGGCGAGACGCCCGCACCACAATTTGGGCATAGGTACCGGTTGTGGTAGGCTTTGGGGGTTTTAAGCGAGGGGATTCGTTGGCATGGGGAAAGAGATTGTTACGATAACGGGTTCGCTGGGAAGCGGTAAGAGTGTGGTGGGGAAAGCGGTTGCGGCCTTGCTGGGGGTCCCGTACTTTTCGACGGGCGACCTCCAGCGGGCGTTGGCGGCCCGGAAAGGCATGACGACCCTCGAACTCAACCGGCTGGCAGAGACCGATCCTTCCATAGACTACGAGATTGACGGGCTGATGCAGGAGTTTGCCCAGAAGAACGACCGTTGCGTGATAGATTCGCGGCTGGCGTGGCATTTTGTCCCGTATTCGTTCAAGTGTTACCTGCAGGTGAATGAGAAGATCGGGATCGAACGCATCCTGGGCGATACGCAGCGGAAAAGCGAGAAGTACGGCTCGCTCGACGAGGCATACAAGGCCATAAAGAGCCGGAGGGCGAGCGAGGAGAAGCGGTTTGCGGCGTTGTACGACCTGGATCTCAGTAACATGGACAACTATGACTTGGTGGTGGACACGTCGCGGGCGCAGCCTGAGGCGGTTGCGGGGACGGTGGCGGAGTGTTTCAGGAGATGGCTGGCGGGGGAGAGTTGCCAGAAGTACTGGGCGCCCGGCTTATAAGGGGCGGCTATCCGCCAAACGCGTCGAGTTGGGGGAGGAGTTCGTGGATGCGGTCGACGACCTCGTTGACGGAGAGTAGCCGGGGGCGGCGCGGGGCAGGGCGTTTTGCGGGCTCTCTTTTTGGTTTTCGGGCTTGCACGGGTCAACCTCGTCGGTGGGTTTGCTGGTTTTGGGTGCGTTCACGCCACAGGAACACGATCGGGCGATCGAGGACGAGAACGCGGGCTGGGTGCGGATATAGGGGCTCTACAAGTGAAATGAAATGAACCGGTCGAACAAGGCTGTTTTTCGGATAGTTTTGGATTCGGAATAAGCGCCCTTGTCTTCGTATTGGCGTTCAATGAGGCCGAATCCTTCCAACGGCCCTAGGATGCGGCTCGACGCCATCAATTCGGCATAGCTGATGCCATAGTGGGCGATGGGAATCTGGTCTGCGACTGCCGGGAGGAATAAGCGCTTCGAGAACTCTTTGAAGTCCTGCCAGTCATGGGTATGGAGGCTGATGACGTACAGCGCGTAGACTAACGTGTCCTGCACCTCGGGAAGTTCGACCATCCGGTCGAGATAGCTCAGCTCGAATTTTCGGAGGTAGGTTCTGAATAATAATACGAACAACTCGCCGGCCTTTGGTTCTTTCAACAGTTTCTTTCCCTTGGCGGCAACCTGGTAATAGCCTTTTTGAAGTTTAAGCAGCCCTGCCTGGACAGCCACCACCCGCAAGACGTGGAGGGGCCATACGTTGGTTTCATTTATTGCGCTGTAGTGAGGCAGAATCACGTCGACGTAGATTTGCGGCAACCGCAAAATATCCAATATGTGCGCGACAAACTTCCGGTTGAAATTTCCGGCGTCCGTGCTTTTAACGCGCCCTTCATCCGCGACAGCCGAAAGAAGCAGGCGCGTGTTGTTGAAGAACACCGCCTTATCGAGATCCGCCAGCGGCAACTCTTCGTTTAATTGAATAACACTATCGGGGCTTTTCCAATCGCTGTCAATCAGCCTGCTAACCTGGTCAATGGACAGGTTGTTGAACTCGGGCCGGGGCATGTGCGCGCTTTTTTCAACGAGCTTGTCCAGTTCTGCCGCGATTGCTTCGGGGCCCTTTTTAGTGGGTGTTTGAAGCAGGTGGTTGATCCCTTCACAAAGCTCTGGCGGCAGGAAGGGCGAAAATGCCTCGGCCACTTGATCCAGGCTTGGAAGGGGCGGCCCGGCCAGCCTGTTCAAGCGGTCGTACAGGCGGCTGAACTGGCGGCGCACCTGGCGAGGCGAAGCATGGTTGACTTCAGACGCAAGCGCATCGAGGAGGTCTTCAAATTCGTCTGAGGGCAAGGTGAATTCCACGTGCTTTTCACGGCGCACGCCCAGCCGCAGTTTGCCGCGAAGGTAAGGATCGACGGCGATGGCTTTTTCGAGAATCAGGCGTTGCTCATCGGCAGTAAGCCCAAAGGTTACGATCTCGTCGTCCGAGTGAAACATTGCCGGATTCTAACACGCGACGTATTTCTCTTCAACGCATGTGGCTTTAGCATTGGACAGGTCAAGTGCAACAACGGCGGGCCTACTGAGTGAGGTCGTGGAGGAGTTGTTCGAGTTCTTGTTTGCGGGGGATAAGGTCTTTTCTCACGACAAACTGGTTGAGGCGGTAGACGAGGATGAAGGTGATAATCCCCAGGAGGACGGTTCCGCCGAACACCGCCGCCATTCGCAAGGGGTCCCGTTTCCAGCCTTCGATGGTGAAAATGAAGGCAGCCACTACGACGGACAGCCAGGCGATCATTCCCGGAAGCAGGTACCACCAAAAGACGTTTCGGAGCAGGTAAATGCGGCGGTTTACGCGGAGCAGATAGTGGTTTATTTCGTCGGCGAGTGAGCGCTGTTTCCATTTTCGTTCCTGGCGGAAGCGGTCGACGATGAAAAAGGCCGCGACCAACAGGAGAACAGCCGCGCCGAGGTACACAAGAATACGGACCGCCGGCATCTTGCGGGCAACAACAAAGATAAAGAAAAGCGCGAGGACGATGGCCACGCCGGCCTCCATCAAATCGCTGAAAATCAGGAGGTGGAAAAACCCGCGTTGTTTGCGGCGAATTTGTTTGATCGTTTTTTCGGGATCGCCACTGAACGTGATGCGATCGTTTTCGCGCTGCCACACGTTCAGGATGACCTTAATGTCCATTTTCCCACTCCTTCATCATGTCGGCGAGGACTTTTCGGATCCGGTTCAGGCGAACACCGACGTTTCCGGCGGAGATGCCGAGGATCTCCGCCATGTCCTCATATTTGAGGCCGTTGAGGTAGAGCAGGGCGAGGGCGCAGTCGATCTTGGGCAGTTGGCACACGCACGCATACACCGCCTGCAGCAGTTCGCGGTCTTCCGCGGCGGGCGATCCGGGGGCCGGGATTTCCGCGGGCAGTTCGGACAGCGAGAGGAGCGAGGCGGCGCGCGGCCTTTTGTTCTGGCCGCGCCGCCACGTCAGCGCCGTGTTGAGCGCCACCTTGTAGACCCACGTGGACGTTTGCGACTGCTCTTTGAACGAGGGGATCGACACCCACACCTGGTACAGGATCTGCTGGAGCAGGTCCTCGCGGTCTTCCGCGTTGTCCGCATAGAGCCGGCAGATCTTGTACATCAAACCCTTATGCTCGTCCACCCACTGGCGGAACAGGGTTTCCTGCCGGTCCATTGGGACTCCTCTTGTTTGCAGGCGGGACGCCCGCACCACAAGTTTCACAACCATTAGTAGCGGCGGTGGCTGATTTATTACGCCGGGGTTTTGGAGGTCAATTCTGAATTGTTGCGCGTGCCGCAACGCCGTAATGGTCGGCGAGGTCAATGGGTTTGCCGTTGTGTTCGCGGCGAGGCCGGTTGATTGTCTGGCTCGTGATGGTGCTGGCGGTGCCGTTGGGATTCAGGAGGACGTGGTCGATGTGCTGGGCCTTCTTGCCTGGGCGCCAGGAGTTGTCGTTGTCGGCGCTGTAGGGCCGGGGGTCATTGATGGGGAATTCTGTCAGGCCAAGGAGTTGCAGCAGGCTCTTGAACTCCGGCTGCGTTGTGGCCGTATTCAGATCGCCCGCCAGAAATACTGGGATGCCCTTGCAGGAGTTTGGCGCCAACAGGTTGTCGTGGATGTCGCGGGTGGCCTGATCTTTGATGGTCTGCTTTCCGGTGGGATAGTGGGTGCCGGCCAGTTGGAAGCGGACGCCGTCTTTCTCGCCTTCGATCAGGCAACAGCCTTTGGACGTCACCACCTCTTCGTCTTCCAAACCGGTAAACGTGACGTGGGCGACGTACTTGATCGGCACGCGGCTCATGAACAACACGCCATTGCTCAAGAGCCGGCCTTCGGTATGGAACTGCGGCATCACCACATGCGGGTATTTGGATTTCAAACCCTCTATCAGCTTCGGGCTGAGCTGCTGGTCGAACACTTCCTGCAGGCACAGCACGTCATAGTCCTGGTTGTTGAGAAACTCGATGATCCACGGCAACCGTTCGGCCTGCATCTTGTCCAGGCTGTCGGACAGCGCGGCCATGGCGGGCAGAAACTGGATGTTCCACGTCAGAATGGACAGTTCAGTCTCGGCATGACACGAGTCCTGGCAGATTCCGAGAAATGCAATCATGCACATCACCGCGCGCCTCATGGCCGTCTCCTTCCTCCAAGCCGCGTGTCAGCGGCTGATGAGTTGTATTCCGTACGGTTTGACTGTCGCCCTGCCGACGTCCGGGATCACGACTTCCGCCGGCTCGTCGTTGTAGTTTAAAACGGCAAAGACCCCCGATTGCAGCGCGCTGACGTAGACCTCGGGCGGTTTTTGTGCGCGGAGCATCTGGAGGGTTTGGGGGTCGAGGTTATCCATGGCGTCGAGTTGTTTAGCGATGAAATCGGCGTAACGGTGAGTAGGCACTCGGTCGCCGCGATCGAAGATAACTTTGCCGTTGCCGGTTTCGCCGCGGAGCCAACGGTTATACACGGTAACGTCGCCTTCGACGGTGGCGAGGGGCATGGCCCCCCAGTAGGGGAAGATCACTGTTCCGCCGGCCCGGACCCATGCGTCGATCCGGTTGAGTGGATCGGCTTCAACAATGTTGCTCCAGAGGAACACCAGGACTTTGTAGCGGGGAAGCGCGCCGTCAAGGATCATCTGCTCGGAGCAGAAATCGAAATCGAGGTGCGGGCGGAGCGCGGCGACGCGCTCGTTGAACGTGAAGGCGTAAAGGTTTCGGAACACCGCGTCGTCGAGCTTGGATTTGGTGTCGGGGTAGAGGGCGGCGACGTCGATGACGGGTTCGGCGCGCTGGTCGAGTAGCGGGGCGAGATCGAGCCACTGATCCGTGCCTTGGTCGTTGTACAGCAGGTTGCTTTCATAGAAGAAGAGGTGCTGGCCGTTGTTGACGAGGATGTTGTAGATCCTGGCGGCGATGCCGCGACCGCTGCCGTATCCCGCGGGCTCGGAACCGAACGAAACGCCGTAGAAGCGTGCCGCGGACGAAAGCATCCGTGTGGCGTAGAAGTTTTGGGCGTAGCTGTCGGTTTCGTTGGTGCACCGGATGCCGCCCTTGATGTTGGCCATGTTGATGGTTTGGTCCGTGAAATCGGTGCCGCTTTCGACAAACCCCCAGCCGCCGCTGGATTCGTAGACGGGCGTGTTGGGAAGCGCGGCGCGCGTCCATCGGCCGAACTGGCCGCACCATTGACTCATGGCGCCCATGTACCAGTCGACAAAATCTTTGCGCTGGCGCATGTTCTCTGCGAACTGCGGCACGAACACGGGTATTTCTTCAAACGTGGCGTAGCTGGTTTGCCACGCGGCGTTGAGCGCGGCGATATCGCCGTACTTCGACTCGAGAAACTCGCGGAACCGGACCACGGCGTGCGCGTCGCCCGCCCACCAGCCGATGTGGATATGATCGCGCTCGCCTTTGAACCCCCAGTTGCCGCCGGCCGGATACTGCGACTCGCCGAAGTTGCCGCTGGCCCCGAGCCGCACGCCCAGCAAGACGTCCATGGGCACATAATGCGCGCCAAATGCCTTGAGAAACGCCTCGACGTACTTGTTCTGGTTGTCGAAAAAGATCGATTGAATATTGTTGTGTTTGCCGTGTTCGAGGCAGACGAACCCCGCGTTTTCGGGGCTGTCATGGTACCAATCGGGGAGGGCGTACGCCGAGCCGCCGATAAGCAGCGGGAACCAGCGCAGGCCGTGTTGTTTGGCGCACTGTGCGACGCCGTCGTAGAAGCACCAGTCGTATTGGCCTTTCTGCATCTCGACATTTCCCCAGGCTACGTAGCTCTCGACCGCGTTGAACCCGAGCGCGCGGACGACCGGGCAGAGTTCGCGCATCCGGTCGAGCGTGGCGGGCAGATCGTCCGCGTAACCGATGCGGGCGCTGGCCGTAGTGACGAGTTGCATGGGCCGCTCGAGCACGACGCGCGGGGAGATCTTCGTGGGAATCTGCGCAATGGCCGCCTCGACCGCGGCGGGGTTGGTGCCGGGCACAAGCGTGACGCGCCGCAACGCCCGGACACCTTCAATGACGAAATCGGTCTCGCCTTTTTGCCTGTGGCGCCACGTGGGTCCGGCGATTTGGAAAACGGCCGTGCGCGGCCGGCCGGTGCCCAGGCACGTGTAACCAGCAAGCGCGGCCGCGCCCGTGTAGGCGGGATTTTCGCCGGGATGCTGGCCGTCGGGATCCCGCCCCGAATCATACCGGACGGTGATCAGGCCGATGGAAGAATCGAGGTACTCGATGACAAGCGTGACCTCGGCCGTGTCTTCAGGCAACGGCGCGTTTACACGGAACCGGAGGCCGGACCGCTGAAAAAAGTCGGCGTTGACAGGATGGCCGACGACGCGAGTCCCATCGAGTTCTTGCCACTGATACGGCGCGGCGGCGTCTTCGATGAGCAAAAGTACCCCGCCCTCCTGGCCGGCAACGTATTCAACCGTTTCCGCGGTCGCGGCAACGCCCGCAATCAAAAGAAGAACCGCCGCAAATGTTATTGCAACCTTCATGACACCTCCAATCAGTTTAGTGCGCCGAGTATAAAGAAAAAACGGCGCCAGTGGAAACACAGTAGGCCGACACGCCAACTACGTCGGCGACTTCGATGTCGCGATTCCTCCGAAGCCGCGGCTTGTTCGAAGCCGGCCCGTGCTGCTCTGCAGGAAATAACGAGCAAGCAGGAGGCCAAATAGAGGGGAGCAAACCGGACAGCCACCGGTCTTTTGAGTTTTTGTTCGATGCGGGATACTCTGCCGGCATGCCCAGACGAGCGCGCATGCTCATAGCGGGGTCGTCCATCACGTTACACAGCGGCGAAACAACCGGCAGGACGTGTCCCCCATTTCCCGAGTGTGGCTCTTAGCCGAAACAGGGTGATAGACTGATGGGAAAAACAGAGGAAATCGAGAGGGAGGGGGAAGCCGCACTTGCCGGAGGCGGTTTCCCTCTCCCGTTGGGAGAGGGTTAGGGTGAGGGAACGCGTCAACAAGAGACCTCTTTGCCCCCAGACTCCTGGCCCTGTGCCGTTCGATGCGGTATGACGACATGGACGCGGAGAAACTCCTTTGGCGACTTCTCCGAAATCGCCAACTGGGGGGCGCCAAGTTTCGCAGACAACACGCCGTTGGTCCATACATCTTGGATTTTTACTGTCATGAGGCCCGGCTGGCCATCGAACTCGATGGCGGACAACATGGGGAGTCTGATCAGGTCCGCCGTGATGAAGAGCGAACGCGATATCTGCAAGAGCAAGGCATTCATGTGCTTCGCTTCTGGAACCACCAAGTACGGACAAACTCGAGTGGGGTCTTGCAGGCTGTGTGGGACGCCCTCTTCCCCGCCAGCGCCGTGACCCTTCTCCCTCACCCCAACCCTCTCCCACAGGGAGAGGGCGATAAAAGTCGACGTGGAGAAGGATAGACCCTCTACGTTTCTCTGAAAGCCGTGTGTTTC
Organism: Bathyarchaeia archaeon; assembly: GCA_035530195.1. GTDB lineage: Bacteria > Hydrogenedentota > Hydrogenedentia > Hydrogenedentales > SLHB01 > JAPLKX01. Next base: position 51,930 of record DATKVG010000036.1, on the reverse strand, counting down.
CAACATGGGCATTTCGAGGCTCACCGACACAAAGGGTCGACTTCGGTTTTCCCCTGATCACGTCCCGCCCGGGACTGAGGCGCCGAGCGTTGATTGGCCGACTTCGTAGAAATTGCGACTTCGGAGTTGCCAACGTAGTTGACGCATTAGCCTACTGTTGCTCGCAACGTCTTTGATGTCCATAATGGGCATGCGCAAGAAGGGAGATTTCTTATGATAGGGCGATGCATGTTCGTGATGGTTTTTGCTGCAACAGCGAGTGCAGTCAACGTCGAGGATCTGGCGAGGGTAGCTGACGGATGGACGGCGAGCGTCATCGCAGAAGTCGACCAGAGTTACGCGGGGTGGGACGTCGAGATCGGCGATGCCGACAATGACGGGCTGAACGAAATCCTGACCACCGGATGCCCCGACAGCCGCCTCTACGTGTTCAAACGGCTGGGGGACGGGTGGGCAACGCGCCTGATTGCAGAGAACCTCGCGCAGAGGTCGCCGGGGATGGGGCTCGCGGTGAAGGTGGCCGACCTCAACAAGGACGGGAAGAACGAGGTCATTGTGGGCACGGGCCAGGAATCGGCGGAGACCGCGTTCTTCTACGTGATCGAGACGGACGGCCGCTCGGTGACACGGCAAGTGGTGTCGCGGCCCGAATGTAACAAGAGCGGGTTTACGCACAACTTGGCGATTCACGACCTCGACGGGGACGGTTTGTGTGAGGTGGTGTCGGCGTATTGCGGGGGTGGCGAGGTGATCCGATATGACGTCGATGCGCGGATTGAGGCGGTGGAGGCGCGGAAGATCCATCAGTTGTCGGGATCGGGCGAGGAATCGCTGATTTGCGATGTGGACAACGACGGCGCGGTCGAATACATCACGTCGAACAGTTTCAGGCCCGGCCAGGCGCGGGTCGACATCTTCGAGTTCGACGCGCAGGGCGAGTTGGCCGCGGCCCCGCAGATCGCGCTCGAGGGCCACGACGGCCGCGGGTGTTTTTACGCGTCGATCACCGTGGGCGATGTGGATAACGACGGCAAAAACGAGATGATCGTGGGCTGGAAAATCGACCAGAAGATCAACAAGGCCACGCTGATTGGTTATAAAGTGGGCGAGACGGCCGAACCCGTTTACGTTTTCGAGCGGGAAACCGAAGATCTGGACCTGGCGTATTTCGAGAAGATGATGGCGGTGGCGGACGCGGACAACGACGGGCGGAACGAGCTGGTGGTGTCGACGCGCGGCGACGAGATGTCCGAGTTCATCACAAGCAAACACCTCGGGCACGTGTTCATGTACTCCGTGGACGGCTCGGGGAAAATCGAGCGGGAACTCCTCTGCAATTTTGACGATCGCTACGCGGAATCGTCCTGGCTGGCGGTGGGCGATGCGGATAATGATGGGCAAAACGAAGTTGTTCTGGCAACGGGCAAGGGAGACCGAACCAAGCCGGGGGCGTCGTACGTGGTACTGCTCGAGCGGCGGGCGGAAGCGGGCCAGCCGGATATTGTGCCTGTTGCGACGGCGCGGAACCCTCAGCCGGACGTGCTGCCCACGGTGAGCGTCGTGCGCGAGAAACTGTGGGGGCAGTGGTTTCCGATGGTGTCGATGTGTTTTCCAAACGTGCCGGCGTTTCAATGCGATGCGTGGTGCTACGAGTCGGAGGTGGATTTCGTCGATGCGCGCCCCATCGAAGGCGGTGCGGTCGAGATGCGCCACTGCGACAAACAAAACCCCGACATGCTGGTGCTGACGACGGTGACGCCGCACCAGGGTCGAGTGTTGTTCGAGGCGAGAGTTGTCCGGGATCCGGAACGCGGCGCTGGGCCGTTGCCCGATACCCTGCCCGGGTTGAACCTGTGCTGGCAGTTGCGCCACGCACCGGCGTTCGCCAGCGCGCCCGATCCCTATCCAGAGTTTGTCAAGCGATGTTTCATTTTCACCGAACGCGGCAGGACGTTTCTTGGCGACACCCAACGGGGGAAGATCCCCGTGCAGCCGGCGGATCACGAGTACAACAACCCCCCATGGGTGCAGATGTACGTGGCGGCGTCGCAACCCGTTCCCAACACGCCGCCAAACGCCTGGGCCGCGTATAGCCAGGACCGGTACGTAACGCCGGTGATCGGCGTGGTGTCGCGCGATGGCAAGTACCTGGCAGCCATTGCCAACGACTCGGCGGATTCGATGGCGCAGGCCTGGCACGATTGCATGCACAATAACCCGAAATGGCTGCCGGCGGAATCGACCCCGGCCGAACGGCGCTGGCGGCTGGCGGTGTATGCCATGGGAAACGACGCGGCCGCGTTGATCGAGAGGATCATCGCAGATTTCTCGGTTTATGCCAAGTAGCGCGGCTGTATGAGTACTGAGCCGGAGACCGCATCAAGCCCCATGTGTCATAAGTGACCATGCCGAAGCACAAGCAATAATCAGCCGCTATTCCACCACGTTGTCTTTGAGCCACTGTTGAAGAAGCGGGACTGCGGGCTGGGCCGTCGGAATGGTTTGGAGTATGGGGATCAATTGTGTGAGATCGTCCTTGCTCAATCCAGGTATGATGCTTTGGTTAGCTCGCTCTTGGGCTTCCTGGGCTTCTTTTTCGGCCTGTTTTGCCTTTGCCTCGGCGAGTGTGGCCAACGCTTGTTGGACTGCGGGTGAGTCGGCCACACCTTTCAATGCGGCTTCAATATCCTTTTGGCGCTGTTCGGTTTGTTTATTGAGCGCTTCTTGCATGTCGGGCCCAAGTTTCTCGACATAGGAGGCGGCGACTTGCGCGCTGGTTATGTCGACGGGCCCGAGATAAGCGGGTAGATGATGAACGAGGCCGTAAATCGGGCGGCGCGGGAAGAACACGAGCCGGTCGAGTTGGCCGTATCCCGGTAGTTCTTCGATTTCTCGAAGGCTGCGGCTTTGGAGACGTTCCGCATGGAGGAGTATGTCCCCCAGGATGAGTTTCTCGAGTTCCGGGGTGAACACGCCGGTAAACAGGGCGACGCCCGTGGCATAATCGCGATGCGTAACGAAAATATCGAGGGGCGCCGCAATCGCGCCGGCGAACATGAGATAATCTATCAGGCGCTGCCGTTCGTCGGATCGCCGCTGAAACTCGAACATAGCGAGGATATCCCGGAAACAGAGCGGGCGGAACCTGTAATACCAATCTAGCTCATCGACGGGATTTTCGGTTGTGCCGAACGCGGAATGGTTCAGTTCGAGTTCGTACAGTACGCGCGGATCGTCGAGCGCGGGCTGGCCTAACTGCTTACGCACATCGTCTTCGGCGAGCAGGACGTTGACCTCGGCCGTGAGTGAGGAACCGTATACGAGCAGAGGCTTTTCCTCCTGATTGATAAAGTTGACGTGGCACACGGTGAAAACGGAGGCAAAGAAGGCGCCGAACTCTTCGGCGGCATCTTTCTCCGCGAGGGGATAGATGTCGGTCTTGAGCGTGAGGGGTGTGGGGTCAGATTCCGTCGAGTTAACGGGTACATCGAGTCTAAGGTAGAAGCCTTTTTCCTCTGCTTCTTCTTGTGTCAGGGGCGGATTCTGCGCGGCCGCAGCCATGACGGCAATAGTCACATTCTCGGCGCTTGCAAGCGATGCCCGATTAATTCGGAGCTTAAGCCAGTTACTGCTTGTGAGGGGTGCGAGCTCGAGAACCGCCTCCTGGGGAGTTACGCTGACAATCGGCCGCTGATCGGCAGAGCCCGTCTTGTCGGCAATATGAAACACGTATTCGCCCGATAGGGCGGGCGTAACGGCCTCCGGGCCAAGAATGACAATGTTCGCGGGCACCTTCTCCGCAGCTTCGCCCGAGTACGAGTCTTCCCCGTTATTCTTATCCTCACTGTTGGGTGGGCAGAAAGATGACCCAGGATGTTCAATGAGGTATTTGGTGACGGCCAGATTCGGAGAGAACAGCTCGGGGCGTTGATAGAGGGCCGGTTTCTGAAAGCAGTTATCGATCCCCCTGAATACTACGCAGCCGCAGAGCAGATGCGCCAAAATGACTGCCACAAGTGCTTTTCGCATATGCCGGATACCTTTCGTATGGTGAGCCTACCGGACACAGTGTTTATGGCCTGAAGCTACTTAGTTGCTCTTACCGTGCTTGGATTGGCCTTTCTTACCGTGTTTGGATTGGTCCTTTTTGCCGTGCTTGAGCGGGCTGTTCTTGCCGTGCTTGGGCGGACTGTTCTTGCCGGTCTTTGGTTGGCCTTTCTTGCCGCCCTTGGGTTGCGAAGTTGCAAGTGTTGAGTTTTCTTTAGGCATAAGCATCTCCTGTTCGATTTGGATGCCACGGACGACGAGGGGCAAGGCGAGCGCCCACCGGTTTTCCTGGATTAGCTGAAGGAACGTGTCCATTCGATACACGGTTTTGTGGAGAAGCGTGTTGGAATGGTTTGCGAGCCAGTTGCGGCGTTCACGGATGTAGGCCTCGACCCACTGGCGTTCTCCGGCGGACGCGGGGCTGCCTAGGCGGGCTGAGACGCGGTTGGCGATACGGGTCCAGGATCCGTGGATCTTGCTGTCGTAAACCACGGCAACGCCGAGCGGTTCGGTGATGGCCATGGCGGCGGCGGTTTTTTCCGCCGGAGTCCAGTAAACGCGGTCGAAGAAGACGTCCTGGGTTTGGCACATGACGGGGTCGGCCCCGGAGTCTTTGAGGATCTGGCGGAGCGTGCGATTGGAGTTGAGTGCGGGGTCACGCTGCTGGAGACGTTCGAGGTAGGGGCGGAGCGATTTGGTAAACTGGGCGGATTCGGCGCGGCAGTAGGCGCCGATGAGCTTGTGGAGGTTGCCGCTGGCGAGGGTGACCTGGGATCGGCCGAAACTGAGGCCGCCCGTATCGCCCGCAAGGACGGTGACACGCGCGTAGTCGCCCAGCGGCTTACCGGTTTCGAAGATGTTGACAATCGCCTGGGCGGTCTTTTTTTGAAGTGCGGTCAGCACGGAGTTAAACCTCCGCATGAGTTATAGGATGTAACCGGTAACCTGCACCAATTGTCAGTGTAGCACTGGCGGGCATAAAAGTCAAGGGGCAGAATTCTCAGCGTCCCCAGTTTGCCGGCATCCATATCCGACCGGTGCCTGCCCGTCCTAAGGCGGCGAAGAAGCCGCATTAGGATTTTGTCTTACATTTCAGCAGGGGGAATATAAGCATCGCGCTGACGGCGATGTAGGCGGTGTAGAGCAAGAGGAGGACGTTGTTGGCGAGTTGGAGTTTCGGGGGGATGCTGACTAAGTAACCAACGACCACGATCAGCGTGACGACGGCGAACGGTACCCAGCTGGGGATGGGTTCGGCGGCATGCCGCGGGGCGGCGGTGGATGACCGGCCAATCAGCGGCAGCGAAATAATGGCGACAAGGACCATCCCGGCGATGACGAGGAAAGCCGAGAGGTCGGGTAACTCGGCCCAGGGGAGTTTGTGTAACGACCGGAATCCCTCATAGCCGCCCATCAGAATCTGGGCGAGGCCGATCGCAAGCGGTATGCCGGCGCCGGCGATGCGTTCGGTTGAAGTTACGGGGCGCGGCGCAACGTCTTCGGGGCGGTTGAAGAGGTAGAAGGCGAGGCCGAATGCCAGCCCGCCGCCAAGGCCGATGGACATCTCCCAGTTTTTCCACCAACTGATTTGGAGCGCCGAGTCGTTCATGGTGTGCCAGTAGCCGCCGACTGAGAATGGGATGGCGAACCCGAGCGCCATCACGAGCATGATGCCGACGGCCCGCCAGTCGCGGCGCCCGATCTCGAATGCGAGGAATCCGAGGAACAGGCCGACGTGCGGGGCGATGTTACGGATGGAACCGGCGGCGCGGATGCAAGTGGCGTTTTCCGGTAATTGGTAGATGCCCTCGTTGTAGAACGGCAGGAACCATTGGGGGAACACGCGCACGATAACGCCCGCGGCCACGGCGCCCGCGATGCCCCCGCCAATGCGGCCGGCCCATCCTTGCCAGCGGACGGGCTTGCGCGGTGCACACCACGCCAGAAACGCGCCGGGGATGCCGCCCCAGTGCAGGCCGCAGACAAACAGCATCGCGTAGCCGGTCCACGCGCCGACGTCGCGCAGGCCGTTCGGGTGGTCGAGGAAGAACTGGCCGCGGACCCACGAGTTGTACACGCCGTAGCCGGTGAACCCGCCGACCGCTATCCCGAACGTGATGGCGACGATGGCGCCGGCGTGGCCGTACGGGCGGGTGCGGGCCGTGCCGTCGATTCTGCTGAACCCATACCAAAGCACCGCCCAACCAAGCCCGGCAAGAATGCCGCCCTGTTCGCCGCCAAACCCACCCGTGCCGCGGATTGCCCAGAAAAACGCGCCCATCAGGCCCATGATGATAGTAATGGAAAGGTAATCGGCGGGACGAAGGCGATCATTGGCGAATGTCATGGGACTTGGCTCCTTTTTGAGTGCGGAGCTTATCTTGCCACAGGTGGTTGGAGCACAATCAAATGGGATCAATGGGACGCATGGGACCTATGGGACCAATGAGACCAGAGCGGGCTATTTTGCCTTCAGGTGTGTGTCGAGGAATTGGAAGGCTTGGGCCTGCATTTTGCGGTTGAAAACGTGGGGCACGTCCCACAGTTTTGTGACGAGGCGGTTTTCGACCCCCTGATCGCGCCAGACGCGCTGGAGTTTTTCGTAGCAGGCTTCGACGCCGGGGATCGGGAACAGGGCGTCCTGCCTGCCGTTGTAGAACAGCATGGGTTTCGGGCAGGCGATCGACGCCACGTCGGGGTAGTCGAGGTAGTTGCGGAGGTTGGGGTGGATCATCGAGTAGGCGGACTGGCCGCGGGTCTGGTTGTTGCCTATCGAGGTAAGCGTGGGCGTGTCGCCCATCCAACAGATGGCCGCGCCGGCTTTGACAATGTCGGTCGCGGCGGCAAGGCTCCACGTGCGGTAAGAACCCATCGACAGGCCAACCGCGCCGATCCGGTCCGGGTCGACTTCCTCGAGTCCCTGCACAAACTCCGCGCTGCGGATGTCGTCCCACAGGATGAGGCCGGCCCAGGTGTAGCCAAGCTGGAGGAGGTTCGCGGCGAGCGCCTGTTGCGCCTCGTAGCTGACGCCTTCGGCCCGGCCGCGGTCGCCCCAGTACAGCGCGTCGGCAGCAAACACGACGTACCCGCGTGCGGCGAGTTCGTCGCCGATGAACACGCCGCCGTAACATTCGCACACCCATTTTTCGGCGTCCTTGATGCGATCGGCCGGCTCGTCAAACGGGCGGACCACTTTCTCTTTGCCGATCGAGAAATGGGCGCCGTGATCGTGCAGCGCCAGGATCGCGGGAAACGGGCCTTGACCCTTCGGCACAAGCAGGTAGGCGAGCACGCGGGCATCCTGTGAGAGGTTCAGTGCGATCTTGCGTGCCTCATACGCGCCCCGATCTTCAACGGCAACCACTTGCGGGTCGAACGGGGCGAGTGCCGGCCGCGGCGGCAGGCAGGACAGGAAGGTTTCGCGGGCACGGGCGCGCCATTCAGTAAACGGCAGGCCGGATTGCCCGCGCGACATCGGGAAGTCGAGCCGGGCGACCTGTGCATCGCGGAAGTGGGGGAGTTCGGCCTTAACGCCGTAGCGGAGCGGCTCCGCGCGTTGAGGTTCAGGCACATCATGGTGCTGTTCCGTTCGTTCGAGGACAGCCGCTAGTTGATCGTTGCTGTGAAACAGGCGTTCTGCAGGCCGCTGGGCGAGGTAAAATTCGAGCACTTCCGTGAAATAAACGAGCCCTTCCGGCGCAGAATTGCCGAGGCTGATCTCGCCTTCGGTATAGTCGCGGGAAGGATCGCGATCGGCCGGCTTCTTATACAGGTCGTAGATAGTCTGCCCTTCTCTAACAACGCCGGCTTTGGATTCCCAGCCGCCAAGCCCGGCGAGGATCGTGCCGGTGCGGGCAAAGCCGTTGACGCGCTGCTGGAGCGTTCTTTCGATCGCGTCGAGCAGGTTGTCGACCGGCTCGCCGCGTTCTTCGAGGACGGCGGCGGCCCGGGCGAGTTGCGCGGCGTGCTCGATGGCCTGGCTGAGGATCTGCCACGAACTTTTCGGGTGCGGGTACCGCCACCCGCCGAGCGCGTCTTGCGAGTCTGCCATGAAATCGGCGACGGCACAGACGACGTCGCGGAGTTTTGGCTCGTCGGGGCACTCGCGCAACAGGTCCGGCAGCCCGGCAAGCGCGTACCCGATGATGTACGGCTTGGCGAACGGCGCCTCGTACCCATGCTGGTCGTCGTCGATAAACGGGCCGTCTTCGGCGATCGGCTGCCCGCCCTGGCTGAACAAATCGCCGGGCGACAGTTTCGCCCGCAGTTCGCGGAACAGCCGCAGGGCCTCGTCCAGGTACTGCCTGCGCCCCGTGGTGCGGTACAGCGCCATGAAGTCGGCCACGTCGCCGATGTTTCGGCACTCGCCTTGGTCGGTGTGGATGTACTTGAACGCGTACGCGGTTTGTGCGCGGAGCGCTGCGAGCATACGCGGGTCGCCGGTCTCCTCGTAGGCGGACACGTAGTTCTCGAAGCCTTTCGTGCAGAAATGGACGGCGTTATTGCCGCGCCACATGAACAAGGTATCGTCCACGTGGTCTTTGGAGCCGGCGGCGGTGGCGTTGTTGTAACGCGTGCCGCCAAACTCTTTGGCGTCGGCCCACCACGTCGACAGGTCATACATGTTGCTGCACCAGAGGAGGGCCGTTTGGCGCAACGCGGGCGACTCGCCACGCTCCGCCTCGTCGAATATGGCGCCGCAGTGATTGAGCCGGTTCATGCCGAACACGCCGGCGGGGGCGTTCTCATTGAATGCGGTGACGTTGCCGAAGTCGTCGCCGTAGACCATGCTCGCGGCGATGGCGTCGCGCGTGTATTGCTGGAGTTCCTTGAGCACGGGCCACAGTTCGAGGTTTTGGGCAGGAACGGCGGCGGTGAAAACGCACACGTCCAACGCCGGTTCGAACAGCGCGTTCAGCGGCGCCGCGCCTTGCTTGCTCACGACAAAAGCCGCGGATCGCCACGCCGTTTCCTGGAACGGCACGTTGTCGTCCTTCGCGCAACGAATGTAGCGGATCGTGCCGGCGCCGTTGTCGTTGGCGGCGTCGACCCGGCCGCGGCGATATCCCGGAGCCGTTGGAAACGAAACGGCGGCCGTATTATCGGTTGTGGCGAGTGTGCAGGGATCGCCTTCCAGGAAGGAATGCGACGCGGTGGAAGCGAGTGGGGGAGAGGCAATCTCCCAACCCAGTTCCGGCGCGGTGGCGTCGCCTTTTTCGAGACGTTGCACGTGCGCCTGGACCGCCACGTTGCCCGTGAAATCGATCCTGACCTCGATGATGCGTGGCCAGCGGTGGTCCGGCGCGAGAAGGCGCAGCCAGGCATAATAGTTGTCCCACTCGACAACCTCCGGCACGGGGGTTTCGTTGGAAGCGCAGGCCGGAGCGATGAGGCGCGCGGCGAAGCGCTGGCCGGCCAGCGAGACGGCGACGCGGTCGCGCCGGATCGAGACGGATGTGTCGCCCAACTGGGCAGTCCATGCATCGCCGTCCTGCGTCATTTGTTTTCGCGGGGCCGGCTGAGCGGGCGCGAGCGTGAGGTTGAATTTGTGGGGGCCGAGCTCGGGAAAATTATAGGGGAACGTGATGATGGCGCGGCGTATCGACGACGGCGTGCCGGGGTGCCGCGTCAGAACGCGGAGATCCGGCGCAACCTCGCCGCCCGCAGCATGAACGGTAAGACCCATCCCGTCAGGAAGCGCCGCGGCCGCGAACGGCAGCGATACCCGCACCAGGCACTGCCCCGGCTGGCTCGGCTGCACTTTAAAACTCGGGAGAGCGCCGACCGTGCCGGTACAGACGCCAACCTGCTCGACCGGGGGCTCTTCAAACCGGAAGCGGGATACCCACCGTTCCGCGGGCGTCTCGGCCCCGGCCGGTAGGGTGATCAGTAAAGGTAACAGGCATACCAGCAGATTAGTGACAGCCACGCGCACCATAGAGCCTCCGTTTTTGGTCTCGTGGCTATTGTTCTCGATTCGCGATGGTAAATTCCACCGCACGCCATACGGCACTTCGCCCAAAAACGTGCCTTGACTACGAGGGGTTTCTACCGGCTCAGGTACACGCCCGCGTCGTCGACTTCGTACCGCAGGTTCAGGGGCGCCAGCAGGTCGGAAAGGGCCTGGGTTGCAGGGATGCCGTTGACCTGGAGAGGCGCAATAAAACGCCGGCACTCGTCACCGGCGAGCCTCTTGGATTTCTCGAACTGGTATGGCACGCCGGCGGCCTCGCAGATGGCCATGACCGCGTATTGCACGGTGAGCCGGCCCCCGCCGGGCGACTGGGCGGCGCTGGCCGAAATCGGCTTTTCGAGGGCCTGCTTAAGGTTATCAGACGTATCCGGCGACTCGGTAACTTCGACTGTCTTGCCAGCCGGGGTTTGGGAGCACCCGGCGATCATGATGATGATCACGGCGACGCTTAGCAGGGCTGAAAGTCTTCGCGCGTCCATTTTGTTCTCCTTCCTTCCGCCAGGTTATTTTGCAGCACAAATGCCGCTACTTCTCAAGCGCAGCAATTCGCTCGGCAGCGTGTGCCCAGGGGAACTTGTCGGGTTTGCGGCCTACGCATTGTTTGGCCAGGTCTACCGACTTGCGATACGCCTTCAATGCTTGCTCGGGCCTGGCTGCCCTTTCGTATCTCTCGCCGAGATAGTACCAGGTTGCTTCCGACCAGCCGACGACGTCCGGGTATTTTTCCGCGGCCAGTTCGAGCGATTTCAACGCTTTCTCTTCTTCGCCCATCCATCCATAGCACAAGCCGACCATCATCATGGCGTGGGACGCGTTGTTCCATTTGGGTAATTCGGTGTAGATCCGCGTATAGGCCTCGATGGCTTTTTCGTATTCCTTTGCTTCATATAGTTTCTCTGCCGGAACTAACATTGAATTGCCAACGGCCTGCATGTAGGGGAATTGGTCGGGCCTAACCCGGCCTTTTGACAATTCGATGGAACGTTCCCAGGCCGCGAGCGCGTCATCCGTCCGGCCAAGCCGATTGTACGCCTCGCCGAGGTAAAACCATGCGGCCTCCCCGCCGCGCTGAAATTTCGCGACTGCTTGCTCGAGCAGATCGGCCGCCTTTTGGTCCTCGTCCAACCACATATAGAACAGGCCAAGCTTTTCCATCGCCTGCAGGGCTTCGTGGTTGCGCGGGGCCTTTTCATATGTCTGTTGGAGCAGGCTGATTGCTTCGTCGTACTGCTTCTGGTCGAACAGCTTCTGCGCCTGATCCATTACGTTGTTGGATTTGCCGGATACACCGGCAGCGCCGACGGCGATGACGGCAACCGCCGCGAGTGCTGTAAACGCTCCAAGGCCAAGTCGGCGGTGATACACGTAGTCTTTGCTCATGATGCGCACGACCCGCCTTCCGAGTGAATTACGGGCTTCCGACATTTGGAGCGGCCACAGGGCGAGCGCGGGCTCGCGCTGCGTTTCTTCAATGACGCGCAGGAACGAACTGCCATATCGTTTCTTCTGGCGTTGTATGTGGAGGACGGCCATGTCGTCGCACACCTCCTCCCGCAGAGCTCTGATGCGCCGGTTGGCCAGCCACACCAGCGGGTGGAAGAAATACACGATCTGCACGGCGATCTGGACGAGGTTGACAAGCAGGTCAAGCCGTTTGACGTGCGCCAGCTCGTGGAGCAACACCGGCTCCAACTCATCCAAAGACCATTGCTCGGCCATTTGACGGGGCAGGAGGACACACGGCGTCAGGATGCCGGTCACGCATGGCCCCTTTGGCTGCGCCGATTCGGGTAAGAGCCCCAAAGATACTGAACGTCGAACGCCGCACCTCTCGCGCAATCGATACATCAACGCCTCCAACTCCTCCCTTTCCACCGGTCGGCACGTCTGAAGAAGCCGCCGCGCCTGACGCCCCCTGATTAGAACAAGACCCGCTGCGGCTCCCGCGACACCCAACCACCCGAGCGCCAGCGTAGCATTCCGCGGCACCGCCGACGGCCTTGACGGAGCGGCGGCGCGCGGCGGTGCGGCATTTTCAGTCGCGCCCGCCGGCGCCAGCAGCGGCGCAACCAGCGATCGCGTATACGCCCCGGCTGTCTCGCGCACGTCGACGCCGAACCCCAACGGGAGGGACAGTTCCGCTGGGATGCACAATCGCGCCAGCACTATGCACCAGAGGCCGTAGCGGAAATTGGCGGGCGCGCGCCGGAACACCAACGAAGCTATTGCAACGACGGCAATCAGCACCGCCACCTGCCAACTCACACCCCACAACGATTCACATACTTTTTCAGCGATACCGTAAGGTGGGCTCATTCCGGGGTATCCTCCTTGCGCTGTTCAATAAGCCTGCGGAGCGACTCAATTTCGTCCGAAGTCAGTTTCCTGCCGCGGGCCAGGTGCGCGAACATCGGCGCCAGCGCGCCGTCCAGCACGGTGCCCACAAACTGGTCAACCGCGCTGGCCATGGCCTTGGCTTGCGAAATCGTCGGCTTGTACAAACAGATTGGGCCGATCTTGTGCACCCGCACGTAGCCTTTTTGAGCGAGGCGATCCAGCATGGTCTTCACGGTCTGATACTGCCAGTCCCGGTGCTTGAGCGCCTGCTCGTAGACGTCTCGGGCGGTGCATTTCCCCTTGTCCCAGCAGCACTTCATGACGAGCCATTCGGCTGGTGTCAGTTCCGGCAGTTGCCTGGCCATATCGCGCCTCCTGTTGTTAACCTTGTAGCGATGGTACCACACATGTGGTAGGTTGTCAAGCGGTTTTTTGACGCGGGAACGGTTGACCTGTCCCGCAGGGTTCGCTATGGTAACGGGCGGCAGGTTTGACGCCATGCCAGAATGGAGACATGACCTATGACGGGTGCCCTGCTTTTGTTGTTCATGGGCGCGGCGGATGCGGCGCCGGCCGCGGCCGAGTACGCGGAATTCTCTCTGCGCGGCTTTACAGCCGTCGCCGGCGACAACGGCGTTCTCGATGAACACCGCAACTGTTACAACGGGCTGTACCGCCTCGATGCGCCGGGGAAGACGGATTCGCCGTTTGTGCCGCTGTACGCGGGGTTGAACCTCGAACATTATTTCGATGCGCGGCCACGCCCCGATGACCGGCTGGTGTTTTTTGAGCCGCGTAACGCGCCGATGAACTTTGCAAAGATCGATGACCGAACTGCGGAACTTTATCAGCCCGAGACGCCGGTGTACGGCATCGAGAGCCGGACGCGGCTCGTATTCTCCGAACCCCACTACGTGGACATGCAGTTCGCGTGTACGCCGCACAAGCCCATGCGGCCGGCCAACGGCCGGGGCGGGTTTGTGGGGTGTTTCTGGGCCTCGTACATCAACGCGCCGGAAGACAAGAGCATCTATTTTCTCGCGTCGGGCTCGACGCTCGACTCGCCGAAATGGGTGCAGTTTTGCACGCAGCAACACGACCGGGACAGCAGCGTGTTGTGGGAAAAGGACGCGCTGCCCGTCGTGTTCGAACCCGGCGAGACGACGTTGTATAACTGCATATCGCCACTGCGGTACGCCGAGCCGTTTTTTTACGGCAGGTGGCGCGACATGGCGCTGATCTACATTTTCGAGCGTGGTGCGCCGATCCGGTTTGCCCATTCGCCGTCCGGCGGAGGCAGCACACCCGATGGAACCGATACAAACCCGGCGTGGGACTTCCAGTTCTTTGCGCCGGACGCGCAGGCCGGGAAAGAGTACGGGTTTAAGATGCGACTGGTGTACAAACCGTGGGCGGGCCGTGACGACGTGATCGATGAGGTGCGGCGGTACTGGAAGAGATGATGAATGCGGCATGATAAGTGAACCATAATGTACGGCAGTCGCGATGGCGAGGAGAGACAAGAGAGATGAGCAACGGAAAAAACACAGCGCGGCGGCGCCGCAATCAAAACCAACATAGGGACACACCGTTGGGACGCCTCCCGGCCACGCCAAAGGCGTGGTGGGAGGTGTCCCCTTTTTTGAACATGCCCGCCTTGCCAACAAAAGTGGGACACCCCCCACAACTGCTGGGCGGCGTCCCAGACGTGCGCAAAGTCTTGCGTGGCGCAACAAGAAATCAAAGGTTAGTAGTACAGGGCGGGCGTTTTTGATCGTGGCTCTGTTTTGTTTTGGAGCCGCGGCGCAAAACGCGGGCGTGTTCAAGGCGGGATTTGCGCGGGTGGACATCACACCGGCGCCGGGCTGCCAGATTCCCGGCGGGTTCTCGAAGAATATCGCGCAAGGCGTGCACGACCCGTTGTACGTTGAGGCGGCCGTGTTGACGAGCGGCGGAGTCGAGTTGGCGATTGTAGGGGTGGACGCCCTGTTCACGCCGGACGACATCGTAGCGGAAGCGCGCAACCTGGCGGAGTCGGCGTGCGGGGTGCCGGGGGCGAACATCCTGATTGGCGCGAGCCACACGCATAATGGCGGGCCGGCAACCGACTGTCTGGGTTCCGATCGCGACCCCGCCTACTGCCGCAACGTGGCCGAGGCGATCGCCCAAGCCGTGGCAGACGCACGCGCCGGCGCGGTTGATGCGCGGCTGGGCGCGGGCGTGGGACGCGAGGATTCGGTGAGCTTCAACCGCCGGTTCAAGATGAAAGACGGCACGGAGAAGACGCACCCGGGCCGGATGAACCCGGACATCGTCGAGCCCGCGGGGCCAATGGACCCGGACGTCGCGGTGATTGCGATCGAGAACATGCAGGGCGAACTGCTGGGATGCATCGTCAACCACGCGCTGCACGGTACCGTGATCGGCGGCAATAAACTGTCGGCGGATTGGATCGGTTACATGCGCCAGACGGTTCGCGGCGGCGTTGGGCGCGACATCGGCGTGGTGTTTCTGAACGGCGCGTGCGGCGATGTCACGCAGGTGGACAACCGCAACCCGCGCCCGCCGGAGTTTGGCGAAGCGTGGGCGCGCCGAATCGGGATGACGCTCGGCGCGGAAGCGCTCAAAGTCATCGCGCGCATGGAATACGCGGTGGACGTGCCGCTGGCGGTGACTAGCGAGTCGCTCGACCTCCCGATTCGCGATTTGGCGGAGTCGGACGAGGCGTTGGTGGCGCGCGAGACACCGGCATCCGGGCTCGGCGCCGCGCAGAACGAGGCGTACCTGCGCGAGGCCGCGCTGGTGCGGGCGCGGAAGACGGAGTCGCCGACGGCCCGCGTCGAGGTGCAGGCGATGCGAATTGGATCAGCGGCGATAGCGATCAACCCGACGGAGTATTTCTGCGCGCTCGGCCTGGCCATCAAAGAAGGGTCGCCGTGGAAACCTACTCTCGTGGCAGAGTTGGCCAACGGCTACGCGGGGTATTCGCCGACAAAAGAGGCGTTCGCAGGCGGCGGGTACGAAGTGCGGACCGCGCGGAGCAGTTTTCTCGCGCCGGGCACTGGCGAAGAAATGGCCGCGGCGGCCGTTCGGTTGCTGAAGGCCCTGGGGAATGAAAAGCAATAGGACCCATAGGACGCATAGGACTTATACAAACGGACGGGAGGCGTGACATGAGAGAATCGTTTTCGAGGCGGGCGTTTTTGGGTGGCGCGATCGCGGGGATGGGTATGGCCGCGGCCGCGGCCGAGGAGAAGCCCATACAGGGTTTTGAAGATACCCAGAGCAACACGGACACGACGCGGGAGTGGCAGCCCGTGTCGGATCGCAAGGTGCGGGTGGGGATTGTCGGGTACGGCGTGTGCAAATTTGGGGCGGCGTTTGATTTTCAGAACCATCCCAACGTCGAGATCGTCGCGGTGAGCGATCTGATCCCGGAACGCTGCGCGGAACTGGCCCAGAAATGCCGGTGCGCCAAGACCTATCCGTCGCTCGAGGAGTTGGTGAAAGACCCGGCCATCGAGGCGGTGTTCGTGGCAACAGACGCGCCCAGCCACCCGCGTCATTGCATCGAGGTGCTCAAGCACGGCAAACACGTAGCCAGCGCCGTGCCGGCCGCGTTCGGCTCACTCGAAGAGGCCGACGCGCTGTATGAGGCCGTAAAAGCCGCCACCGGCCTGAACTACATGATGTTCGAGACCTCGTCATTCCATGACGACTGCTACGCGATGCGCACCATTTTCAACGCGGGCGGGTTCGGCAAAATGGTCTACAGCGAGGGCGAGTATTACCATTACATGGAACAGCCGCTCGACTCCTACAAAGGCTGGCGGATCGGCCTGCCGCCCCAGTGGTACCCGACGCATTCGAACGCCTACTACACCTGCGTGACCGGCGGGAGTTTCACCGAAGTCTCATGCATGGGCATTCCCAGCGTCGTCGAGCACCTCAAGCCGGCCAACAATGTGTACGCGAATCCGTTCGGCACGGAGATCGCCCTGTTCCGGACAAGCGAGGGCGGCATGGCGCGGATGGCCGTCAGTTGGGACTCGCCCGGCTTCAGCGGCGAGATGGGTCGTGTGCGCGGCCAGAAGGGAACGTTGTACGGAAAGTACGACGGGCTGGCGGACGTGTCGGCGCTGAATCTGGCGAAACCGCCGTTGCCGCCTGCAATGTCGGCGGGCGGGCACGGGGGATCGCACGGCTATTTGAGCAACGAGTTCGTCACATCGATCCTCGAGGGGCGCGCGCCGCTCGTGAACATCGCGTGGGCGCTGAATATGACGGTGTCAGGGATCGTGGCGCACCAGTCGGCGACGAAAGACGGGGAACTGCTCAAGATCCCCCAATATGAGTTTAAGGCATAAAGCAAAAAACGGGGACTGGCTCGCTTTCTTCGGCAGTTTGAAGAAAGCGAGCCTGTCCCCGCTTTTTGCGGCCCTCACTCCGTTCTGCCACTTTTTCACCACTCCACTGCCACCTCTTTCGGCAGTTTGAAAGAGGTGGCTGTACCCGCTTTTCGATGAAGCAATTTCGCGACTTTTTCGACGGGCCCCCCTTCGCAACTGTTTTGCCTCGCCGGGGCTGGGCAAGTATACTTTGCTCATTGAAAGAAACTTTCAACTGAACTCGAGGAGGCGCCGTGTTTAAAGGATTGGGTCAGCTTGGGAACCTGCACAATATGCTCCAGCACGCCAGGCAGATGAAGGAGCAAATCGAAGTCCTGAAAGAGAAGCTTGGCGACGAGCGGGTCGAGGCGTCCGCGGGCGGCGGGATGGTGACCGTGACGATGAACGGGAAGTTTGAAGTCGTGGCCGTGAAAATCGATCCGGAAGTCATCAACAAAGACGACCCCGAAATGCTCGAGACGCTGGTGCGGGCCGCGGCCAACGACGCCGTGCGCAAGGTGCAGGAACTCGTGAAGGCGAAAATGACCGAACTGACCGGCGGTCTCGAGATCCCGGGGTTGACGTAGGTGCGCGCCGTCTTTTTCGGCACCCCGGATCTGGCCGTGCCGTCGCTCGATGCGGTGGCGGGCCGGCACGAACTCGTGGCGCTGGTTTGCCAGCCCGACAAGCCGCAGGGACGCAGCAGCCGGCCCGTGCCGCCGCCCGCGAAAGTGTGGGCGGAGTCGCACGGGGTGGCCGTGATGCAGCCGGCGGCGCTCAACGACGGGCGGTTCGAATCCTGGCTGCGCGAGCAGCGGCCGGCCGTGTGCCCGCTGGTCGCTTACGGGCGCATCTTGAAACAACCCATCCTCGACGTGCCCGCACACGGGTTCATCAACATGCACCCGTCGATGCTTCCCGGGTATCGCGGCCCCTCGCCGATCCAGACGGCCATTCTCGACGGAAAGACGCGCACCGGCGTCACCATCATGCGGCTCGACGCCGGAATGGACAGCGGCGATATCATCCTGCAAAAAGAAATCGAGATCCGCCCGGACGACACCACGCTGTCGCTGTCGCAGCGGCTTGGTGAGATTGGTGCGGCGTTGCTGGTCGAGGCGCTGGGCCAAATCGAGCAGGGGCGGGCCACGTTTACGCTGCAGGATCACGCGCGGGCGACGGTGACGCGCATGTACGGGAAGCAAGACGGGCGGATACGGTGGGAACTTCCCGCGCGGCGGATCCACAACCTGGTGCGCGCGGCGATCCCGTGGCCCGTGGCGCATTGCTTGTATAACGGCGAGGTGTGCCGCGTCCATAAGACCGAGCCGGTTGACGAGCCCGCGGCCGCCGCGCCCGGAACCGTGACGCGCGTCGAGAAAGGCCGCGTGGTTGTGGCGACGGGCGAGGGCCAACTGGCCATTCTGGCTTTCCAGGCGCCGGGAAAAAAACCTATGGCCATGGCCGACTACCTGCGCGGTCATGCTATCGAGCCTGGGGAGCGGTTTGAAGACATGGTGTAATGATCTTCGCCACGGGCTGCTAAGCCTGTCAGGCCCTCAAAGCGGCCGCGATCGACTCGCGGTACGGCGGCCGCAGGATGCCTTTTTCCGTCACGATGCCCGCGATAAGTTCCGCCGGCGTGACGTCGAACGCGGGGTTATAAACCGTGACGCCCTCGGGCGCGATGCGGGCGCCAAACCCGCAGGTGATCTCGTTTTCGTCACGCTGCTCGATGGGTATTTGCGACCCGTCCTCGATGTCTAAATCAAACGTGGTGAGCGGCGCGGAAACGTAGAAGGGAATCCCGTGCGCCTTGCAGCAGACCGCGACGCTGTACGTGCCGATCTTGTTGGCGGTATCGCCGTTGGCGGCGATCCGGTCCGCGCCCACGATGGCCAGTTGGACCCGGCCTTCCCGCATGACGTGCGCCGCCATGTTATCGCAGATCAGCGTCACGTCGATGCCCGCCTGCATCAGTTCCCACGCCGTCAGCCGCGCACCCTGCAGCAGCGGCCGCGTCTCGTCGGCAAACACTCGAAACTTTTTCCCAAGTTCGTGCGCACGGAACATCGCGGCCAGCGCCGTCCCGTATTGCGTGGCGGCGAGCGCGCCCGCGTTGCAGTGCGTAAGCACGCCGTCGCCATCCGAGATTAGCGCCGCACCGTGTTCACCCAGCGCCCGGCACGCCTCGGCGTCTTCGTTGAACATGGCCACCGCCTCGGCCTCGACCCGCGCCGCCACCTCCTTGGCCGACGCCAGCGTGTTGCACTGCGCAAGCAGACCCCGCATACGGTCCAGCGCGTTGAACAGGTTCACCGCCGTCGGCCGCGACGTCGCCAGGTAGGCCGCCGTCTCGAGGCCCGCCGCGATCGCGTCCGCCGCGGTCCGCACCTTTTCCTCGCGTATGCCCACCAGCACCCCGAACGCCGCGCACACGCCGATCGCCGGCGCACCGCGCACCCGCAGCTTCTTAATCGCTTCACACACCTGCGCCCGCGTCTCGAGCGTGACGTATACCAGCTCGCCCGGCAGCCGGGTCTGGTCGATGATGATCAGCCTGCCCTCCTCATAGCGCAGCGCCCCTACCGGCATCACGGCTCCTCCTCTACAAATACGGCTGCATCAGCCGGATCAGCTTACGGCCGGCCTGCATCGCGGCCTCTTCCGGCCCCAGTTCACGCAGCCGCGCGTTGAACGTCTCGACCGACACCGGCCCCATGTAGCCGATATCCTCGAGCGCGCGCAAAAAACCCGCCAGATCGATCACCCCGTCACCCGGCAGCAGCCGTTTCATGTCGATCAGCGAGTCGACCGGCCCCGGATGCGCGTCGTTGATGTGAACGTGGACCACCTGCCGCGATTTCAGAGACGCAATGTCTTCAATCGTCGCGCGCGACGTGTACCAGTGGTAACTGTCCAGCAGAAGACCGCAGACCGCCGGATCAATGTCGTCGCACAACGCCAGCATGCCCCGCATGTCGTGGATGAACGGCTTGCCTTCCGCCCGCGACGTCTTCGGCCCGACAAACTCGAGCCCCAGCCGCAGCCCGTGGTCTTTCAACACAGACGCGACACGCCGCAACCGCAAAACGTGCATCTGCCGGTACTCCGCCGGGGCCGCGTTGCACGACGGCCGGATCCACGTCGACATCCCACGGACACCCAGCTTCCGGTTCACTTCACAAACCGCCGGCAGGCGAGCCAGGTCCGCCTCGAACGATATCTCGTCTTCCCGGAAGTTTACGAACAGCCCGGCGTGGCCGATAAGACACCCCTCGGCCAAGCAGAACGCGCGGATGTACTCCACCGACTTCCTCTTCGCCCATCCGGCCCAATGGTCGGCCCCCGCCTCGACGCAACTAAACCCGCAACGGGCCGCCAGCCGCACAAAACCCTCGGGTTCCGGCAACCACGCGGTCGCGGGATTTAAACATGGGATCATGGGTGTTTTCCCTTGTAGAGATCGGGTGCTGTTCAGGCGTAGACTTTAGTTAAGTATAGCCACGCGGCATCGGTAAAGCCAAGCGCGGGCTGCGCCGGCCTACCAAGGATGAAATGCGATGAGAAAACTGGCTGCCTCCCTTGTCGTGGCGTTGCTGTTGAGCGGCTGTGCCACCGGTCGGATGGGCCCCCAGCCCCTCTCCAAACGCTGGGCAAACGAACAACGACAGCAACGGGACCTCCAAGCACGGCGTGAAAAAATCGGTAAACCCTTGTTCGGCCGGCCTGAAAACACCCAAGAAGGAAAGCCCCGCGCCGTGTTCGGCGGCGAACACGGCCTTGGCGCCCAACTGGAGGGAACCAGCGGCGGGTCCGTCCACTACAGGTTCAGTTGGTAGCTCGGTTGCGCCCAAAGCGCCTGGCCCACTCTTTTTTCTAGACTTCAACCCCGCCATGTGCTAGAACAGAATAAAGAAACACAACCAGTTCCTGCTATCCGGAGGGGCTCCACATGGACATTTCCCGCGCTTTTCAGGACCCCCATTTCCTGCACGCGGCCTTCGTTCATTTCCCGGTTGCGCTGGGCGTGCTCGGGTTTCCGCTGGTAGGCGCCGCCGCGGTTACCAAGATGCGCCCCACATTGCGCCAAATCGTCCTGGCCGTATATTTGTTGCTGGCACTCGCCGCGTTTGCCGCAACCACGACCGGTTCCGCGATTCAGACAAAACCAACCTTGCCGATCGTCGTACAGTCACTGGAAACCCACGCCCAGATAGCCCGCTACATCTGGATGGGCGCGATGGCCACCGCCGTACTCGTCTTGCTGACGGCCATCCGCTCCGAATGGTTCCGGGCCATGTTCAGCATGATGGCGGTCCTTTCCGCGGCCGTCACCACCGCCCTTATCGTTACCACGGCCTTCTATGGCCAGTCGCTCGTGTACGAACACGGCCTCGGCACAAAACCCAGGCCGCCCGTTCAGGTCGTCGCCCCGCCTCGGCCGGCTCCCGCGCCCAAACCGCCCGCACCGCCTGCCGCCGTTGTTGAGCCCGCCGTGCCCCCAAAAAACCAGGAACTCGAAGCTGTCCAACTGCTGCCGCCGGTCGCCGAAGTCTCCTCAGGGCAACCCAAATCAGTCGAAACCCTCAACAACGAAACCCTCGGCGCCCTCAAGAACAGGCGCATCCTCAGGTTTCCCATCGAAAAACCCACCCAGACCTACACCGAACGCGCCAAGGCACAGTTCTCAAGAGCCAAACGGTGGGTCTACAAATACATGTGGCCTTTCTGAAGTAGGCGGCGGCTCTCAGCCGCGTTTTCCAGCTCCCGAATGTTGCGTCCTAAAGTAACCCCCTGAACTTCCTGTAATACCCCCGAAACTGGTCATACGACAGCCCCAGCAACTCCGCCGCCTTTCTCTGGTTATAACGCGCCCGCATCAGCGCATCCCGCACCAGCCCCGCCTGGTAATCCCGCACCAACGCCTCAAAGCTTCTATCCACCGTTGGGACGTCCCCTGCCGCCCTTCCCAGGGCCGCACTCTTGTGCGCCGTTGTTGGGGGGTGTCCCACTGTTGACTCGGGCATTTCTGCCTGTTCGTCTCGCGCCCCTTTCCGCCGGAAGGGATCAAAGTCCACCTCTGCGATCACCGGCCCGTCCGCCCGATACACCGCCCGCTCGACCACGTTCTTTAGTTCACGGATGTTGCCCGGCCACGGGTACTGCTCCAACGCCGCCGCCGCCTCATCTGAAAACTCGGGCACCTCCGCCCGGCCAAGTTCGAACGCCATCCGCGCCGCAAAATGGTTCGCCAGCAGCAAGATGTCCTCCTTGCGCTCGCGCAACGACGGCAGCGGCAGCACTTCGAACGACAGCCGGTCCAACAGGTCCCGCTTGAACTTGCCCTCGGCGCACAACCCCACCAGGTCCGCGTTGGTCGCCCCGACGATCCGCACATCCACCCGGATCGGCTGTGTGTTGCCCACACGCTCGAACGTCCCATACTCCACCACCCGCAGGATCTTCTCCTGCACCTCGACCGGGATCGCCCCGATCTCGTCCAGAAACAGCGTACCCCCGTTCGCCGCCTCAAACCGGCCCGCACGCCGCGATACCGCACCCGTGAATGCGCCCGCCTCGTGACCGAACAGCTCGCTCTCGATCAGGTTCGGCGACAACGCCGCGCAGTTCAACGTCACAAACGGCTCCTCCCATCGCGCCGAAAGATAATGCAGCCGCGAAGCCGCCAATTCTTTCCCAGAACCCCGTTCCCCAACGATCAGCACCGGCCGATCCACACGCGCCGCACGCGACAACCGTTCCTGAAACTCCAAGAACACTTCCGCCTGGCCCAACGCATCTTCTTGCCGCTGCGGCAAGTCATTTGACGATGGTACAGTTGTCTTGCGCGCCATATTCTCGCCTCCTATGCTGACAGTTGGTCCATCTTACCACTATCCAGCCTCCAGGTCAACACGTCTCTTGTCCGTGTTCGTCCGTGTAAGTCCGAGTTCGTCCGTGCGTTACGTTACCAAATGCCAAAAGTTCCCGAGCTGGCACGGCCGTTGCTTTCCTTACCGATGAATTCCACAACGGTTCAGGGTTAAATGAAGTTCAGGAGAAAAGAAATGGGAATCTTCACACGAGTGCGCGATATCATCAACTCCAACATCAGCGCGATGCTGGACAAGGCGGAAGACCCGGAGAAACTGGTGCGGCTGATGATCCGCGAAATGGAAGACACGCTAGTCGAGATAAAGGCCTCCTGCGCGCAGGCCATTGCGGGCAAGAAACGCGGGCAGCGCCAACTCGAGGAAGTCCTCGAACGCGCTAAGGCCTGGGGCGACAAGGCGAAACTAGCCGTCAGCAAAGGCCGCGAAGACCTGGCCCGCGAGGCGCTGGTCGAGAAACGCCGGTACGTCGAGCGCGGCGAAGCACTTACCGAAGAATCCACCCAGCTCGACACAATTATTGACGGCTACCATCGCGATATCGTACAACTGGAGGAGAAGCTGGCGGCCGCCCGCGAGAAAAAGCGCGTGCTGGTCCAGCGTCACACGCGCGCGCAAGGCAAACGGCGCGCCCAGGAAAACATCCGAAAGATGGACACGTCCGACGCGCTCCTGCGGTTCGAACGGTTTGAAAACCGGATCGAGCGGATGGAAGCCGAGGCCGACCTCGTCAATTTCGGGCGCAAACCGGGCCTGAACGAGGAGTTCGCCCAGATCGAAACCGATGAAGAGATCGAACGCGAGCTCGAGAGCCTCAAGCAGCAGCAGGGCGGCGGCCAGCAAGCGTAACGGCCCGCGTTCCGGCGCCGGCCAGAAGGATTCTCGCTGATGAGTACTCTGATACCGCTTGCCCCGTTTGTTTTGACGGCATTCCTGGCCCTGCTCACAGTCTTGTTGATAGTTGGCGTCCTCCTGCTGATGGTATTGAGGATCGTCTTCGGCGGTAGAAAAAGGAACCCGCAACTCGATGCGGAAGAGGCCAGGCTGATGCAGGACCTGCACCACAGCTTTCAGAAACTTGAAGAACGGGTGGAATCGCTCGAAACCATCCTGCTCGAAACCGGGGCGATACGGCGGGAACCAACAGCCGCAGGCCCACAACGGCAAACGGAGTAGCCAATGCCTGATTACACGCTGATGCTCATTATCGGGTTGGTCCTGACTTACTCGCTCGCTAAAACGGCCATCAAAGTCAACGCCAGTGGCGCCGGGAAGCGCCACGAGGCCGAGGAAACACAACTCGTCCAGGACATCCACCGCCAACTCGAGCATATCGAGCAGCGTGTCGAAGCACTCGAAACCATACTGCTGGACCGCGAATCCGCGCGCACAAAAACGTCGTCGCAACTAGATTAGCATCAACCTCTACAGGAAGGGATACGGGCAATGACTCAAGCGTACGAACCTCCCCGCCGACTCTACAGGTCGCGCCGCGGCATGATTTTCGGCGTGTGCAGGGGCCTCGCCGACTACTCCGGGATTGCCACATTCTGGGTGCGCCTGGCGGCCCTCATCATCCTGTTCGGCACCGGCTTTTTTCCCGCCATTGCCGGCTACGTCCTGGTGGCCGTGATCATGAACCCCGAGCCCGTCCGCCCGTTCACGAGCCCCGAAGACGAGGAATTCTACGGATCCTACACCTCGTCGCGAACCGCCGCGCTGCACCGCCTCAAACGCACCATGGACCGGCTCGACTCGCGTATCCGCCGCATGGAGCATGTCGTTACCTCGCGCGAATACGACTGGGAACGCAGACTCAACAGCTGACTCGGACTCAACCGCCGGAGCAACCGAATGCGCACTCTGATCCTGTTAGTCCTGGTAGGCCTTATGGCCTTCTTGGCGCTGGACTCGGCCGGAATTCACCTGGGCTGGCCCGCCAGCTACCAGGTGTGGAAAGTCAGGCTGTTTGGCATGCATCTACCCGCAGAGGTATTCGCTCTGGGATTGATCCTCGCCGTGCTGCTCCTATTCCCACGGCCCGAAAAAAAAGCGCGCGTGAACAGCCCGGAGCCTCGCCCGCCCGCCGCAGACATCGAGACCCTCCGCGAGGTGAACCAGATGCTCGAACGTATGGAACGCCGAATCGAATCGCTCGAAACTATCCTCCTGGACCGCGATGCGCGTGTAAAAAGGACCGCCGAACATGACTGATGACTACGACCGACCAAGGAAGCTGTACCGCGTCCGCGCCGGCATGGGCCTCGGCGTCTGCCACGGCATCGCCGAGTACTTTGACTTCCCGGTATGGCTTGTGCAGGCCGCGGCCATCATTTTGTGCCTCGTCACCCGGGTCGTTCCGTTCCTGATCTTCTATGGAATCGCGGCGCTGCTGATGAAACCCAAACCCGGTTGCGAGCACCGTTACGTGTCCGGCCCGGCCAGATGGGAGGCCAAATCCTCCAAACTCGCCGCATCTTGGCACGATGTCAAACAAACCATGGCCACGCTCGACCGGCGAATACAACGTATGGAAAACATCGTCACCTCGCACGAATACGACTGGGACCGACGGCTCAACACCTGATCCGCGTCTAGGACGGACGCGCGAATATTTCCTGCCAGTGCGCATAGTAGTTCCTATAAGTAATAAGCCCCACATGGGCAACGTGTAATTGGACGGACAACCTCAACCGGCTGCTTCGCAGCAGCAAGAAAGGAGCGGTGAAAATGACTCCCTTACTGCCAGACACGTTCGGCCTGATCGCGCTCCTGTTCGGGGTCGTCGTTCTGTGGGTGGTGCTGGGGCGCCTGATTCTGAACATCCTGACCGGAAAGGTCGTTCAACAATATGACAGCCTCGATAAACACGACCCGGGAATGACCGACTGGAGACGCACATCGTTGCGCAGACAACGCGCCAAAACCGCTCGCAACCGCGCCGCGTAATGTGGCAACAAAGATTCTAACAACGCGCGGGGTGGGGGAGAGGCCTGCAACTTAGCAACCTTTTCCCCCTTCCCTCCCCAAACCTGCACGCCGCCCCCGCCCCTGCGCGCTCCTCTCTTTGTTTCCTCCAGACTCCGGTCTCCAGACTCCAGACTGTCAGATCCCCAACTCCGCCAGCAGCGCCAGCACTTCTTCTGCCGCCGGCTCCGACGGGTTGTCTTCCGCCAGTTGCCTCACCTCCGCCGCGTAAGGCAAAACGTCCTTTGCCGAAAGCCGGGCCACCTGGCGCGCAACAAACGGCAAACGCTCGTCAGCCGAGTCGTATTGCAGCATATATTCATTGCGCAGGAGCGCTTCCAGCGCTTTTTTGTGCGGTACAAACACAAGTATTTCTACGGCCATCTCTTTTTCGTCTTCGGAAGATTCGGTGTCGGAAATAACTTCAAGAAGGACATCCACGCCCGGCTCGCCCAATCGGCCAAAATCAACCAGGAGTTGCATCCCCTCTTCCAGACCGGGAAACCAACCGCCGGCGCTCTGCGCTGCTTGAAATCGCGCTAAGCCCGAGGTCCACACCGTTACAGCGTCCTGCTCGCTACTCTCCTTGGCCATTTCCGCAAGCTGTTCCTTCAACAGCGCCCGTAGAAGTTGATCCTTGGCGTCCCTGAGTTGCCGCTGAAGCCCGTCAAGCTCGTCCTGCAACCGCGCCTTTTCCTGGTTCAAAGCCGCAACACCAGAATCCCCGTCATCTTTCGCCGGTTCAACCGCCAGCCGACCGCTCTCCACCCGCACCGGCGGCGGCGCCGCCTGCTGACGTCTAGACAAAAGGCCACGCTCCACCAAGACGCCCGCAACCATCCCGCACACACCCGCAACCACTATAGCCACCGCTTGAGTTTGTCTCGTCATTCAAGCCCCCGCTACGGTTTTCAGCCGCCATGGCAAAGCGCAGACACTCATCATACCTCCACCGACAAGTCTACCAGAATTGATTCCCGGCGGCTGAACAGGCATCATAAAGAGTAATCAGCGTTGGCCTTATTGTAAGTTCGGGGAAAACGATGCGCCAGAACAAGACAGCCGCCTATTATGCACTTGTAGTCTTTGCGGTCGCTTGTGCGACCCTGGGTCTCCAGATCATTCAGACCCGCATTTATGCGTTCGTATTCTGGAATCACCTGGTTTACTTCATTATCTCCATCGCGCTGCTGGGCTTCGGTGTTAGTGGAACATGGCTTGCCTTCGGTAGGCAAACCCGCTTGGCGCGGCTGCTGACCCTCGAATTGGCCGCAGTGGCCTTTGTGGTCACGGCGCTGGTCTCAACGCTTCTGGTTCCGCAACTGCGGTTTTCCGTGGGCGACCTCGTAAAGAGCGAGTGGCAATTGGTGCGGCTCATGTTGACCTACGGCACCGCGGTGCTTCCTTACTTCTTCTCGGGCTGGGTCCTGGGCGTAATCTATCGCGACCAGGCCGAACACATCCATTCACTCTACTTTTTCGACCTGCTCGGCGCGGGGGCCGGATGCCTGTTGGTGCTGGGCCTGATTCGGCCGGTCGGGGCGGTCGGACTGGTCCAGGTGATGTGCCTGCTGGTTGCGGCGCCGATTCTCGCCGGGCGATTCACGCTCACCAGAAAACCGACCGCGCTGATCGGGCTCGGCATCATCGCCGGCACGTGTGTGGCCCTGTTCTTCGCGCGAAAACAAATTGAAACCGGCTATATGCCCGACGAGAGCAAGGCGTTCAGCATCTCATTGGCGTCTACCGACCGCCAGCCCGTAGTCGAATTCACCGAATGGAATTCCATCGCCCGCACCGACGTCATCGGGTCAAAAACCGACCCGCAAAAGCGCATCTTCATCGACGGCGACGCCTGGACCGATATGGCCGTCAAGACTACCTCCGGCGCGCCCGCCCCGTTCGATCCCGTCACCGAACCCTACATGCCGCAACGGCTCCCGTTTCTCCTGGGCCGCCCCGTTGATGACGTCCTGGTTATAGGGTCCGGGGGTGGGCGCAACGTGTGGTCGAGCCTCCGTGCGGGCGCGCGACACGTCGACGCCGTCGAAATAAACCCGTCTACCACGAACATGCTCGTTAACCAGTATCGTGAGGCCACCCACGCCCTGTTCCTGCGGCCTGAGGTAACGTTGTGGAACGAAGAAGGCCGAAGCTTTTTGCGACGCGGCACACAGAAATACGATGTAGTCACGCTGAACGCGATCGACACGTTTGCCGCGCTCGATGCGGGCGCCTACATGCTTTCCGAAAACTATCTCTACACGCTGGATGCCATCGTGGATTATGTTAACCATCTTAAACCGCACGGGATCCTCAATATCACCCGTTGGGATTATGCCGGGGAAACCCCGCGCCTGTTTGCCACAATGCTCGAGGCGTTGTATGTGCTGGGCTACCAGAACCCGGCTCAACACATCATCTCCGCTTCTCGAAACTTCTGGACCGCCGTCATAATCAGCCCAATACCCTTCACGCCTGCTGAAACACAGGCCGTTCGCCAGCAGTGTGACAGGTTCAACGGCAAGTTCTACTTCCCTTTGACCGCGGAACTGCGCACCTCGAATTTCCAGGTCGACCTCAACGCCTACAGCGAAGCCCGCGCCAGCGGCACTCAAAACCAATTCATCGAGAACTACTTCTACAACATTGCCCCCGTCACCGACGACAGCCCCTTTTTCTTCCACTATGAGAAAGCGCGCAACATGTTCAGGGTCTTTACCGAGAGCGATGCGATTAATTTCATGCGCGGTCACTGGCCCTCCTTTACGTTGTATATCCTGACGGTGCTGCTCACACTTGCCCTGGTTTTCTTCGTCTTTCTACCGTTGCTGCGCAGGGACCGGGGGCCTTTGCCCCAATTCGGGCTTTGGATTCTTTATTTCTGTTGCCTCGGGTTTGCCTTCATATTCGTCGAGATAAGCCTGATGCAGCGGTTTGCGCTGTTGCTGGGTCATCCTGCCCGATCGCTCGCACTCGTCCTTGCCTCACTGTTGGTTTTCGCGGGGCTTGGCAGTTACTGCAAAGAAAGGCTTGGATTAAACTTGGCAGTGGCCTTGGCGTTGCTCGTGGTTGCCCTGCTCGCGGCCGCATTTGTCTACCCCCACATCGAGATCAAAATGCTCGGGCTACCCCTGTGGTTGCGCGGCATGTTCACCATCATGCTTGTTTTCCCCGCGGCCTTCTTTATGGGCATGCCCTTTCCCGCAGGGATTAAGAGCGTTCAGCGCCTAGGGAGCGACGCGGTGCCATGGATGCTTGCTATCAACGGCGGCGCTACCGTGTTGGGTTCAGTAGTGGCTATTGCCTGCGCCATTGCCTTCAACTTCACGACTGTTTTGGTGCTGGCCGCAATCGGCTACGCCTTGGCCCTTGTACTCCACCGGGCCCTGAGGCAGGCCGCCTGAACCGCCTCCGCTTTATCCGCATCATGCTGCTTGTCTTTTAGTCTCACGCAGAGCCGCAAAGAGCATGGCGTGGCGGGCACGTCAAAACAAAAGCGCAGCGCCGGGTGTTTTTTTCATCTTTCATCCTTCATCCTTTTCCAAACCCCAACCCCCGTTCTACTGCCGCGCCGTCGCTTCCGTGAGTTGGGCGACGTTGCTCCGCGCGAAGAAGCCGTCGAAACCCGCGTACCTGTGGATGTACTCGGTCACGAGCAACGTGTTGGGCGACGTCGCCGTGAACGCCTGGTGCAGGCCTTCCTCCGGGCCGCCTACGAGGTCCGATAAGAACCCGACGCCATCCGATTTCAGACCTTCGAACGTCGATTCGATTTGCTCGGTGCGGAACGCCACATGATGAACGCGGGGGCCATAGTTGTAGATGAACTTTTCGGTGGGGCCGGCGGTCTCGACGCTCTCGAAAGGCCGGATGCCCGACGTAAACACCAGCGCAAAATCCGCTCCCGGCATCCGTGCCACGTTCGTAATCGAGTTGAGCGGCGGCACATATATCGAGAAATCGAAGGTATAGTTCGTGTACGTCATGAACTGCAGGATGGCCGAGTCCCGGTCCTCCGCCCGGACCCGCGTCGCCGCGTGGTCCAGCAGCCCCACGTTGTCCAGCCACGGCTTTGGCGGTTTCTCCGCCCGCCACGGCAATGGTTGCGCCTCGCCGCCCCCGTACCGGCCCCACTCGCCCGTCCACTCGATGAAGCCGTACGAAATCCCCGCCATCTCCAGCGGCGGCGTTTGCAGTATCAGAAAGTTGTCGTGACGCCGGATCTCGCCGTCAAACTCCAACCCCCTGCCCCGTTGGATCTCGAAATACCCGGCGAGGTTAAGCGTCTCGAACACGAACGTCTCGAGCCGCGTGTTGGGCAACTGCCGAACCTTCGGGAAGTCGGATAACTTCACGAACGGATTGACGCCCGTATTGCGCGCCTCGAGGATTATGTCCGCCGACTCCCGGCATTTCAACACGCACCACTGCAATGAGGCGTCTTCAAAACCCGAGTCAAACCGGTAACCCGTGGTGGCAACCAACTCCCCGGCCGCCGCCGCAAGGTTTTCAGGCTCGGCACCCATAATGACCGCCGCCAGCCTGCCAACCAGCCCGTCTAGGCCCGCACGACGCCGCTCTTCCAAAACCCGGCCCGCTCGCTGTTGAAGCAACGCGTCGTCATTGTAGAATTCCGCCGGACTCTTTTTGCCGCTGCCTTCCATAAGGGGGCCCTTCCTTGCTGTAGCTATAACGGCTGGCGCCCGAAGAAAATTTCACGCACCGGGCAATACCCATTCGAAGGCCGCAATTTGAATCGATCGACCATGATACGGTACAATTTGAGTTGCTGCCCGGGTGGTGAAATTGGCATACACGCTAGGCTAAGGACCTAGTACCCGTAATAGGGTGTGCGGGTTCAAGTCCCGCCCCGGGCACCACTCTAAGTCTCTCCGTTGCCGGCGGTTAACATACCCGTGGGCGGGCGGCGAACTCGGCTCCGTCTACTACGCCGGCGGCTACTCCGGCCACGGCGTCGCACTCAGCAACTATGCCGGCGGCCATCCTCGCACCGCAGATCCTAAAATCCGCCGGCGCCCGCGATGTCCCCGACGGCCCGCGGCTACCGTTCTTCTACAACCGCAAGCCCGTCTGGCTAGCGTCCGGGCCCGTCCGTTACGTCGGCCTACAAGCCTACCGCCACGCCCTCCGCCTCCAAGACAAATGGGACCACGCCTGATTCCGCTCATGATTAGGCGCAAGGCTTTTAAAGCCCCGAAGGGGCGCAACATCTGAGCCTGGGGCAACGCCCCTTAAGCGCTAACTTAAGCCTTCGGGCCGGCCAGCTAGGCCCTAAAGAGGGTGAGAAAAGCAATGAATTCGGCAGGATTCGGGGCCATACCAACGCTTAAGTTAGCGCCTATGGGGTAACGCCCCAGGAACAGAGATGTGAAGAAGAAGCACCCTGAAGGGGTGCAACAGGCCAGCGATTGGCGCGGCTTGTGTCACCCTTTCAGGGTGAGGTTTGGGGGTTCTCTTTTCCTGGGGCGTTGCCCCAGGCTCACTTATTACAGCCCTTCAGGCTGTCAGAGCAAGATAGTTGAAATTGGTTCTTTTCGTTGCCGCTTTGGTTGCGCCGTGTCAATCCGCAATCTACAATCGGCAATCGGCAATCCGCTACGCCAGCTTCCACGGTACCCTGTATTCGCGGCGGATGAACTGATCCGCTTCCGGCGCGTTCTTGGCTTTCATGTTTGCCGGGTCCCACTCCAGCTTTTTGCCCGTGCGGTATGCGACGTTACCCAAATGGTTGGCTTCGGTGAGCCAGCCCGCGTACTCGAAGTTGCACGTGGTGGGTTCGCCGGTCTTGCAGGCGTGAATCCACTCGGCGTGATGTCCGAGCGACTTCGGGATAAACGGTTCCGGCTGGACGAAATCTTTGAACTGGTCCTCGGGCAACAGCACGTGTTTCTCATAATCAAGTAAAAACTGGTCAAAAATTGGTTGCTGTGCCCAGTTTTCCTAGTTTTCCGCTGTCCCTAGTGTTCCAGTGTTCCCCATTTCATGAGCTCCAAGTGTGACATTTCTGACGCGTCCAAGGTGTGACATTGTCATCGAGTCATGACACTGAAAATCTGTGCAGGTTGACTCCATATGACCATATCATGTAGAATTATTCAAGCATGTAGCTAAAACTGAAAGGAGAAACGGAGATGAAACCCCAGTTGATTCTGAAGGTATTAGGCATAACTTTTTTTCTGTCCCCGCTGGTGTCGGCAGGAACCAATCCAGGGCTTACAGCGATTGAGGTTTGGTATATGTATAATGGCCAACCCCACAGGGCCATTGTCGGCTTCGAGAACACTAAGTACGTTGTAACAGACATGGGGTGGTGCAGTCACTACACAGCCACCAGCGCTCTGAAGTATAACCACTCTCACATCCCTAACTCAGGATTCCCTTTTACCGACCCAGCTACGGGTTGCTTGGTTACCATTGATAAGGTGAAAGCCTATTACGACTCCACGAACCCGAACCATACGTGCGTTGGGCTAGCGACCTGCATGTATAACTGTCACGGGTACACAACTGGATTATTCAGCTGGATTGAGGATAAAATACTTGGAATGAGTACAATTAAGAACGACGATTATATTAGTGCAAGTCTTGTCAACGGGGGAAGGGATGCTTTCGCAGAAGGCATCTTTGGGGACTGTGCTCATAGCTACAAGATAACTGGCACCCAGTCATGTACAAGTGCTGATGGCTGTACCACTATCCTGCGGGTATCTGAGGAGACCGAAAAATGGGGCTCCAGCCCCGTATACAAGAGAACGTACAGTTGCGAAGACGCACGAGGCGTGCGTGATAACTATGACCTCATGAAGAGAGGGTAGCGATTAGCGGCGGCTCAGGTTGGCACCAAGTGATCTTTGTGCCCACAAGTTTCAAGCGTAATCAGTTGCTGGCAAGCATGAGGTGGCTGCGGCTCGTTGTGACCTTGGCAACGAAACTACGAGGTACCGTCGGCGCAATAGTGTGTACAAGGGACTTAGCTGTTGTAGACCCAAACGTTTACGAGCGTGTCATGCTGGAAACGCGAGCCCTGTTCCGATCTAGTCGGCAGTACATGTCGAAGCGGTTGCATATACAAACGCAATAGGTTTTGACGGCAACGGCTGCGGCGAGGCTCGGTTTTTTGCGTTGATTTGGATCGAATTGTGGGTGCGCTGCCTGTGTCAATCGCAGGAAAGGCCGAAGTATGAAGCAACTTGGAATCAAGGCTCTCACTCGAATCCTGGTCATTTCGTTCGTGGGGCTTGCTGCGCTTTTTCTGATCCATTCAGTGTTGAATTCGTCCGACGGGTTGCCCGACCCTGCTGTGCTAGTTGGTGCTTCGCCGGAGCCGGCAACCGGAAGCCCAGTAGACAGCAATACGGAAGCCCCACAAGACGATTCCCTTCAGGAACTGTTGGACACGCATCTTGCCGCTCAGACGGTACCGATCTCCCTTCTGGAGAGTTGGGATAAGACGCTGGCGATGATCCATCAACAGGTTCAAGAACTACGGCGGGAAACGACAGCCGATAGTCTGGCTCATCTGTGGGACATCGAGATGTTCTGTTCTGCGGGATTTGCCTACGCTGAATATAGTTCCGGGGTCGAGTCTCCGATTGATGGTTTCGTGGGGAGGAAGACAATACCAAGGTTACTCTCCAATCGACGCGTGCTCAAGCTGCTGTTTGAACTATCGGACATGCCGCATGCCGAGGCGGACAGGTTGGTCGCTTCGCAGATTAAAGAGGCGATGACACGCTACGAAGTCACGTTTAAAAAAGAGATCCTTCAATATAGGCCGCTCCGGGATGTCGATGTAACGCCACACGTTTTACTCTCCGAGTCGCTCAGTAACAATAAGGATGGGACTCCAACGTTGCAGGGACTGCGCCACAGCCTTTTGGCGCTTGTTTACATTGCGGGCGTCTTGAAACTTGATAATCAGGCCCGTATGGCAGTCGGCTCGGTACTGGATATGGCGTTGGATCAGCGTGATTTCTTCTACAACCACTCAGGCAATCGCTTGAATCCCGCTATTGCGATATGCGCTCTTACCAAGGCTAGCCTTTACGAACGGCAGGTTCTTGCTGTAGGGCTGGTGGGGACGGGGAACCTGAGCCTTGATTTGATAGACCTCGCGCGAAATCGGTTGCCGCAAGTTAACCAAACAGCAGGCGGCGGTTCCAGAAAGGCAACGTTGAGTGTTCCGCGTTTTGACGCACTAACTACACCGTTCGAGTTACCATCAGTAGCCAGTAAAATCGGTAGCCCGCTCTACATCGCTCCTGACCTTTCAGGAGGGACGATGGAAGTCCCCTTCTGCCCCTACGTAGATGACGATATGTTTAATCTGGTCGTTGAACAGTGGAGGCAACATTGAGCGATGTCTTAACGGAGGCTGACAATGATTCTGGGACAGCTCCGGCGAACAATTGTTAAACGCAGGCGGAACAATTGGGTGAACAATTGGGCTCAGTAACCGCTTTTAAAAGTCTAGCATCAGATCCCGGGGCTGACGCCCTGGCACATGCAAAGAATTGTCTTCTTTACGCCAGCTTCCACGGCGCCCGGTACTCGCGCCGAATAAACTGATCCGCTTCCGGTGCGTTCTTCGCCTTCAGCGCCACCGGGTCCCACTCCAGCTTTTTGCCCGTGCGGTATGCGACGTTGCCAAGGTGGTTGGCTTCGGTGAGCCAGCCGGCGTACTCGAAGTTGCACGTGGTAGGCTCGCCGGTCTTGCAGGCGTGAATCCACTCGGCATGGTGGCCGAGCGACTTCGGGATAAACGGTTCCGGCCTGACGAAATCCTTGAAGTTTTCTTCCGGCAGCAACACGTGTTTCTCGTAGTCCGACAGCAGCATGCCCTTGTCGCCGACAAACAGGATGCCGAGGCCCCACTGCGGGATCTTCTTTTCTTTCCACATTTCCCGCATCGCGTTGCCCTGGTACCAGGTCATTTTAACGGGCGGCAAATCGCCGCGGGCGCCGTATTCGTACTCGACCTTCATCGACGCAGGCGCGATTTCCGGATGTGGTTCCGGCCCCGCGGCCACGGCCGACAGCGGCACCTCCAGCTTCAGCGCCCAAAATGCCAGGTCATTAATATGGCTGCCCATGTCGGACATAGTACCGTTGCCGAAATCCCACCAGCGGTACCATTTGGGTCCGGGAAAATACACGTTGTTGAACGGCCGCTCCGGTGCGGGGCCAAGCCACAGGTCCCAATCCAGACCTTCCGGCACCGGGTCAACTTGCGTCGGCCGTTCCGTCACAAACACGATGTCTTTCGCCGCCTTTGCCTCTTCCTCGCTCTGCCACCCCCACGCCCGCGTCACCCACGTATGCGCCTCGCGCACCGGCCCGATCGCGCCGGTCTGAATCAACTCGACCACACGGCGGTAGTTGTCGCTCGCGTGGATCTGCGTGCCCTGCTGCGTGGCCACCTTGGCCTTCGCCGCGGCTTCGCGGATGATCCTCGCTTCCCAGATGTCGTGCGTGAGCGGCTTCTCGCAGTACACGTGCTTGCCCAACTCGAGCGCGGGCAGCGTCGCAAACGCATGCGTATGCTCGCACGTGCTCACCACAACCGCGTCGAACTCGTTCGCAAAATCATACAGCTTGCGGAAATCCGCGAATGTCCGCGCCTTAGGAAACTTCTTGGCGGCGGGGGCGAGCGACTTCTGGTTGACGTCGCACAGCGCCACGATGTTTTCCGACGACACCGCATCGAGGTTGCCGCCGCCACGACCGCCCGTAGCGATCACGGCAATGTTCATCTGGTCGTTGAGGTTCTGCGCGCGCAAAATTGCCGGCGCGCCGAACGTCACGGCGCCCGCCGCGCCCGCCGCCGTTTTCATGAAACCCCTGCGCGAGATCAACTGCTGCTTGCTCATGGCTGGTATCCTTTCTGTCCCCGCGACAGGTTACCCTCCCGCCACGCCGCAGTCAACCTGCGAAGGGACCCTTTGCAGCGCGCCGGGTAACACGTTGCCCTGTCAAAAACCTCCGCGTTCGGTTAGAATGCGGGGAAACGAACGGCGGAGGAAATCTCGATGAAACGCGTGGCGCTCTTGACGGCTGTGATGTTTGTGACGGGGGCGGCGCTGGCCCAACTGCCCGTGCCGACGAATCCCCTCTGGAAGCCGGTTGCGGACGAGGTGTACCTGCAGGAGGTGGGCAGTCAGATCGAAACGGAACGGCCTCTGGCGGCGGTTGGCGTTTTCAGCGGGGCGATCTATGTTGGCGACGCGGCCGGCTTGTGGCGGGTCGATGATGGGCCGCGTTTGACACGCGTCCATGAGGAGGTCGGCAATGTAGCGCGCATGAAAACGCTGGGGGACGCGCTGTACCTGGCGGCGTCGGGCGGCATGTGGAGGATTTCCACGACCGGATTGGCGAAGGTGGCCGATCTCAAGGCGTCCGACTTTTGCCTGCACAATGGAAAGCTCGTCGTCGCATCGGCCAACTCGCTTTACACGATTGAAGGCGACGCGCCGGCGGCTCTGATGGAAGGGAAAGGCGCAGATTTGCTTGGCGTGGCGTCGTACGCCGGTACGCTATACGTGCACGACGGGAAACGGGTCGGCGTGGTCGAGCGCAGGGGCATCCGGTACGAGGCAATCGCCGACTGGGGCACGCTCGAGGGGGGCTGCACGATCCGCGATATGATGGCGGTTGGCAGCCGCCTTGTCGTGGCCAGCAACGAAGGGGTCGACGTGCTGCGGGGGATGACGTGGTATCAGGTTCGAGGCGAGGACGGTCTTTGCTATGAAGAGACGACGTGCCTTGCGGGCGGATTTAACGGCGACCTGTGGATCGGCACGATGCGCGGCGCTGTCCGCAACATAAAGGACGAGTACCAGTACTTTGGGCAGCCGCGGTGGATTCCCGGCGACCGGGTGAACGCGGTTGCGTGCAGCGGCAATGCCGCCTACGTCGCCACGGATAAAGGGCTGGGCATCATCGCGTACGAGCCGTATACGCTGGCGAAAAAGGCGGCGTATTACGAGCGGTGGCTCGAAGAGTGGGGGCAGAAACGGCTGGGATTCATCCACGGTGTGTTTCTGATTGACGGCGAGTGGTTGCGCGAGGTGAGCGACAATGACGTTGGCTACAGCAGCCATTATGCCGCGGCCAAATGCTTCGAGTTCGCCGTGACCGGCAACCCTGCGGCGCGCGCCGAGGCCGTCGAGATGATGAAATGCGTCAAGTGGAGCGAAGAAATCACGTCGATCGACGGGTTTCCCGCCAGGTCGATCTATGCGGTCGGCGAGAAGTGTCTGAAAGCCGGCCACGGCTCGGGCGGATTGCCGGCCGAGTGGCATCCGACTCCCGACGGCGTCTGGGAATGGAAGGGCGACACGTCGAGCGATGAAACCGACGCGCACGCATACGAGACGACGATCTTTCTGAGCCTGGTGGCCAATGACGAAGAGCGCAAATGGGCTACCGAACATCTTCACCGTGTGATGGGCCACATCGTGGATAATGGCTTTTTGTTGCGCGACGTCAACGGCAAGCCGACTCGGTGGGCGAGGTGGGACCCCGAGTACCTCCAGACGCCGTATGGTTTTTACGCGCGTGGGTTGAACGGCCTCGAGGCGTTCAATTACATGACGACCGCGCTGCATTTCACGGGCGACGAGAAATTTGCCGCGGGCAAGCAGCAACTGATCGGTTGGAATTACTTCCGTGACATCTTGCAGCAAAAACTGGCGTTTTCTCCGGGCATGATCACGCCTTTCGACGATCGGCTGGCTTTCTACTCGTATTATCCGCTGATTCAATACGAAACCGACCCGGAACTCAGGAGCATCTGGCTGCGCAGCCTCGAGAGAAGCTGGGAAATCAAGCGTATCGAAGCGGTGCCGTGGTTCAACTTCATTTACGGCGCCGTCACGGGCAACGACTGCGAACTCGATCGCGCCGTGGGGCACCTGCGCGAGTGGCCGCTCGACTTGCGCCGGCATTCGTACACCAACTCGCACCGCGATGACTTGTATACGCCGAACGGTTATCGCTCTTACGCGGAGCGGGCCAAGCCGCTCAGCCCGCGTGAAACCGAGCCAAACCGGTGGGACGGCGATTTCATGCAACTCGACGGCGGCAACGGAGGCACGGTGGTCGCCGACGCGGGCGGCTGGCTCGACGCCTACTGGATGGGCCGGTATTACGGGATGATTACGCCGCCGCAAACGGTCGATGAGAATCTGGTGACTGTGCCAAAGCGCGGGCTGCAACTCGGAGCGGCGCCGTACAGCGGCCCGCCAAGGCCAAAACTGCGGCACGAACAGTAGCTAGAGTGGCGATTGTGGTGCGGGCGTCCCGCCTGCATGACTTAAGAGCAGGCGGGACGCTCGCGCCACCCGGACATGCTGATCGACTCGTGCGCGTCGGGCGGGCGGCGCAACGATCTCGAGACGATGCGGCGTGCGGTCCCGTTATGGCGTAGCGACTACGCCTACGAGCCGGTCGGCCACCAGTGCATGACGTACGGGATCAGCCTGTGGCTGCCGTTTCACGGTACGGGTACGGTGGCGTGCGCCAACGCCCCGTATTACGGTGCGGGGCTGACGCCGGTCGAGCCGTATGCGTTTTGGAGCAACGCGTGCCCGGCTCTCGGTAACGGGATCGACATGCGTGTAAAGGAGATTGATTACGCGGCGCTGCGAAAGCTCTACGACCAGTGGCGCAGCGTCAACGCCAACTATTACGGGGATTTTTATCCGCTCACGCCGTGGTCGCGCGACAACTCGGCGTGGATGGCTTGGCAGTTCGACCGGCCGGAAGCCGGCGAGGGAATGGTGCAGGTGTTCCGGCGGGCCGACAGCCCATACACGTCGTCGGCGTTCCCGCTGCATGCGCTCGAGGCCCAGAGCAACTATGTCTTTACCGATGTCAGTTCCGGCGCCACCAGGACGGAGACAGGCGAGGACCTGCTGCAAAAAGGGCTGGATGTCAATTTACCCGATAAACCGGGCGTCGCCGTATTTAGCTATAAGAAACAATAGCGATAGCGGCGGGCCGCCCCGGTCACGCTTCTTAGCGCCCTGTGTGGGCGTGTCCCTTTTCGATGGCGTGATCGGTTTGTATGCAAACCGGCATGATGTCAAGGAACGGTGCCGGTTTTTTCTTGAATTTCCTGGGGCTTTTGCTTGTAGTATAATAAATGAAAGGTGAGGTAACAGGAGCTGAGTGCGATGCGTGCTTTGAGAAAGGGTGAATTAAAACTCCAGAATCGGGAACAAGCCCACCGCAAAATACATCCGACGACGGGCAACGTCGGGGCGGACCGGAAGTACCGGGAACAAGTCGAAGCGGGCAGAAAAGAGCTGGGCATCATCAGCGCCGAAGGCGGTGACAGCCAGGCCAAGAAAGTGAGGCAGGAACTCACGTACCTGCTGAACAACTATCTGCCCCAATACGACATGCGGATCGAGCAGTTGATCGACTTGTGGCGGCGCAGCAACGACCCGCAGTACGACCCGTCAATCCGCACGAAGTTCCGCGTGGTCCGCCGGGACTACATGAGCAAAGGCGGCGCGGTCTGAAGAAGACCGGAGTCTGGAGGCAAGAGAGGGATATCCCCTGCAACGCGCGCTAGGAAGCGCAGCCGGGGGCGTCCCAACAAATCGCCAGACCTGATTTTTAAGCGTTTGCGGCCGCTTCGAGTTCCTGGTTGAGCCGCATGATCTGGGTGGGGGCGTCGGTGTCGATGGATTCAGCCCGGATAGCCACAATGGCGTCCTCTCGTGTCAGGAACGCATCGACCACATCGGGGTCGAATGCCTTGCCGCACTCCTGAATGATGGTCTCCCGCGCGCGCTCATGCGGCCACGCCTCTTTGTAGGGGCGCTTTGAGGTCAGCGCGTCGTACACGTCGCTCACGGCGACAATGCGCGCCGCCAGCGGTATCGCCGTGGCCGCCAGGCCGCTCGGGTAGCCTTTACCGTCCCACCGTTCGTGATGGTAATAGGCGATATCGCGGCCCATGGCCAGGAACGACCCTTCCCCCGCCTCTATGTCGGCCGCCTTGAGCGTATCGCCGCCGATCAGGGAGTGGGCCTTCATGATGTCGAACTCCTGGGGCGTGAGTTTGCCCGGTTTGAGCAGGATCCGGTCGGGGATCCCAACCTTGCCGATGTCGTGTAGCGGGCTGGACATGTAGATCTCGGTGATGAAATTCGCGCCGAACGGCCGACCTTCCTTTTTGTCATAGAGATCCTGTGTGATTTCGCGGGTGTACGCGCGGATGCGGTCGAGATGGGCGCCGGTCTCGGTGTCACGGGATTCGGCCAGCTTGGCGAGGCTGAACACCGTGATCTGTTGGGCGTGGGTGAGTTGGAGCGTCCGTTCCTGGATTCTGTGCTCGAGCGTGTCGTTGTAGATCTCGAGCCGCAACTGGTACTCGTTGATCTGGTCCTGGAGAAACTTGCTGCGCAGCGACGCACGGATCCGCGCTCCAAGAAGCACCGAATCGAACGGTTTCACCAGGAAATCGTCCGCCCCCGCCTCCAACGCCCGCACGTTCGCCTCTCTTTCCGTGAGACCCGTGATGATGATGATGGGGATGTGCCGCGTCTTCCGCTCCTGTTTCAGCTTGCGGCAAACGTCGAAACCGTCCATCTTTGGCAAGAGAAGGTCCAATAGGATCACGTCCGGGGCGGATTTTTCCGTCAGGTCGATGGCTTCCTCCCCGTCGTGGGCCGTTACCACCTCGTATCCCTGGTGGTGAAGGAACTGTTCCAAGATAAGGGTGTTCTCAACGTAATCGTCAACTACAAGAATGGTAGGCACGAGGTCTTTTATCACGGCCATAGATCACCCTCCTTCGCGCGATCCGTTGCTGCTGAACCTCTCGTCCCTCCCCAAAACCGAGAAATTCCAGAATACCGCAGACATCTCTCGTGATATGCAGCCTATGCCCGGTATCATCGATGATTTTATCACATGTTCTTGCGGAATGCAAGCGCAGTCAACAACTTTATTCCTTGCACTAGGAAGCGCAGGCCGAGTGGGGGCGAGTCAATCTAACCTATTGGGATACAACTGGTTGGATGGTCAGTTGTGGCGCAAGACCTGGCCGTGACGGCCTTCAGCGACGATACCGCTGTCAACTATTTTTGTGCCGTTGATAAACACGTGGCTGATCCCTTCGGGCGGCGTATCAGGGTGGAGAAAGTTGGCTTTAGACGAGATGGTTTGTGGGTCGAACACGACGATATCGGCGTGGTAACCCTTTTGTAACTGGCCGCGCTGTCGGAGTTTAAAGTGTTCGGCGGGCACGGACGTCATCTTTCTGATGGCGGTCTCGAGGGAGAGCAACTTTTTCTCCCGCACATACCGGCCGAGGAAGCGCGGGTAGCAGCCGTGGAACAGGTGCGAGGGTTTTCCGAGGCCCGTGATCAGCGTGTCGGTGCTGATCGAGACTTCCGCGTGTTTGAGCGGGGCAAACGTGCTCGCCTCGGTGAGGGCGTCATCGGGCTGGGCTAGCGCGAAAAATACCAGTACGCGGCCCGCTTCCTCGACCAGAAGGTCGCAGGCCGTGTCAAGCGGGTGCTGCCTGCGCTCCCGCGCGACGTCCACCAGCGCCCGGCCTTCGTAGCGCTTGTTGGCCGGGGTGCTCACCGCCATAATGTGGACCGACTCCCATCCCATGAGGCGTATCATATTGAGCGACCATGAGTTACCCTCGACGTGCGGCCATTTCATCTTCCCGTGCTTGATGTCGTGCAAGATGCGCGACCGGGATGACGGGTCCGTCAAACGCGCCAGGACTTCCTGTTTAGTGCCAGCGAGAGCCCACGGCGGGAAGAATGCGAGCAGGTACGTAAACGCCGTGGTCGTGGGCATAACGTCCATACCAATACGTACGCCGGAAGACCGGGCCAACATCATCTGGCCGATCCGTTTGGTCAGCGGGCCGTCGAGCGGTACCGGCGGGACAAAGTTCATCCGGGCGGCGGCGCGGATCAGCGCGCGCATGAAGGGTCCCGCCACGCCGAAATCCGGACATTGAAAGATGTGTGAGATTTGGGCGCGGATGCCGTTTTGGCGTGCGACGTCCACCAGTTCGTCGATGGCCAGCGGCAACGTATTGGAATAGCTGCGCAGGTGGGACGCGAAAATGCCGTCGCGCGGCTTGAGTGCCTTGCCGAGCGCCTGCAACTCGCGGGAGTCGCTGTGGCTGCCGGGAAAATACTGCAAGCCCGTGGACAACCCGGCCGCACCCTCGGCCATGGACTGCTCGACAACGCCTGCCATGGCGCGAATCTCGTCGTCGGTGGCGTAGCGGCGCTCGGGGCCCATGCAGCCGATCCGCACGAGGCCGTGCGGGATCAACAGGGCGGCGTTGAGCAAGATGCCGCGCGACTCGAGCACGTTTATGAACTCGCCGGTCGTGTTCCACGAGCAGTCGCGCTCGAAATCGACGTTGGCGAACATATTCACGTAATCCTGCACCGGCCCCGGAAACGCGGGGGCTATCGGCGCCATGGACAACCCGCAGTTGCCGCCCACTAGGGTGGTTATACCCTGCAGCACAAGCGGGGCCAGCAGTTTGTCGTGGTCGTGACGGTGCAGGGCGAGGTCCGCGTGCGAATGCGGGTCGACAAACCCCGGGCAGACGACCTTGCCCGTCGCGTCGATTTGTTCGCGGGCCGCCACGGCTGAACCGCTGCCGTTGGACGGTTGCACAAACGCGATCCGGCCGTCCTCGATGCCGATGTCCCCCTTGAAACCGGCCTTCCCCGACCCGTCGACAATCAACCCGTTGCGGATTACTGCGTCCAACAAGGTATTTCCCTCCCCGTGGCACATGCCTGACAACCCGGCGGCATCCTACGCCCATTCCAGCGGGAAATAAAGGTGGTAGGTGGAGCCAAAATCCGCACGTAAGGTTCTCTCACCTCGAAGCGAGTCCTTGATTGGGCCTGTAATGGCAGGGCATTCCACGATACTGGCGTATTGCCGTGAACACCATGGGGCTCTTGATGCGACGCAGCAGGAGGCACATTGGCTACAAACGTAGACGCGGCATCTGCGCGGCATCCTGCCGCGTTACGCGTTTCCTACGTACGGATCTGGATGGAACGTGTGGCCATAGGTTATTTTTGAATCAGTAGCACCGCTGGACTTTGGCCCGTGCCCGCAGGTAATCTTTTCCCGGCAAAACCACTGCGCGCGCCACACGCGCGCTTAACGCGCGTAGACGTGCGCCTAACGCGCGTAGACGCGCGCTTATTGGGAGCGAAAGCCATGAAAACCGCTTGCCTTTGTCTCTGCCTTCTGTCATTCAGTGCCGCCGCGGATCTCGCGGTCGTCAACTTGCGCTGCGAACAGTTGATCAACCCCCTGGGAATCGACGCCCGCACACCGCGCCTGAACTGGAACCTCGAATCGCAGCAGCAGCCGCAAGAATTGCGGGCACAAACCCAAAGCGCCTACCAAATCCTAGTCGCCGCGTCGCGCGAGGCGCTCGTCGAGGGCCGCGGCGACCTCTGGGATTCGGGCAAAGTCCAATCCGACCAGTGCATCCAAACTCCTTACGCGGGCGCGCCGCTCGCCTCGCACGCCGAATGCTGGTGGAAAGTCCGCGTATGGGATCAGGCGGGGAAGGAATCGAAATGGAGCGAACCCGCGCTCTGGACCATGGGCATTCTCGACCCGGCCGAGTGGAAGGGCCAGTGGATCGGCCTCGACGACACCGGCAAACCGGCTGAGGAGAAGGCGTTCCAGCAGGCCAAGTGGATCTGGTTCGCGGAAGGCGAACCCGCAAAAAGCGCCCCGGTAGCCAAACGCTACTTCCGCCGCATCGTCGAGATTCCCGCAGGCTCAACGGTGGACAACGCCGTGTGCGAGATCGTCGCCGACAACAAGTTCGTCCTGTTTGTCAACGGCCAGAAATCGGTCGACGGCGGGATGGCCATCATCGAGGCCCCCGTGGCCAAATACCTCAAGACCGGGCAGAACGTCATCGCAATCGAAGCGGAAAATTTCGGCGACAATCCCAATCCCGCCGGGCTGCTCGCTCAACTCGAAGTCAAAATCGTCGGCGGCAAGACGATCACCGTAGGCACCGACGCTTCATGGAAATCATCCGACACCATCAGCGGCGGCGCCTGGCTGGCGGCCTCGTTTGACGATTCCGCATGGAAGCCCGCCAAGGAACTCGGCCCCTATGCCATGGAACCCTGGGCCGGCATCCGCAAAGAAGAAGTCATCAAGATCCCCGCGCGGATGTTACGGAAGAATTTCGAGGTTGGGCCGAACGTGAAGCGGGCGACCGCCTATATGTCCGGCCTGGGCTTGTCCGAGTTGTATCTGAACGGCCGCAAAGCCGGCGACGACGTTCTCTCTCCCGGTCTCACCGAATATAACAAGCGCGCCTTCTACGTCACGCACGACGTCACGTCCATGCTCAAGGAAGGCGTGAACGCGATCGGCGTCTGGCT
The DNA here is from genome assembly GCA_035530195.1 of Bathyarchaeia archaeon. GTDB lineage: Bacteria > Hydrogenedentota > Hydrogenedentia > Hydrogenedentales > SLHB01 > JAPLKX01. The sequence goes on along the minus strand of DATKVG010000036.1, from coordinate 7,871 downwards.
CGGCAACGGCCGATATTACGCGCCGCGCATCGGCTCGCCGACCGCTACCCGCACCTACGGGTTCCCAAAGCTGCTGTTCCTCCTGCGCGTCGAGTATGCCGACGGCGCCGTGCGCGAAGTCGTCAGCGACACCTCCTGGAAACTGACCACCGACGGGCCGATCCGCACCAACTGCGAGTACGACGGCGAAACTTACGACGCCAGAATGCAACTCGATGGCTGGAACACGCCCGAATACAACGATGCGAGCTGGCAAAACGCCAAAGAGGTCGAAAGCCCCGGCGGCGTTATGTCCGCACAGATGATCGAGCCGATCAAAGTTGTCGAAACGCTCAAACCCATCGGCCGTAGTAACCCCTCGCCCGGCGTCTATATCTTCGACATGGGCCAGAACATGGTGGGCTGGTGCCGCATCAAACTCGACGCGCCCGCCGGAACAACCGTCTCGTTGCGCCACGCCGAAACCGTCCGCGACGACGGAACCCTCTACCTCGACAACATCCGCGGAGCGAAAGTCACCGACCTCTACACCTGCGCCGGCGGCGGTGTCGAGACGTACGAGCCGCGGTTCACCTACCACGGCTTCCGGTTCGTCGAAGTCACCGGCTGGCCCGGCGAACCCCCCATGGACGCGCTCGAGGGCCAAGTCGTAAACGACACCGTCCCGCAAGCCGGCACGTTCGCGTGCTCGAATCAAGTGCTCAACAACATCTACCACAACATCGTCTGGGGCGTCCGCGGCAATTATCGCAGCATCCCGACCGACTGCCCGCAGCGCGACGAGCGCCAGGGTTGGCTCGGCGACCGGTCCGAGGAATCGCGCGGCGAAGGATACCTGCACGACATCTCGGCGCTGTACGCCAAGTGGGTATGCGACATGCACGACGCACAGAAAGACTCCGGCAGCGTCTCCGACGTCTGCCCGTCCTACTGGCCGCTGTACAACGACAACGTCACGTGGCCCTCGAGTTTCATCATCATTCCCAACATGCTCTACGAACAGTACGGCGACATCCGCGTGATCGAACGCCACTACGACGGGTTCAAGAAGTGGATCAACCACATGTCCGGCTACCTCAAAGACGACATCATGCCGAAAGACAATTACGGCGACTGGTGCGTCCCGCCCGAGGAGCAATCACTCATCCATTCCAAAGACCCGCTGCGCAAAACGCCCGCCGAGTTGCTCGCGACATCGTACTTCTATCACGACCTTAGGCTGATGGCTCGGTACGCCGACCTCCTCGGGAGAACCAGCGACAGAGCGAGCTTTATGTCACTCGCCGACCGGTTGTTGAGTGCGTTCAACAACAAATTCCTCGACCGGGAAAAGGCCGTCTATGGCAACGGCTCGCAAACCTCGCAGGTGCTGCCGCTGGCGTACGGGATGGTGCCGCCGGAGTACAAAGACCGCGTGTTTAACTACCTCGCCGACAAGATCATGGTCGAAGGCAAAGGCCACATCGGCACCGGCCTGATCGGCGGCCAGTTTCTCAACCGCGTTCTCTCGGACAACGGCCGGCCCGACATCGCCTACACCATTGCCGGCCAGACGACCTACCCCAGTTGGGGATACATGATCGAAAAAGGCGCTACGACCATCTGGGAGTTGTGGAACGGCGATACCGCCGATCCCGCCATGAACTCGCACAACCACGTCATGCTCGTCGGCGATCTCGGCATCTGGATGTACGAGTACCTCGGCGGCATTCGGCCGGACCTCGAGAAAGCCCTGGCGTTCAAACGCATCACGCTCAAGCCGACGCCCGTGCCTGGCCTCGAGTTCGCCAAAGTAACATACAACTCGCAGATGGGGCCGATCTCGAGCGAGTGGAAACGCGACGGTGCCGGCCTCGTGTGGAATTTCTCGATTCCGGCCAACACCGTGGCTACCGTCTACGTGCCGGCCAAAGACGCATCGAGCATCACGGAAGGCGGCAAACCCATGGCCGAAGCCGACGGCGTGAAATTCCTGAGAACGGAAAACGGCGCCGCCGTATTCGAGGTCGGTTCAGGGACGTATGCGGTAGCAGCCAAATAAAAATCTATCATTTCGCGCCAATCATGCGATCTCGCTTTTTCCAATACGCGCGGACGTAGAACGGGCGCGTGTCGCGGGCTTGTATCTGCCCTGCCTTCTCGAGCCAACCATCGAGCAGCCGGCCGTGTTCGGCGAACGCTTCGGCGGAATCCGGCGGCGACTCGACCCAGTTGCGCTCGATCGCGTCGCGGTCCTCTTCAAAAACCGGGAAAAGCGTCTCCGGATCTTTCATGACGATGCGGTGCAGCCGCTCGTGCCGCCACCACAGCGACTGGCCGGGGTTCTCGCCCGGTGCGGCGAGGTCGAGCGGCCGGTCGACGTACACCGGTTTGAACAGGCTGGTGCATGGCGCACTCGTGGCCGTTACCCAATGGCGGCAGCCGCCGGGCGCAAGCTGCGCCACCCACGATGCCGTGGTCTGCACGTGTACCGCGATGCCGCCGGCGTGGACGCACGGCGCGCCCATGGCGCCGTTGAGCCACGAGTAGCGCGGCAGGCAGTTACCGGCGGCGCCGTGGCTGCGCAGGATGGCAAACAGCCCTGCGACGCCCGAGACGCCCGCGATGCCTGCCGAGGTCAACGCGTGGCGGGCCCTGCCCATCGCCACGCCGGTTTTGAGCCGGTCTGAATACGTTTGCGCAAACCCGGGGATCGTGAGGCTGTTCGAGATGCTTCGCGAGCCCTCGACGCGTTCGGCCGACCAGTGACGGCCCGCGGTTTCGAGGACAATCGCGCCGCGCGGGTCGGCGATCAGGAAGCTGTTGTGATACGTGAACCGTGAGTTCTCGTAGCCGCAGCCGCCGCCCTGGCCGTGGGTTTCGAGCAGCCCGACGATCACGTCGCACGCCTGTTGCGCCGACTCGGCCCGTTCGAGCGCCAGCCGCAACAGGTCCATGCCGGTCAGGCCGGTTTTGGCGTAGGGCTGGTTGGTGAACACGGCCTCGTTGCCGATCGCGACCCCGTGCTCGTTTGCGCCCATCTCGGCGCCCCATGTCCAGAACGGCCGGCTGATCAGGACCGCGTGCGTCCGCTCGGCTTGCGGCACCTCGATCCAGGTGCAGCGCAGCCGGGTGCCGTGGTTATACTCGCGCCGCGGATGCCATTCGAGCAGCTGCGCCTCGTTGGCGTCGCGGTCCGAGTTCTTGGCAAACAGGACTCGGCCGCCGCCGACTATGACCATCGTGTCACACATATGCGCAGCATGGCAGAAGGGTGTTTTGCCCTTCAAGAGGTTGTGTTTTATGCAGCTCGGAAAGAAGCGAAGTCTCGCGAAACAAGGGGTATTTGGCCGACAAACAAGATGTGTATAATAAGTAAACTGCAAATATTTAGCCACAAAGAACCCAAAGAGCACAAGGAAAGATTTTTTTGAGTGGTGTCAGCGGGGTGGGGACGTGGGGGAGCAGGAGCTAAAAACGATGTTGGCAGGGTGGCTAAATCTTGCCTCCGAAGAAGAAGACCATTTTGTCGGCGGGACGGGTGAAGATAAGTTCGGCCGACCTTACTTCGATGCCATGATAGCCAATGGTCCAGGGATAGACGTAGATTTCGCTGGACCGGAGTTCAGTTTCGGGCGGAAACCAGTAGAGGTTATCGCATTTGACAGAACCGACGACAAGAGGTATGGCGTCGTCAATCATTTTGGGCAATTGGTCGCCGCGATACCAGTAGTGCGTACTGAAAGTACCTCCTGCGAGCAGGAGTTCTTCTGGGGTGACTTGGGAGATTTTGATGGCGTAGGCGTCGGTATAGTCTCCGGTAAGCGATCTTGGTGAAACATGACTGTGGACGACGGACTCGATGCGCCAGACGCCGAGTTCGCACCAGTTGAGGACGAACCGGACGTCGTCAGCGGTAGCTTGATCTGTCTTATCCCTAAGGAAGCCGCCGACGTTCATTCTGTACGCGGTTAAGGCGGCGAGCACGACAACGCAGGCGAGCGTCAGGCCGCCCCAGATGAGGAGGAGGTATTTCGCAACTTTAAGCAGGCGTTTCATTTATGCCTCCTTCATCTCGTCGAAGTAGTCGGGCACGCCCGGCCCCGGCGGGTTTTTGAGCCGTTCATCGTCGAGCGTGAAGCCCTTGAGCAGATACTCGCCCAATCGGGCCGTCGCCCACTGGCTGAACGCCGTTCCTCGCGGCGAACACACACGGTAACCCACGGCCAGAATGGCATCGAGGTTGTAGTGGTCCACTTGGCGTGAAACGCTCCTGACCCCCTCGGATTGAACTATTAAGTATTTCTTAATAGTTCGCGCGGGAGACAGTTCCCCCTCTTCGAAGACGGCTTTCAGATGCTGATTGATATTCGGGGTCGAGGTTTGGAACAACTCCGCCATCAGCCGTTGCGTCAGCCAGATGGACTCGTCCGCAAACCGGCATTCCAGCCGCGTCCGCCCGTCCGCCGTCTGATAAAGGACGATCTCGGCCTGCGGCGCTGATTCGGCCTGCTTTCGACCCGTCATCGCACCTCCTCAATTACGAATTACATATCAATTACGAATTATGCTCTCAACCCCTGCCCAATTCGTAATTCTTAATTCGTAATTGAAGAATCCCGACCGCCCAAATGCAGCAAAGGAGAAAACAGCCCAAAATGAGCAGTCTCTCCCCAAATGTCCCCCCGGAATTTCCCGCGCCACCGGCTTTTGTTTTCCGGTCAGGCGGTCTGGAATTGGAATTCGCGCAAATCCAGATTTGGGGTGCGCTTGGAAAGGTTCAGCATTTCAATGCCTACCACTTGATTGCGCTCGTTGAAATCCAGCACTACGCCGGGCGACACTTCTTCGGACTCGATGATCTTGGAATCATCCAGCCGCAGGTAAAGGGCATCGGCTTCTTTGTCCACGTGCAATCTCATAGTTTGCCTTTCATCCGACGATCAAAGAATACACTCACCACCCGGTTCGGCTCAACTGCCGTGTTGACGGCCACGCGCAACACCCGCCCGCCAAATTCAGGTATCCGCCGGAAACGACGCTCCACCGTGGCGGCATCCGGGTCCGGCAAAACCAATTCCGGCGCGGACAATGTCCGCTCCACCCACTCGACCGGAATTTCGCGTTCGTCCAACACCTTCTGGGCGTGTTTCGTCAGCTCGAATTTCACCTCGGGCCCTCCATCAATTACGAATTATGCTCCCAACCCCTGGCTAATTCGTAATTCGTAATTGACTCGCAATTCATAATTACTCGTTCAACGGCAGTTCGCCTGTCTCGGTCCCTTTGCGGGATGCTTTTGGGGCTTTTTTGAAGGTTGCGCCGACTTGTCTGATGGGGGGCATGTCTATGCGTCTTCCCGCTAAAAGGTCCGCCACGGTGAGAAGTTGGATCTTGCGATATTTGCGGCCCCACGTTTCGGATTCGTAAAAACCGGCGGTTACGGATTCGATCTGCATGGGCTTTGTGTGTTCTTCCATGGAAATCAGGACGCCTATTGCGGCCTTTTCGCGCTCGACCACTCCGCGCAAGTCGCGGACCTGATTGACTGTGACGTGGCCGGCCTTCACGGACAGGATCACCGACTCGAACTTCCCGGCCGCGTCGCCCCATTTTCCCCTCAGTTTCCTCGTGTTCCCGCCGTGGAGGGGGCACGGATCATTCTTCGGGTTTATGTTTGTGTCTCTGTTTTGCATGGCGGAGGGGACTGGAGGCGATGAGCAGACTTCGGTCGCGGAGCTTTTCGAGGAGTTCAAGCTTCCGGGCAAAAGGCAATGCGGCGATTCTTTTGCGGGTGGCCCGCTTGCTTTCCAAAATCCTTAGCATCCAGGGGGTCATTCGTTCTCCTCCCGGTATTGTCGCATGAGTTTGTTCCATTTGGCCAGCAGGCCGTGCCGCGTCAAAATATCCTCCAGCCGCGCGGCATCGAGCACACCGCTCTCGATGAACTGTTCGACGCGGATCTTGTCTTTTGCACGGCCCGTCCTCAACGCGATCGCCACGAGATGTTCCGCCGTCATCACATACGTTTTGATTCCGTCCACATCGGCCTCAATGGCCTGCCCCAAGGCTTCTTCGTCCAAGGCATCGCTGGGCGGCAGGAATTGGACAGGCCAGTTGCCCACAATGATGTATTCCTTTTCCACCCGGCAGCCGCGCGCCGTCAGATACTCATAAATGGGCGCGAGCGAGAGGATCTGACCAGCGGCAGGGTTCGGGAGCGAAATGAAAACACCAATGTCGAGCGTGGCGGCGGGTTCGAGGTAAAACGTCGCGCCCACCGCCCCGCCGATGGCGTATCGGCCAATAAGTCCATCCACCTGCATCTGGTTGATGGTTTCGAGTGTGGCTTTCATTGGGTTGAGCCCTCTACCACTAAGATTTCCTCTGTCGACAGCCCATAAAGAGCATACACAACGGGTCTATCTGCCGTTCCAACGCGCGCACATCCACTATTGTCATCGTATCATTGCGCGAAAATGTCCACAACCTTCATGGTGGTTTTGCGCCTATTCGGCCTGCCCCGTTGTCATCCTTCATCCCCCTGCAAGGGGAGTTCGCCGGTCTGGGCGCCTTTGCGGGATGCTTTTGGGGCTTTTTTGAAGGTTTTGCCGACTTGCCTGATGGGGGGCATGTCTATGCGTCTTCCCGCTAAAAGGTCTGCCACGGTGAGGAGTTGGATCTTACGATATTTGCGGTTCCACGTTTCGGATTCGTAAAAACCGGCGGTTACGGATTCGATCTGCATGGGTTTGGTGGGGTCTTCCATGGAAATCAACACGCCTATTGCGGCCTTTTCGCGTTCGACCACGCCGCGCAAGTCGCGGACCTGATTGACTGTGACGTGACCGGCTTTCACGGACAGGATCACCGACTCGAACTTCCCCGCCCCGTCGCCTTGGAACACGATCTTGCCGTCAATACCCTTATCCGCGCCCTTCTTCTCTTCCACCGGCCGCGCTCCCACAAGACCCAACGCCCACCACTGGAATTGATACGGCTCCGACGCCGCCAGCGCCGCCGCGTCCGGCACGCTCACCGGCTCGCCCACGAGCTTAGGTGAAGAATTGCTTGCTGTCCCTCGTTTTCCCTTGTAGATCAATGCCGCAGTACTCCTCAACGCACTCGTGAATGCACCGCAACATCGCACCGAGCGGGGCACGACCGAGTAGCAGATCGACCATGGAGACGCCGAGATTTCAGTCGCCCTTAATGATGTGGACAATCCGTTGCACTCCCTCGGCCCAATCTTGCGATAGGTCTACCCACTGTATATCTCTGAATGTCTCGTTGCCTCCAATGCTGAAGTCAGGAATGTCACAAGGTGACAGCTTCACAGGGATGAACCAGACTCTGTCGTTCGGCATTTCCATCATCTTATCGACTGCTATGCGCAGCTCCTTATTCATGTAGGATTTGTCTCTCCTCGAGTACTTCTGCGAGAAACAGGCGATGAAAAAAGCCCCGTCCTGGATGGCATTCCTTATTGCAGCTTGCCATTTTGCTCCGGGCTGGAGCATTTTACTGTCAATCCAAACCTTGATGCCGCTCTTCCGGAGATCGTCGCAGAGACGTGTCGCTGCTTCAATATCCTCATTTACGTAGGAGATGAACGCGTGATTCATTTCTCTGCGTTCCTTGACGTCACTCTCAATCATAGAGTAAATGTCCTTGTACTTCCCGAAGAACTCTTCGAACTCACCGTCCTCAAAATCCCTGTCTTCTGGAAGCCGCCTCGATCCTTCGCCACGTTTCTGAATGTCTACGTATTCACAAGTCACGTTGCGCAGAGAACAGTTTTGGAAGGAAGCGTCAAAGATCCTGACTCCAGTGAGGATTGAACCTTCCAAGTTGGCATAGTGAACCCGTGCCCCCTCCAAGGAGGCATTGGT
>DATKVG010000035.1:0-14784 GCA_035530195.1 Bathyarchaeia archaeon | reverse complement strand
GACCTGTCGTTCAGCGCGGGTTATATCCACTTCTTCACCGGCGACGGCCTCGGGCCCGGCAACGGCAATTTCTCCTGTCTTAACGGGCTCGGTTTCAACGGCGGCACGAACGACGAAGACGCCGATTACGTCTATTTTGAGACTACACTGCGCTTTTAGACACACCACCCCCGCAGATTGGCCTGCGGGGCTTGTGGGCCGTTTATTGGATGAACCTGGCGATCCGGGCCGCCACTTTCAGCAGGACTTCCTGTAGCCGGTACGTGCCCTGTTCGAGGGATTTTCGTATCTGCTCGAGCCGTTGCTCGCTGATTGGGTCGTCTTGTTCGCTCGCCTTTGCCAGAAGCAGAGCGGCGGCGCTGAGTGTCGCACCGTCGGCCAGGGGTGCCGGTTCATCGGCAACACCGGCCGCCGGGGGTTCTGCCTCTGTTCGTAACTCGTTTACCCGCCTTGGGTTGGCGGGTTCGGCGTAAATGCCTATGCCCGATATGCCAACCATGTCTTTTCTCCTAATCTGCACCATCAGGTGCTGCTGACACTCAGATCATCGGCAGGTTTTCAAACCGGCTTTAATGTATTCCCATTGTGGTGCAGGCGTCTCGCCTGCTCTTTGGGACGTGCAGGCGGGACGCCCGCACCACAATGCTTGCAACTCCCAGGTTCCGGCCTCTACTATTCGGGCATGAAAGACGCAACCCGTGTCACTCCCGCCGAATCCCTTGCCCGCCTCAAAGCCGGCCACGAGCGGTTTCTCCACGGCCATTTCGAGCACCCCCATTGCGATTCCGGGCGCCGAACGGCCGTGTACACCGAGGGACAGCGCCCCTGGGCGGCCATCATCGGCTGCTCCGATTCGCGCGTGCCTGTCGAGGTGATCTTTGACCAGGGGATCGGGGATCTTTTCGTCGTGCGGGTCGCCGGCAACGTGTGCAACGGCGACGAGATCGCATCAATCGAGTATGCCGTCGAGCATCTGGGCACGCCGCTGTGCGTGGTCCTTGGCCATACCCGGTGCGGCGCCGTAACCAGCGTCGTGACCGGCGCCGCGCTCGACGGCCATCTGGCCAAACTGGTCCGCAGCATCTACGTCGCCGCGGAAGATGCACGCCGGGAGGAGCCGTCATTGGCGGGCGACGAACTGGTTGACGCCGCCACCCGATGTAATGTGCGGCGCGGCATGGCGGACCTAACTGGGGAAAGCGGAATCATCGCCGCGCGCGTTGATGCGGGAACTCTTCAGATTGCCGGGGCCATCTACGATTTGGCTACCGGCGCCATCGACTGGATTTGAGCCTGGCCACGCCAAGTACAGTCGTATCAAAGGTTTAATGGGCCGTTTGGGCGGTCGTCCGGTTTTCCTTTCTTAATTTTCTTCAACCCAAGTTTAATTTTCTTGACATTTGGCCTGAATTGAATTATATTTAAGTCAACTTAAGGTTTGTTGATGCGAGGCGGATGGCATGAATGAGCAGCGGCCGGAATGGGTACAGGCGATAGACCCCGAAGACTGGCAGTTCCTGAAGCGATTCTTGCTGGCGAGCGGGTCGTTGAAGGCGTTGGCGGAAGAGTACGGCATTTCGTATCCCACGGTTCGGTCGAGGCTCGATCGGCTGATCGCGAAAGTGCGAGCGGCGGACGGGCCGGGGCCGGTCGACGCGCTGCACCGCCAGATCCGGGTGCTGGTGGCGGAGGGGAAGATGGACCGGGTTGTGGCGCGCAAGCTGCTCGATGCGCACCGCGATGTGCTGCGGGAACACGGGGTGGAGGAAGAAAACTCATGCAAGTAATGACGGTAGTTGTGCTTCTGATGGCGAGTTCCGCAACCCAGCCGGAGGTGCTGGGCGTCTATCCGGCGGACGAGTTGACCGACGTGCAGCATGGCAAAGATATCGAGGTTGTCGTGGACAAGTCGGTTACGACCGACGGCGGGGGATCGCTGAAAGTAACCTTTACCGGCAGTGGCAACGCGGAGGCGATGCTGTTCTCGGAACAACTGGCCGGTGTCGACAATGCGGTGCTGTGGTACGAGGTGGACATCCGGTGCGAAGAGCCGGCAGGCATGGCGTACGCCGCGCTGTGGGCGGTCTTTCCCGACGGCAACAGCTATTTCTCCCGCGGCCTGGATCAACCCTGCACACAAGAATGGCGCAGGAGCCGGATTCCGTTCTTCCTCGAGAAAGGGCAGCGGCCCGACCGCGTGGTGATGGGGGTGCGGTTCGACGGGCCGGGGACGGTCTGGCTGGACAACGCGCGGCTGATCAGGGGCGACAGAGGCGTGTCATACGGGCCGCGGACGGGTTTATTTGCAGCAGTTTTGGGTGTGATTGCAGGGCTGTGGGGTGCCCTGGCAGGGTTCCTCGTGCCACGCGGCAAGGGGAAAGGATTGGTAGTGGGGTTGGGTGTGGCACTTTTGGCATGCGAAGTGGTTTTATTTGGAGCAGGTATAGGGCTGCTGGCGGTAGGGCGCCCGCTGGCGGCGTGGAGCCCCTTGACCATCACGGGCGGCATTGGGAGTATCTTAATGCCTCTACTGCTGTTGCTGATAATGAGACGTTACCGGGACCTTGAGGCACAGCGGCTGGCGGCGCAGGATTTATCCGACAGCCTGTAGCGGGAGAAAAACGCGTGGGCCTGTACAGTCGCATCCTGGCTGCGCCGTGGGTGTATGAATGGCTGCGGTTGCGCATGCTCGGCGGGGGTCCGGCGGGGGAAGTGTTCCGCTGGCTGGGCGACACGCGCGAGGACGTGTTGATCGACATCGGCTGTGGCACGGGGATGGCCATGGACCGGCTGGGCAATTTCGCGGAGTACCACGGGTTCGACACGGACCCGCGGGCGTTGCGACGGTTCCAACAGCGCGTGCTGCCAAACAATGTTCATCTATACAACGCCGCCGTGACGGCGGCCGATCTCGACCGAATCCAACCTACTAAAGCCATCCTGATCGGCCTGCTGCACCATCTGCCGGACGATAAGGCCGCGGAACTGTTGTCGATGCTGGCGCGCTGCCCGACTCTGCGGCGTGCCATCACGCTTGACCCGACCTTCATCGAGGCCAAGCCGGTCAACACGCTGCTGTGCCGGCTGGACCGCGGCCGGCACGTGCGCTCGCGGCCCCAGTATGAGGCGCTAATCCAAGCCGCCGGCCTTGAACCCGTGAAGGCGGAAGTGTTGGCGTCCGGCAACGGGGCCGCATTCTATTTCTGCACGCTGCTGAAAAACTCATAGGACGGATCGGACGGATCGGACGGATCCGACGGATCACGGAAGCAGAGAAGACTATTCCCTTTTCTTTTCGTAGGAAAAACAGCTAAAATGGTTTCTTTGCAAGAGGAGGAGCCGTGGCCATGGATAGACAGCACGTTTACGCCGAGAAACTGAACCGTTATGTGACGGCGATGCGCAACGAAAAACCGGACCGGGTGCCGATTCGGCCGTTTGCGGCGGAATTTACGGCCAAATACGCCGGGTACGACTGCCAGCAGGTCACCCATGACTACAACAACGCCTTCGCCGCCGCAAGAAAAACCGCTCTCGATTTCGACTGGGACGCGGCCGTCGGCAACATGGTGTACGTCTGGACGGGCCTGACCCAGGCGATCGGGCTGAGGTACTACGGCGTCCCCGGTATCGACGTCGATCCCAACACGGGTTTTCAATACCTCGAACCGCCTGAGAACCAAGCGTTCATGCGGGAGGACGAATACGATGCCCTGATTGACGACCCCGTGGCGTTTCTCTACAACGTGTGGCTGCCCCGGGTTTCCCGCGACGTCGTGCCGATCGGCCAGCCATCGACCTACCGGAACAACCTGTCGTTCGTCAAGGGCGGGATGGCCATGCTCAACTATTTCATGGGGTTCGGCACGCAGGGCCAGTTGTTCCGCGACGAAGTGGGCTGTGTTGGCGCGATCAGCGGCATTTTTAAAGCCCCGTTTGACATCATCGCGGACAAGCTGCGCGGGTACATCGGCCTGATGACCGACATCGTGACGCAACCGGACAAAGTGCTGGCGGCGTGCGTAGCGCTGATGCCGCACCTGCTGGCGGTCGCGCTGTCCGGCGCGGACCCCGAGAAGTACGTCCCGATCGGTTTTTGGATGCACCGGGGTTGCGTGCCGTTCATTTCGCATAAGCATTTTGAAACCATGTACTGGGCCACGTTGAAACCTATCATCCAGGAGATCTGGGCGCAGGGGCATCAGGTCCTGTTTTACGCCGAAGGCGACTGGACGGCCCACCTCGAGCGCTTTTGCGAGTTGCCCGAGCGCAGCATCGTGTTTCACTGCGACCAGACCGACATCCAGGCGGCCCGCAAAATCCTCGGCAACCGATTCTGCATCAGCGGCGGAATTCCCAACTACCTGCTCACCCTTGGCACCCCGCAAGAGGTCAGCGATTACACCAAAAAAGTCATCGACACGCTCGGCCCGGACGGCGGCTACATCATGGACGCCAGCGCCATCATCCAGAACGACGCCAAAGTCGAGAACGTCCGCGCCATGACTGATACCACCCGCGAGTACGGCGTGTACGGCGGCAAGGCTTCGAGCAAGCCGCCTGTCCCTCCGGGACAGGATAACCAGCCGCAGCAGTTCGTCCAGTATCACCAGCACAAAAAGCCCGGCGTCTGCATCCCGTGGGACGAGAAACGCAAGGAAATATCCGAGATCAAAGGCGACGAACAACTGGTGGCCAAGATTTGGGAAGATAACGAGGCCCTTGCCTACACCTACATCTGGCACTGCCTCTTGTCGTTCTAAAACAAACCCTGTTATGCAGATTGTTGTGGTGCGGGCGTCTCGCCTGCATTTGGAGAACGTTGGAAAGAAGGATTACGCCATGATTCAGCGCGCCATGATTCCATTGAGCGTTCTGGCTGTAGTTATTACGCTCCTCGCGGCCTCGGCGCCGTCCGAAGGCCAAGTCAGCCTGATCGGGCCGGATTTCTCCGCCTGGCGCCTCGAAACCGGCACATGGTTTGCCGCGGGCGGGGCAAAAATCAATCCCACCGACGAGAAGCTGCTTAAGCCCGAGCCGGGGTCCGGCGTGATCGTCAACGGTCCAGACGGCAAGACGGTGCACCTGCTCTCGAAAAACGAGTTCGGCGACGTCGAAGCCCATATCGAATTCATGGTGCCCAAAGGATCCAACTCCGGCGTGTATTTCCAGGGCCGGTACGAAATCCAGATCCTCGACAGCTACGGCGTCGAAAAACCCACCTACACCGATTGCGGCGGCATTTATCAGCGGTGGGACGAAAAGCGGGAACCGATGGGTTACGAAGGGACGTCGCCCAAAGTTAACGCCTCATTGCCGCCCGGCCAGTGGCAGACGTTTTACGTGATTTTTCGCGCCCCGAAGTTTGACGCAGCCGGCAAGAAAATCGCCAACGCCAAATTTGAAAAAGTGGTCTTCAATGGCAAGTTGATCCACGAGAACGTCGAACTCACCGGCCCCACGCGCGCGTCCCGCTACAACGACGAAGCCCCCCTCGGCCCACTCATGATCCAAGGCGACCACGGCCCCGTGGCCTACAGAAACATCACCCTGAAACCCCTAAAATGACTCGGCGTTTTCCATGCCGTCTGGGACGCCCCCCGGCAGTTGTGGGGGGTGTCCCATTTTTACGATGCGCGGAATGCTGGTTAAAAAAGGGACACCCCCCACAACTGCCGGGGGGCGTCCCAGACAAGGCGAAATAGCAAAACGTCGTGGGCGAGACTAATAAGGGCTAGGTGCAGATTCGCGCCGGTTCGGATTTCTAGTCCTCTTCCACGTACTCCGCCCGGACGGTGCTGCTGATGCCGCCGCGCGGGTTGACCTCAATCTCGACTTCCATCCACCTCGGCTGCGATACCTTCACCAAATCCTCCAACATCCGGTTCACAAGATGCTCGTACCAGATGCCGACGTTTCTGTACGACATCAGGTAATACTTGAGCGACCGCAACTCGATGCATTTTTCGCCGGGGGTGTAAGAGATCGTCACGCAGGCGAAATCCGGCAACCCCGAGAACGGGCACACCGACGTGAACTCGTCGGTTGTCGTGACGATTTCGGTGTTTTGGCCGGTTTCCGTGTGTGCGTATTCGTAGTTGAAACATTCGAGCACGCCCGTGTCGATGGCTTCCGGCCCCTGGAAGGGCAGGGTCCTGCCATGGGCTTTGAACTGTTCTTTGGGCGCCCGCTTCTTTTTATTTTCCACGATAGATGCACCTTGCTGTGTTTGTTTCCTGCACCACGACCACGGTCAGGTCGTCGATCGACCGCAACAGAAACTCCCAAATCCACGCACAGAGCCGTTCGCTGGTGGCCGCGCCAATCCCGGCTACCTCGTTCAGATACCGGTGATCGAGCGCCTCGTACAAGCCCCGCAGGTGGCCCCACAACCGCATCAGATCCATGGCGCCGACCTCAACGCGGTAGGTGTGGCCATGTAACCCCCGGCACGGGTGGCCTTCCGGCAAATGCGGCAGGCTCTGCGCCGCCTCGAACGAAAACCGCAACCGCCGCGGCAGGTTTCTGAACAGGTCCTCGTCCAACTCCTGCGGGGCGAAATCATCGTCGCCCGCGGTGCTTACCCGGACCTCTTTCAGCATCGGTAGCGCCGGCCGCAGGCCCTTGTCAATCCAGGCCGCCAGCCCTTCGAACGACGGGTTATCGAGCCCGGGGATCTTGTTGAGGTCCGCGTGGTCCAACTGCCTGCGCAACGGATCGAACAACCGCGTGATCTCGCCAAAATCGATCAGCCAGCCATACGGCGACTCGGCCGGCCCCGCCACCACGATCTCGATCCGGAAACTGTGCCCATGCTGCCGCGCCCCGTTCACGCCGCATGTCGGTGCGCAATGCGCCGCCTCGACGTAATACGCTTTCACCAACTCGACGTTCATGGCTTCACACCCCCCTCTGGTCCGGAGGCCAGATGTACTTGTGCAACTGAAGCTGGAACCGCACGTTCAACCCGTCCTCGAGAATCCATTCCACAATCCGCCGCGGCTCGATCTTACCAAACACGGCCGAAAACAGCACTTGCCGGCACCGCGCCGGCAACCCGTATCTCGCCACCACATCGCGGCTCCACTCGTAATCGGCCCGGTCACCGATCACGAACTTGACTTCGTCGCGATCGGTCAGCGCCTCGATGTTCCGCCAGTCATTGCGGTCGGTCATCCCGCTGCCCGGGCATTTGAAATCCAGCACCTTCACGGCTTCCGCCGGCAGGTCGCCGGCCCACACCGACCCGTTCGTTTCCACCTGCACCGTCCAGCCCCGCTCGAGCAGCGCTTTCACCAGCGGCACACAGCCCGGCTGGATCAACGGTTCGCCGCCCGTCACCTCCACCAGCGGGACGCCAAACGCCGCGCATCTCTCGACAACGGCATCCACGGTCATCTCCTCGCCGCCCTCGTAGGCGTAGCGCGTGTCGCAGTACGAGCACCGCAGGTTGCAGCCCGTCAGCCGCACAAACGCGCACGGCAACCCCGCCCACGTCGATTCACCCTGGATGCTGCGAAAAATCTCCGATACCTGCACGCCGTCCATCTTTCTATTATACCTGCAAAGTAAAGTCAGGCTGTAGGCGGTAGATCTCAAGTGCCAACACATCGTTTACTCTTTTCATGATAGGGTGAATCCGCGGTATCAAACGGAGGCGGGCTACGCTGGCGAGCGACCTGTTTGCGGTGCATGTCGTAGGATGCCTTGGCCCAGGCACAGGAGGCTTTGGAACACGTCGCAAATAGGTGCATCACGTTGCGCCAGTGTTTGTTGCATCGGCGGCGGACAGGCTATTCCCAGCCTTCAAGAGGCCAGGACCAAAAGTCCTACCGCCGCCGTCGCCCAAACCGGAGTTCGGGTCAAACCCCATATTCTGCCTCGCGCGCCGGTTGGTTATCCACAGCCAACAGACAACGTGGACCCACTCAAGACTCCCACTCTGTCGGCTGTGGATAACCAACGTGGCTACTATAAGGACCATCAGGGCGAATTGTTGTGCGGGCGGTTCGCTTGCACTTTTTTTGGTTTTTCCTACAGTCTACAGCCTGCGTTTCTATCTCCAGCCGAAGAAGACGGGCAGGTAGGTTGCTTCTCTCTCGTGGGGGAGAGCGTCGGGCCCGAGTGCGTTGTCGTTGTAGGTGACGAGCACGGCGAGCCCCTGGCCGAAAAACGCGGTAGTCGGCGTCAGCGCGTCCCAAACGTTCCAAGTAAACCAGCGCATGACGTCACCCCTTTCGTTTCAAGCCGTTGATACAATAGGGTCCCCGTATGCGCACCTTGGCGCATTCTTATGCAGCCTGCATTCTTATGCCGCCTTCTTGAGGAAATTGGCGCGTGTTCCGTGTATAGTTGGGCCGCGGCCGATTTGGGAGCGCTGAAATGAAGAACAAGCT
This sequence comes from Bathyarchaeia archaeon, assembly GCA_035530195.1. Taxonomy (GTDB): domain Bacteria; phylum Hydrogenedentota; class Hydrogenedentia; order Hydrogenedentales; family SLHB01; genus JAPLKX01. The sequence goes on along the minus strand of DATKVG010000035.1, from coordinate 6,388 downwards.
TATCCTGTTATGTCTGCTTAGTTCGGTGGCGATAAGTTTTGCTGGATGGTGCGATGATGCGGCGGGGCCGAACTCGCGCGGGGCGGAATGGTGGCCGTCGTGGCACGTGACGGCGCTGCCGGACGAAGGGGTGGGGCTTCCCTACGACGCCAACGGGTGCATCTACTGGAAGGGCGCGTATCACCTGATGTACATCTTCCAGGACAAAGAGGGGAAACACTGCTGGGGGCATTTGTCGAGCACGGACCTCGTGAATTGGACGTACCACCCCACGGCGCTGCAGCCGAATCCGGGCGACGCGGACACGGGGACGTTCAGCGGGAACGCGTTCCTCGACAAGGAGGGCGTGCCGATGCTGTGCTGGTTTGGGATTGATGCGGGCGTGTGCGTGGCGACGTCCCAGGACGACGCGTTGATCCGGTGGCAAAAGCATCCGAACAACCCGATTGTGCCGATCCCGAAGGAAGGCCAGCCGGCATATGGCGTCTACAAGGTTTGGGACCCGTACCTGTGGCTCGAGGGCGACACGTATTATTGTTTGCTGGGCGGAAACAGTTTGCCGAATGGGAAAGACACACTCTACCTGTGCAAATCGCCGGACTTGGTTACGTGGACGGCGGTCGGGCCGTTTTACGAGCATCCGGACCTGTCGTGGACAACGGACGGCGAGGACTGTTCGTGCCCGGATTTTTTCAAGCTGGGCGACAAGCACGCGCTGCTGTGCATCAGCCACAAGGTGGGCGCGCGGGTGTACGTGGGGCGGTTTGACGGGGAGAAGTTTTATCCCGAGCAGCACGTGCGGATGAACTGGCCGGGCGGGGCGTTTTTTGCCCCCGAGAGCCTGCTGGATGGGAAAGGGCGGCGGGTGTTTTGGGCGTGGGTGGTCGACCCGCGGCAGATGTCGACGCAGCGGGCGACCGGCTCGGGGTTCCAGAGCATGCCGCGTGTGCTGTCGCTGGCGGAGGCCGGGACGGTGCGCATCGACCCAGCGGACGAGTTGCGGACGTTGCGGCGGGCGCACCGCGAGGAGGGGGTGGTGGAGGTTGGGGCGGATGCGGAGGTTGCGCTGAAGAACATCCGCGGCAGTTGCGCGGAGATGGCGTTTGAGATTGATCCGGGCGGCGCGGCGGAGGCGGGCGTGAAAGTGTACTGTGCGCCGGATGGGACGGAAGAAACGGGCATCTGGTACGACGCGAAGGCGAAGCTGCTGAAGATCGACATGGGCAAGTCGACGCTGCGGAAGGACGTCCGGTACGGCAACGGGCCGCTGGACGGGTACGGCAACAATGAGAAGAACCTGCGGACGACGGTGGACGCGCCGTTCGAGTTGCGGCCCGGCGAGACGCTGAACCTGCGGGTATTTGTTGATGGGCCGATGCTCGAGGTGTTTGCGAACGGCCGTCAGTGCGTGACGCAGCTCATCTATCCGGCGAGCAGGGAGTCGGTGGGCGTGAAGGTGGCGGCGAAGGGCGGGAAGGTTGTGGTGAAACGGGCGGAGATGTGGGAAATGGCGCCGGCGACGTTTGAAGATAAGAGGTGGTAGGCCGTAGACTGTAGGAAAAACAAGCGAATATAGCGGAGATTGAGCATGGATACGAAAAAGCGTTTTCCGAACCCGGAGTTGACGAGGCGGACATTGTTGAAAGCGGCGGCATTGGGAACGGCCGTGGCGGGCGTGGCTACACATGCGGTGGCGGCCAGTGATAAGCCGGTGTGGGACCTGGCGGACGCGCCGGTTGCGCCGGTGCGGTCGAAGGCGGCGCGGGTCAAGGTGGCGTTTGTATATCCGCCGACGAGCCAACTCGACAAGGAGGGGTACTACAGTTGGCCGGGGTCGGGGTTTGACGCGGAAGGCCGGCAGAAACAGTATACGGAACAGCTTCGCGGGCTGGGAAAAGATCTGAACATCGAGCTCGACATCCTCGAACAGAATATTACGGACGACGCGGGCGCGGTTGCGTTTGGCGATTCGGTGAAGGCGGCGAAACCGGACGCGGTCCTGCTGATCCTGTTCAAGAAAGGCCATTGGCCGCAGCTTAAGAAGGTCGTGGAGCAGGCGGGTGTTCCGGCGCTGGTGGTAGCGCCGCTGGGCATCCTGCTGGTAGAAATGATCAACGAACTGCGGTTGAACCCCGGCGTGTATCTGATCAATTCGGAAGCCGCGATGGATGGGATTGCGACGGGGCTGCGGATGGTGCGCGGGGCGTTTTGGATGAAGAACAGCCGGCTGATGGACCTTGCGCCAGAGAAGGCGGACGACAAACAGGTGCCGGTTATCGGGACAACGCTGCACACGGTCCCGCTCGAGCGGTTTTACGAGGCGTACAAGCGAACCACACGGAACGAGGCGGTCCAGAAGCTTGGCCGGGCGTATATGGGAAATGCGAAGGGGCTGGTCGAGCCAAACGAGGAAGACGTGCTCGAGGCGGCCCGGTGTTATTTTGCGATGCGGGACTTGATCGCGGCGGAGCAGGCGGACGCGCTGACGATGACGTGCCTGCCGGGGCTGCAAAACCCGCACAAGCACGTGCCGCCGTGCATGTCGTTCATGACGTTGCGCGACCAGGGGTTCCCGGCGGGCTGCCAGTCGGATTTGAACTCGGCGCTGACGCTGATGCTGGTCGAGTACCTGTTCGACCGGCCGGGGTTCATGCAGAACGCGTCGATGGACACGGAGGCGAACCTGTATTTTGGGGCGCATTGTACGTGCCCGGCGTACATGGGCGGGCGCGGCAGCAAACCGGAGCCGTACATCTTGCGGAGCCACGCCGAGGCGGGTTGGGGCTGTGTGCCGCGGGTGCTGCTGAAAGAAGGGCAGCGGGTGACGATGGCGCTGTACAAGTCGGGCGACAAGCCGGGGATGATTGTCTACGCGGGCGAAATCGTACGGTGCCCGGAGATACCGCCGGTTGGCGGGTGCCGGACGAATGCCCTGATTCGGTTTGACGGCGTGAAAGACGCCTGCACGGTGAAAGGCATGCATCAGATCGTGTTTTATGGCGATTACGCGGAGCCATTGAGGGATTTCTGCCAGCTCTACGGGATTCCAGTGGTGGCGTGAAGAATTGGTCGGATCGGACGGATCCGATGGATCGGACGGATAAAGCCGACCTCTTGTGAGGTCGGCTTACTTTTCTTGCGGCTCGTAGAAGGCCATGAGGCGCGTAAGCAAAAAACGGGGACTGGCTCGCTTTTTCCGGCAGTTTGGAAAAAGCGTGCCTGTACCCGCTTTTTGCGCTCCATCAGTGTGGTTCGAAGAAGGCCATGAGGCGGGTTAGGATGAGGTTGGCGGGCGTAGGGATGTTGTGGGCCTGGCCGTACCGGCAGATGGCGCCGTTGAGCGCGTCGATTTCGGTTTTGCGTCCCTGTCGGACGTCTTCGCGCATGCTGGCGTAGTGGGCGGCAGTGGGCGGAATGAGGACATTGATGAACCGGTCGAAGTAGGCTTGTGCGTCGGGCGGGTCGAGGGGCACGTTCATGGCGTGGCCGACGGCGTAGACCTCGAAGATGATGTTGCGCATGATGTCGAGCGTGGGGGGGGATTCGGCCAGCCGGCCGTAATTGACATCGAGCAGGGCCGATAGCGGGTTCAACGCGCAGTTGTAAGTGACTTTCTGCCAGAGCTTCGTGGCAACGGCATCGGTGTAGACGGTAGGAAGGCCCGCTTGTTCCATGGCGGCCACAATTTCACGGACTCGGCCCGCCGGGGTGTCGGGCGAGTAAACGCCGAGCGCGGTGGGTTCGGCGATAACGGTAATCTCGATGAGGCCGGGTTCGGGGGTCTTGACGCCGTAAATGACTCGGGCGCCAACGGTCCTGTGCCAGCCGACGGCTTCGGCGATGCGTTCGGCGTTGCCGAGGCCGTTCTGGTAGGAAACCACGAGGGTGTGGTCGTCGACGAGGTGTTTTATCGAGTTGGCGGCGGCGGCGGTGTCATAACTTTTGACGGAGATGATGATGAGGTCAAACTGACCCGGCGCAAGACTATCAACACTGGTGAGTGCCCTCATGCCGGTGACATGGTAATCGCCCCAGATGCCGGTGATTCGGAGGCCGTCCCTGGCGATGGCGTCCATGTGGGCTTGATACTGGCTGACCAAGGTGACGTTGTGGCCTGCTTTGGCCATGAAGCCCCCGAAAGAACTCCCTATCGAACCGGCGCCAACTATCAGGATGCGCATTTATCCAAATCCTTTTTATTGGTTGAGCAGCCAGTATACACGGCAAGCGGGCAACGTATAAAGCGAGGGCTCGCGGCCGACCACGCGGTGGGATGTCACGCGGCGGGGTTCAAGCCCCGCGCGGGTGATATCGATTTTGCCGCGCGCGCGTCATGGCCACTTTGTGAGGCGGTTTCGGGAGAAATGAAAAAGGCCCCTGAAAGGGGCCTTGTGGCGATCAAACTTTTGGAACTCGTGGTTCCCTTGTCTGCCGAACGTTGAGGCTGCGCTGTTTTCTACAGCCGGACGAGCAGCACGATCTAGGGCTGCGCCACGGCGTTGGGAATCGCAAAACCGAGCACGGCGCTCACCAGGATCAATGCCGCGGCCACGCCGACCAAAATCCGCAGGCTCTGACGGATATTCATTTTGGCGGCGTACTTGCCAATCAGGCTGGGCATCAGAATCGCGCCCAGTAGACCGATAGCGAAGATAATGCCGAACACGCTGCCCGAGGCTTCGGTCTTGCTGAAGGTGACGCCCACAAGCGTCGGGAAGATGGGGCCCAGCACGAACCCGGTCACGAGCGTTGCTCCCACGCCGATTCCCACCGACTTGGCGCCGACCATGGCGGCGATCGAGACCGCGGCTATCAACGCAAGCACCGGCACCAGATATACGAACTGCTCGGCAGGCACCGTGAACGCCGTAATGAGCCGCGCAAGCATCAGTGCGATCCAGAACCCGGAAAGGCCGGTGCCGGCCTTTTGGTCGGACATTTCGTGACTCTTGAGGTAAGTCGTGACAAACCCGCCTAACGTGACCTCGAGGCTCATGTAGCAGAAAAGGGCCAAGCCGCCCGCCCAGATGCCGCCACGGCCCAGCAGCGAGATCGCCTGCGTAATCCGGAAGCCCTCCGGCGGTTTAGGAAATGTGCCGAAGACCGTGTAGATGATTGGGATGAACAAGATCGCGCCGATGATTCCGACGGTGCTCTTGTACCCAAGCTTACTGAGCAGCGCGGCAATGATGAGCGGCGTGATGAAAGCGCCCACGCCGAAAAACACGTTGAGCAGATTCGATGCCGCAGCCGGATTCTGCCCGCTGAACAGGATGATCGGCCCAAGGGTGTTGCCGATGGTGTTGACGGCCATCGCCGCGGCGCCAAGCAACAGGCACGCCACGAATGTGGAATTGAACGAAATCGCGCTGGCGAGCAGCCACACGCAGATGCCGCCGGCCGCAAACCCCAGCACGGCGATCAGCTTAAACCCCAGCCAGTCCGTCAGGGGGCCGATGATTAACACGAATACCAGGCTGCTGAACATCAGCGCCGAAATCAACTTGCCCACCTGGGCATCGTTGATTTTCAACTTCTCGGCCAACTGCAACTTGACGCTGCCCAGAATGGAGAAAATCACTCCAAGGGCAAACACTCCCGAAAATGCAGTCATAACAGCAATCGCCATAATATTTTCTCCTTCCGCTGTGCCCCGCTACAGCTAAGCCATGCCGGGACAGGTTGACTGAATCGGTGTATGCATATGCCCCTGCGCGGGGCTCACATGTCGCGTTTCCCGCCGCGCCACTCTTTTCTCCTGCCACAACTCCGCTGGCGAAAGAAATACTACTTGGTTGGTGTGCGGAGATCAAGCCCAAACGTGGGACGGTGGATGGTGGCCGCTGGCCGGTGGACGGTGGACGGAGTGGACTTAGTGGACGTAGTGGACGTATAAAGGGGGTATGTGGATCTATCGGGGTTTGGACGCATTTTTCTTTGTTTTTCATACGGGTCTGGTGTTGTTTGTTTTGGTTGGTTGGTTGCCTCGTCGGACGCGGTTGGCTCATTTGGTGGTGGTGGTTCTGACGGGTTTGTCGTGGTTTGGACTTGGTTTGTGGTACGGGATCGGGTATTGCCCGAGTACACAATGGCACTGGCAGGTGCGTCAGCGGCTTGGTTATGGGGAAATGTCGGATTCGTATCTGAAGTTTGTGTTTGACCGGCTGACGGGCCTTGATGCGAACAGGGCGGTGGTAGACGCGGTAGCGTTTGGGTCTTTTTTGGCGGTAGCGGTTGTTTCTTTGGCCTTGAACGTAGCCCGGTTGAAGGTGAACCGTTCGTAACCTGTTATTTTGACCGGCATTGCGCACATGATGGTTGACTTCGTTGGCGTGTGCTACTAGAATCTTGTAAAGAGCTTTGATTCAGTCAGGTGGAGGCACTTGGT
>DATKVG010000034.1:0-9157 GCA_035530195.1 Bathyarchaeia archaeon | reverse complement strand
TGAGCGACACCGCGGACCACGTAACCGGCGCGCGCAATCCGGTCCAGCGGGTGGATGATTTCAAAGAGTTTTATGACGTGTTTTTCAAAATCCTGCATGTTTTCGGGTCCTGTGAAAAGGCGTTACGGGTTGTGGATCACGATCCGGGCTCTTTGGAAACGTTGTTGGGCGGCAACGGGAAGGGATCGGCGTACCACGGCCGTGGTTGAGCCGGGCCGGGAGCGTCGGGGCGGTCGTTGACGCGGTCGCTGAGGTCTTGTAAGGCCTGGGCGGCGTGTAGAAGTTGGGCGTAGAGCGTCTGGAGCCGGGTTTCGGCATCGGCCGCGGCGGATTGTGCGGCAGTATCGGCGATGTCGCGGAGTTGCCGTGCGATGTCTGTGGCGCCGTCAGGTTCGGCGGCCAATGGCGGGCGCGCCGGCTCATTGGATTGCGCGGTCAACTCTTCCACTTGCTGTTGCAGGGCCAATACGCGCTGTAACTGGCGTTCGGCGTTCTCTGCAAACCGGGCCCGGTTCAGTTCGACCTGCTGTAGAATGGCTTGGGCCCTCAATGCCCATCTGCCGAGTTCGTCATGCGCGTCTTTTACGTCTTGCCGCACCTGTTGGATTTCGTCCTCGGCGGGTTGGAGAGAATCCGCGGCAGTGCGTTCGGGCGTTGCAGGACCCGCCGCAATCTGCCGGCGCAACCGTGCCAATTCGGCCGTGGCGGCGGCGAGGGCGGAACTGTCGGCCTGGCACGCATCGCGCTGCTTGCGTGTTTCTTCGAGCACTTGCTGCAGCGAGCGCACCTCCTGTTCCAGGATGTGTTGTTCCGCCAGGGATTCATTGACCATGGCGCGCTCGCATTCGAGGTGTTGCCGGGCGCTTTCCGTCTTTACATACTGTTCCTGCAGGTGCGCCAGTTGCTCCGCCGCATTCGCCAGCTTGGCCATTTCGCCGCGGGCCGTCTCGAGTTCATGACGGAGAGCCTGGTTTTCAGATTGGAGCTGCGGGACTTGTTTTTGCAGCGGGTCGGGTATGGCGGGCGCGGCGGCTTTTTCAAGCCTCGCGATTCGGCCGGATTGGAGCAGACTGAGCAGGTGCGCCGGCAACCCCGGCAACTCTTGCGGGTCAGTCTGCGCGGCGATTACGAGGTAACGGTTTTCCTCAAGAAAGAGGGGGGCGATCCGGTCGAGGATCTCGAGCAAGTCCGGCGCCAGCTTTTCCAACTGGTCCACGAGCAAGATGGCGGAATGAGCCCGGGTGACGGGGCCGGCATCTTCAGCCAGTGCGCGCACAGCCATGGGGAAGTCCCTGGCGGTGACGTAGGCCAGGGCGGTCCGCGGCGCGTGTTTTTTTACGTGGTTGACAATGGCGCACAGCAAGTGGGTCTTCCCGGCGCCGGAATCGGCCAGAAGCAACAAGGGCTGAGGCTTGACCGGTTGCAGGTTGGCCACGGCCAGACACAGATCAGACGCTTCACGGTTTTCATTTTTCACCACGAACGTGCTGAAGGTAAAAGGAATCATCACCTGTTCCCCTGGCTCGATTTTAGCTTGCCGGATAAACCGAGTCAAAAAACCGCGATTTGTCCCTGCGGTGGGGTTTCTGGTAGTGTTTTTGTGGGACTAGGAAACCTGTCCGATGCGCATGGATATCGCCGCACAGACCGACGTGGGGCGGCACAAGAAGAACAACGAGGACTGTTACGGGGTTTTTCGGGAAGACACCCCGGGACTCCAGCTTTTTGATGAGGGGACGCTGTTGTGCGTGGCGGATGGGCTCGGGGGGCATGTGGGGGGAGAGATCGCGAGCAAACTAGCCGTTTCCTTGTTGAAAGATTGCCTGAAACAGCCAAGACCGGCCAGTTCTGACGACCCGGAGAAAAACAATGAGGCAATCCTCGGGGTCCTGCGGGAGGCCATTAAGAAGGCGAACGACAACATCTTCAGGACCAACAAGGATTTCGTGAAGGGGGACAAGCCGATGGGCACGACGTTGCTGGCCGCGCTCGTTGACAGCCGGAAGGCTTACGTTGCCAACGTCGGCGACAGCCGGTGCTACCACATCCGCAACAATGAAGTCATCGCCACCACCGAAGACCATAGTTGGGTGGACGAGCAAGTGAAGCTGGGGCTGATGTCGCGGGCGGAAGCGGAGTCGGATTACCGGCGCAACTTCCTGACACGCAGCATCGGCACCCATCCGGAGGTGCCGGTGGATACGTACGTGTGGCACGTGGTCCAGGGTGACAGGCTGCTGCTTTGCACGGACGGCCTCGTCAACATGGTCAAAGACACGGACATCCGGTCGGTCTTTACAAAGCGGGCGGGGGCGGCCGAATACGCGCACCGGCTGGTGACGTTGGCGCTGGAGAACGGGGGGCGGGACAACGTCACCGTCATCGTGGCGCAGATAAGCCCAACGGTTTGGCACTCGATAACGCTGGCGATGAAGTCGTTCCGCAAGCGGCATGGGCGGAAAGTCTTGCTGGGAATAGTGGCGCTGTTGGCGTTTGCGGCCGGGGTAGCGGCGGGCTATTTTTACCGGGGGTTCATCGGGTAGGGGTCGCGGCGGCGCGGGGACAGATAAGCCGGAATTCCTCGCCATCCCATTCCACGTACGAGCGGTGGTACATCCAGTCGCCCGTATTGATGTAAAGTCCGAGCCCGTTTGGAGTGGGATACTCCTCGCACGTGGGGGAGTGAGCGTGGCCGCAAATGACGACCTGGCTGTCGCCGCGGCCCAGGCAATCCCGGGCGAACTCGCGCAGTGCGGCGGCTTCCGACCCGTTCTCCGGATCGGTTCTGCCGGAGAACCGCCGGCTTGTTCTTGACACGCGCCTGGCGATCCCCATGGCGAGGTCGGGGTGCAACAGGCCGAACAGCCAAACCACGGCCCGGGCTTTGGCGATGCGCTTGTACAACCGGTACCCCCGGTCTTTTTTGTTGATGCCGTCGCCGTGGATCAGCAGGACGTTCCGGTTGCCAAACGGAAGCCTGGCGCCGTCGGGGTGAATCGTAAATCCCAGGTACTGTTCGAGAAACCGGCCTGCCCAGAAGTCGTGGTTGCCACAGATGAAATGGAGCTTTACGCCGTGCTCGTTAAGGTCGGCAAACGCCCTGAGGATGTGGAAATATTCGGAGAACACGACGTGCTTGTATTCGAACCAGAAATCGAACAGGTCCCCCAGCAGGATCAGTCTGTCGACCTTGTCGGACTGCAACCCCTTCAAGAACTTGGTGAATTCGAGCAACTGGAGTTGGCCGTAGGTCGAGACGTTGAGGTGGACGTCGGAGAGGACGACCGTTTTCATTCTATGAGGCGAATCTTGCTTGGCGGCCAGAAGCACAGCAGGGCTTTCCCGACGACGTGCTTGTCGTCAATGGGGCCGAAACTGCGGCTGTCTCTGCTGACGCTACGGTTGTCTCCAAGAACATAATAGGTTCGGGGACCCAACCGGACATTCCCCGTCGCGTCAGCGCTAACTTTTTGTTCAGGCTGGAGATAGGGTTCCTCAATGCGCCTGTTGTTCACAAACACGGCGCCTTCGTCAAAACGGACCGTGGTGGTTTCCGCGGGCGAATTCAGGTCGTCGGCACTGACGGTGCCGGGGCGGCTGTTCGGCCCCGCGGCAATTACGCGTTTGACGTAGCGCTTGCTGGGCTCGACCGGGCTGTAGAACACCACGATGTCGCCGGCGTCCAATGCGTTGATGCCGTTGAACGTGCGGAACTGGCTGAGCATATGGGGCAGCTTGAGGACGAAAATGCGCTCGTGGTCGTTGAGGGTGGGGACCATGGAAGGCCCCTGCACCTCGTAACCTTCCACCACGTAAGTCTTTACGATAAAGAACATGACGAGGAACCACGCGATCATCTTGACAAACTCGATGATTTCGCGTTTGACTTCCTGCTTGGGGGGCAGTGCAGCTTGTTGCTCCTCTTGCATGCACGTATCTTGCCACAGGGTCGAGCAAAAACACAAGAAACGAAGCGAAGGCAGCGGTCGCTGGGCAGCGGTCGCTGGGCAGCGGTTGCCGTATCGGCAATCGAGCCGGTATTATGCCCGGCATGAAACCGAAAATAATTGATTGCCATTACCAGGGGCCGGAACATGCGGCCTCTTACCTGCTGACGGACAGAGGCGAGGCGGCCTTTATTGAAAACAATACGGCCAAAGCGCTGCCTTACCTGCTCGAGGGTATGGAGGAGGCCGGAATACGGGCGGAAACAGTGCGGTGGATCATCATCACCCACCTGCACTTCGACCACGCGGGCGGGACGTCGGCGCTGGTTGAGCGTTGCCCGAATGCGATGGTGCTGGCGCACCCGCGTGCGGTGCGGCACCTGGTCGACCCGTCGCGGCTGGTGGCGAGCGCGGTGCGCGTGTACGGCGAGGAAGAATTTGAACGGCTCTATGGCGGGATTAGGCCGATTCCGCCGGAGCGCGTCAGGCCGATGGAAGACAATTCGGCGGCCGAGTTGGGCGGGCACACGCTGACGTTCCTGCACACCCGTGGGCATGCCAATCACCATTTCTGCATCCACGATTCCGCCGAGAACGCCGTCTACACCGGCGACACGTTCGGGGTCGAGTACCGGAAGTCGCGGCCGAGCGAGAAGCCGTTCCTGCTATGTTCGGCGGCGCCCACGGATTTCGACCCAGACGAGGCGCGGGCGAGCGTGCGGCGGGTCCTGGCCCTGAAGCCATCGCACCTGTACCTGACGCATTTTGGCGAACTGGAGGACGTGGCCGGTGGGGCGGAGGTCCTGCTGGAAGCGCTGGACCGGCTGGAGGCGATTCTGCACGGGGCGGTCGAGTCGGGCTTGTCAGGGGAGGAGCTGGAGGCGTTTTGCGAGGAGCGGGTTCGCGCGGCCATTGATACGCATGTGGCCTATTGCGGGGCTGTGCTGAACGAGCAGGATCACGTTTATATTGACCCCCACGCGAATATCAACGCGCAGGGTATCGCGCTGCTTGCCGAAAAACGGCGGCAGGCCGGCTAAAGTTAAGCCATGGAAGCGGCGGGGACGCCGCTTCCACGAGCGCACACAGGAAGGTTAGCCGGTTTACGGCAGTTTTTCTTCGAGGACGTTCTTTGCGCGGGCGTCGCGGTAATCCTGTATTTTTTCGCGGAGGGCCGGCCTGAGCGTTGCCAGGATAGAGACGGCGAGCAGTGCGGCGTTCACGGCGCCCGCCTTGCCAATGGCCAATGTCCCGACGGGAATTCCCGCGGGCATCTGCACCATCGACAGCAGCGAGTCCAGCCCCTGGAGCGCGCTCGACATCGGTACGCCCAGCACGGGCCGCAACGTCTGCGCCGCGATCACGCCCGCCAAATGCGCCGCGCTGCCCGCGGCCGCTATGAACACCTCGCACCCGCGTGATTCGACATCAGCGATGTACTCGGTGAGTGCGGCGGGCGTCCGGTGGGCAGACAGCACCTTGCACTCGTGCGCCACGCCCAGTTCCGCCAGCGTGTCCGACGCCAATTTCATCACGTCCCAGTCGGACTTACTCCCCATGATGACGGCCACGAGAGGTTGATTGACTTGAGCCATGGTTGATGGATCCTTATGCGTGGTTTTTCGCTGCGGCCAGCAACTTATCACATGCGCAGGGAGAAAATCATGTACACGGATGGCACGGACAAGCACGGACAGACACGGACTCGAAGTCGGAACTGAATCGGGTTTGGGCTTTTAACGATGAAAGCCTGCCAAGCCTTTGCCTACTTCTCCACCGTCTGTTCTTTTGGCGGTTGTGCGGGCAGGAACGGGGCGGGATCGGTGGGGGCGCCGTAGATGCGGACTTCGTAGTGGAGATGGTAGCCGTCTGCTTTGCCGCTGCGGCCGACTTTGCCGATGCGCTCGCCCTGCCTGACGGATTTGCCCTTCTTGACGATGCATTTTCGGAGGTGGGCGTAGCAGGTTTCGATGCCGTCGCCGTGGGAGAGCTTGATGGTCCTTCCGTACGAGCCGGCGCGGCCGCTGAAGGAGACGTAGCCGTCGGCGGCTGCGAGCACCGGCGCGCCTTTTTTCGCGGCGATATCGACGCCGTTGTGGTGTCTCATGTCCGCGCCTTGGCCTCTCAGGCCGAATTTCGAGGAGATGGCCCCGGCCTCATCCTGCACGGGCCATATCGACGGGACGGGTGCCGGTGTTTGGCGGCGGCGGTCGCCTCGCCCCGTGGCACAGCTTGTGCAAACGAGAAGCAACACGGTCATCAGGAGCGTGGCGGACTTGCGTTTCATAGGCTCTCCCCCGACTTGATCGGACCGATCGGACCGATCGTGATCAGATTGCGCCCCAATGGCGCAGGATTTCGTACTGGACGATGCCGTAGGCCGTCGCCACATTGATGCTGTTCTTGAATCCGCACATCGGGATGCAGACGGTGGCATCACACCGGGCGAGGGTTTTCTCGTTGATGCCGGTCACTTCGTTTCCAAAAACGATGGCGACCGGTTTAGGCCAGTCGAACCGGGTGTAGGCGATTGCGCCTTCCACGACTTCAATGGCAACCACAGGTATATTTTGCGCGCGCAACCACTCGAGTGCGTCAGCGGTCCTCTCATAGTAGGTCCACGGGACGTACTCGAACGCACCCAGCGAGGTCTTTTCGATTTTCCTGTGGGGCGGATGGGCCGACATGCCGCACAGGTGGATCCGCTCGATTGCGCCGGCATCGGCGGTGCGGAATACCGACCCGACGTTGTAGGCGCTGCGGAAATTGTCGATCACGGCGTGCAGCGGGTTTCGCTTGATTTGGGGCAGGCCTTGCCTCGATACTTGCGCGTAGTGCGGCTCGATCTTGCCCATGGCCGTTCCTTATTTGGCCGCCACCGCCTTTTCCGGTTCCGCGTCAGGCGCGGGCGCGGCGGCCGGCTCAGGTCCCGGCGGAGCGACGTCGGCGACGCGCTGCGGCTCGCGGGGCCGCACTTCTTTGTCGGAGATGTCGTACAGGCGCATGAACCCATCCACGGTAGCGGGCGTCATGGTCATCGGTGTGGTTTTCCACGGCACGAGCGTCGGGTCGTTTTCGCGGGCGCGGTGCCGGTGGCCGAACATGAGGTGGTCGAGCGGGTTGTCCACGAACAGGATCAACTGGGAGCGCAAGCTTTGTGTCGGCTCATACCGGTGGGTGACGCCGATGGCCCACCGGCAAGGTTTTATTTCCTGGCGGAGCACTTCGAGATCGGCGTTTTGCGCGCCGAGGTCGTCGGCCGTAACGTAATCCTTGGTGTCGAACACGAGGTAACCGTCCTTGCCAAACAGGAATCCGTAAGTTAGCGGCCCGAAAACCTGCTCATAAGTCAAGCCGTCGCGGTCATGGTTGCCGGGGCAAACGAGCGTCGGCAATTTGCACTCGTCCATGACGGCCATGAACTCGTGGAATTGATCCATCTGGCCGCTTTCAGTCAGATCGCCCGAGATCACCACGAACGCGGCCTCGGATTGGTTTGCGGCGGTTATCGCATCGCGAAAGATGTCGGCGGCGGGGCGCGGATGGCGGTCTGAGCCCACGTGCGTGTCCGTCAAGTGGGCCACGACGTAATAATCGGGGAACTCGTTGCGGACGTACACGGCGCGGTCGTTGCGGTCCGCCGAATCGGCGGCTGTCGCTACGACAGCGTATGTTCCCGGCGCGGCGTCAGAAGGCACGGAGCACCGGGCCCTGGCCAGCCCGCCCGGCAGGTCGGCCCACTGGATCTCGAGCGGCGGCCCGTCCTGTCCAGCGACAAGCCGCAGTTCGGCGCGCTGCTTGACGACCACGTCGAATTGGCCGCCCGGCGCGACCATCGCCGGAATCCCGTTGTTGGGCGTGCGGATCAGGCCGAGCGTGCCATCGGCCTGGCGGCTGGCGGCGGAAACGCAGGCGAGACACGCGACGGCGACGAACAGGCCGATTCTGCGGCTCATTTTTCTGCTCCCGCGGGCCGCCAGGCGGGGGCGAAGTTGAGAATCCCGTTGTCGGTAATCTGCTGGACGTTCTCGCCGTTTGGTTCGGAGATGAACAACTCGGGATTGCCGGTTCTATCCGACACAAAAGCGATTCTGCGGCCGTCGGGCGCCCAGGCCGGAGACCAGTTGTCGGCTCCGGGGCTGACGGCGACCGGCGAGACGCGCGCTGTTCCAACGTAGGCCCGGTATATGCCCCGCCGCCCGCTACGGAACGATTCAAAGGCCACCCATTCGGCGTCAGGCGACCAGACCGGGTTCCAGTCGGAGGCGCGGTCGTTGGAGACGTCAAAGGATCCTTTTTTGCTGAGGACAAAGATCTCCCTGTCGCCGCCGTCGGTTGATTCCCAGGCGATGCTCGCCCCGTCGTGGCTGGGTTCTGCCGCCCACTCGGTATAGTTGCCCGGTGACGGGAGCACCCACTCGGGCAGGGGCGCGCAATTCTCCGACGTGACGACGAACAGGTCGGGGAGCGGCTTGTCGCCGGATTCGCGCAGGCCAATGGCCAGCAGGACGCCGCCGTCTTGCAGCCATTCGAGCCCCTGGGCGTTTCCGGCATCCCATTGGACGTCCTGGCCGGGCCGCAACGCGTATAGCAGCCGCATCCCGGGCATCCAGACGGGCCGCATCATGGGGGCCTCCCCGTTCTTGGGCCAAGTCTGCTCGATGCCGGAGGCGAGGTCGTATACCGTGATGCGGGTGTCAAAGCCGTCCTCGCCGCACGAGGTGTAAGCCAGCATTTTGCCGTCAGGCGACCAGCGCGGGTCGCGGTTCCACCCGTTCGAGTGGGCGATGCGCCGAAGGTTCGAGCCGTCGGGCCGCACGATACAGATGCCCATGCCCTGCTTGGTGCGGGTGTCGAACGCCAGCATGGCCCCGTCCGGCGACCAGGCCGGCCGCCCATCGGTTGCGCCGGGCCCGGCCTCGGTGACGGCGCCCGAATCGAGATCCAGCACGCACACGCGCTGGTCTTGCTGCTCGACGCCCCGCACGAACGCGATTTGATCGGCTTTCCCGGAGGGGGCAAGCAGCAGGCTGAGGAGAAAAACTGCGCAACGCTTCATAGCAGGAGTATTTTGCACATTCGGGGCATGCGCGACAAGTTGGGGAAGCTGGTTAAGTCAGCGTCCTTCAGTGAAGCGCGCGGTGGGGTCGCGCTCCCGCGCGACTGCTTGAGACGGTGGCGGTCATGTACCTTGATTTGCCTGAAAAGCA
>DATKVG010000033.1:0-58891 GCA_035530195.1 Bathyarchaeia archaeon | reverse complement strand
GAGCTTATCGCTCGCCGCCGCCCAGCCCTCAAGCATACGTTTCAGCCAGTACGCTGTGGTTACGGGACCACGGTGCCGATCGGGTCGCTGGCAATAGTCGCCGCGGCAGCAAGTTCAAAACGGATCACGCCCGACTCGTCCGTGAAGAATCCCCTGTTCCCCGTCGTACCCATGAGAGACGGATCGGCGGTGGCCGTGTAGGCGTTAACATTGTCGCCGGCAAGCGTGAAATTGTAGCCGCTCTTCACGAGTGTCCAGTCGCCATCAAGGAACGGCGGGCCACTCGCCGGCGTGGTCATGTCGGTCCACACGTTCGTGTAACGGCTGTTCGCCGAGTGGAAGGCCGTCTCCGCGCCGTTAATCGCCCGCAGATTGCTGATGGCCGACGCCTCGTTGGTCTGCATACGCGAACGCAGCAGGTTCGGAATCGCGATGGCCGCGATGATCGCAATGATGGCCACTACGATCATCAACTCGATAAGCGTAAAACCGAAATTCTTCTTCATAGTTGTTCCCTCCGTTGGTTTCCTGATTAAACTCTTGGACGTTTCGACATTGACTCTTAAGCCCCTAGGCCTGGAGCCTCTCCCTCGCTTCAACTCTCTCTTCCCGACAGGCAACAACCATGCCAACAATTCACCCCGAGGCTTTAAACCTTTAATATATAAGGACTTGTCATCATCCGCCCACGGGTGGATATCCGGCTACCACCCCTGAAAAACTGACGCAGGACGGCTTAGAATGACAAAAATTGTCGTTTCTGCGGCGTTTCCGGGGGGCCAATTCCATAAAACCACCCCGTGCTGCCGCTTGCATCAACCGGTCAAACTGTGCAGAATGGGCCTTAACTTGCCCGGAACCAAAACGGTAAAGAGAGCGACCTCGTGAGCAGCATCATTCTAATTATTACGTTCCCGTTGGTTTTGTTCGTTGGCTTCCTGGTGACCCGCGTGGCGATGGTCGCCTTGACGTTTACGGGCCTTTCGCGCGAATTTGCCCGATTCCAGGCGCGCTCGGCGTTTCTGGGGGTTGGTTTCACGACGCGTGAGTCGGAGCAGATCATGGAGCATCCGGTTCGGCGTCGCATCATCATGCTGATGATGCTGATCGGCAACGCGGGTTTCGTGGCGGCTGTGGCATCGCTGCTGCAGGTGTTTGTGGCCGGCGGCGAAAGCTCGATCTCGGTTTTTTCCAGGCTGCTGCTGATAACGAGCGCGCTCGTTCTGCTGCTGCTGATTTCAATGAGTAAGTGGATCGACTATTGGATGTCGCGCGCGATCGGTTGGGCGCTGAAAAAATGGACCCGCCTCGAGGTGTGGGATTTCCCGTCGCTGCTCCAACTCAGCTCCGGCTATACGGTCACGGAGCTCCATGTCGGAGCGGGAGACTGGCTGGCGGGAAAACGCCTGTCCGATTTAAGGTTAACCGACGAAGGCGTGCAGGTACTAGGCATCCGGCGCCTCGATGGCAATTACCTCGGCGCGCCGATGGGCAAGACGTACATCCGCAAGGACGACACGCTCATCGTGTATGGGCGCGTCGAGCAGATCGCCGAACTGCACAACCGCGAAGCCGGCGCATCCGGCGATATGGCGCACGAGATGAGAGTCCAGCAGCAGCAATTGGAAAACAAGGACGAAGAAGTCCCGTCTGTGCGCAACCAGCCGCGACAGGAAAACGCCGAAGACCCCCCCACTACCGAATCCGAATAGGAAAAAAGGACAGCGCACCCTTTTTTCCCAGCCTGCGCAACAGTTCGACCGCCGGCCTCTCGGGCAACCGCATTCGTGGGCCGCGCTCGAGCAGTTGCGCCCACCGTGCATTGGCCCATCCGCGCACGAGCGCGTTTGGGTGGGCGAGGCGCGCAATAAGAAATTGGGCGTCGGAAATCAATTGCGATTGCCGGTCGGTCAGCCACGGCCGTTGTGGGTTGGCCCAGTCCATTTTGATCCATCCTTGCAAATCGGCCGGCTCGACGTGGCCGCGGGACACGCACTCCGGGATCAGCCCAACACCGGGATATGGGGCAAAGATCGACATCTCGCGCACCACAACGTCCGGCCCAACCCGCCTGAGCCGGTCAATGAGCCTGCACGTGTCAAGGAATTCGGCGGGCGTTTCGGTGGGGAACCCGCCCATAAAATGGTAGGTGCCGCGGATTCCGGCGGCCTGGATGCGCCGCGCCACGTTGAGCACGGCTTCGACCGTGATGCCTTTGCGGATGAATTCGAGCACGCGGTCGTTACCCGATTCGACCCCGAACGTGAGCAACACGCAGCCGCTCCGTTTGAGCAGGCCCACGAACTCGTCATCGTAGTTGTCAAAATAATTGATGCGGCAACTGGCGGCCCACTTGATCTTCGGGCCGTTTTCGACAAGCCCCCTCGCGATCGCCTCGACGCGCCCGCGGTTGACGAAAAAGTTGTCTTCGCGGAACGACACACAGTCGAGATGAAACCGCTCGACCAGCGCCCGGATTCCCGCGAGCGCCTGCGCGGCGTCGAGGGCGCGCCATCGGCTGCCGTGGACCGATTCGATGTAACAGAACCCGCAGTGGTGCGGGCACCCGCGGGATGTGCAGATCTCGAAGTAACGCCGGGCGCCGATATCGGGCCGCGCGCAAATGTATTTCTCGACATCGACGAGGTCGTACGGGATCTCCGGGAGCTGCGCGAGGTCGATAAACCGGGTTGGGCGCGTGCCGCCGTCGCGGCCGTACACGCCGGGAATTTGCCCCGGGTCTTTCCCCGCCGCGAGCCTGCCCACCAGTTCCGCCAGCGCATACTCGCCCTCGCCGGCCACGGCGTAATTCACGAGCGGGTGCCGGGCGGTCTGTTCGGGGAGGAGGCTCGGGTGAATGCCGCCCCAGACGATCGCCGCGTCCGATTTTGCCCGCACGTGCCGGGCGAATTCGAGTCCATGCCTGATTTGGTCGCCCGTCATGCTCGATACGCCCACCGCCACCGGCCGCGCCTGTTCCAGCAGCCCATCCAGATCTGGCGCGTAATCCGGCGTGACGGCCTCGTCGAGGATGTGGACCTCCACGCCGCGATCCCGAAGCACCGACGCCAGGTAAAGCAGCCCCCACGGAAAAACCGGCGCGGATCGGCTCCGCCGGTCGTACGCCGGCCGGAACAGGATTACGGACGGCATCAGGGTTTGTCTCCGCGTGTTGCGGCGGTTTCGCGCGCCATTTTCTCGACGTAGATGTACAGCACCGCGATGTCGGCGGGACGCACGCCGCTGATCCGGGCCGCCTGGCCGAAGTTTACCGGCCGGATGCTGTCGAGGCGTTCCTTGCACTCCCTGGGAATGCCCGGAACCGCAGAATAATCGATGTTCGGCGGGATGGGCCGCGTCTCGCTGCCGCGCAACCGCACAATATCGCGTTCTTGCCGCTCGATGTACCCGCGGTACTTCAGTCCGATTTCAACCTGCTCGGCCACCTCAAACGGCGCCGGGGCCTGCGGCGGGCTTATTCTCCACACATCCCCTATCGACACCCGCGGCCGGCACAGGATCTGACCGGCTGTCTGCGGCTCGGCCAGCGGCGGTTCGCCGCGATCCGCCAGCATGGCGTTGATCTCGGGCGACGGCGACAGCCGGACCTCTTCAAGCCGGCGCGTTTCCGCCTCGATCGCAGCCCGTTTCTTCTCGACGCGCGCCTGGAACTCACCGCCCGCGATCCCGTAGCGCGCGAGCCGGAGGTCGGCGTTGTCGTGACGCAGCAGCAGCCGGTACTCGGCCCGCGACGTGAACAACCGGTACGGCTCGACGACGCCGCGCGTCACCAGGTCGTCCACCATCACGCCCAGGTAGGCTTCCTGCCTCGGGATGTACAGCGGGGGCTCGCCGCGCAACTGGCGCACCGCGTTGAGGGCCGCATAAAGGCCCTGCGCCGCGGCCTCTTCGTAGCCCGACGTGCCGTTGATCTGCCCCGCGTGATACAGGCCGCGCACCCGCTTGGTTTCGAGTGTCGGCTTGAGTTGCGTGGGCGGCACAAAATCGTATTCGACTGCATACCCCGGCCGCACGATCTCCGCCGTCTCGAGCCCGGGAACGGAGTGCAGAATCTCGAATTGGACGTCTTCAGGCAGGCTGGTTGCCAAGCCGTTGACATAGACTTCGGCCGTGGTCAGGCCCTCGGGTTCGAGAAAGAGCTGGTGCCGTTTCTTATCCGGGAACCGCACGGCTTTATCTTCGATGCTCGGGCAGTACCGCGGCCCGATCCCCTGGATTTTGCGGGTAAACAGCGGGGATCGATCGAGGTTTCGGCGGATGATCTCGTGGGTGATCTCCGTGGTGTGTGTCAGCCAGCAGACGATCTTGTTGGGGTTGAACCCGCTCAACGGCGTTGAGAACGAAAACGGCCGCGGGTTGGCATCGCCCGGTTGTTCCTCGAGCATCGAGGTGTCGATGCTGCGCCGGTGGATGCGCGGGCAGGTGCCGGTCTTCATCCGGCCGAGGTCAAACCCCAGCCGCGCGTACGCCGCCGACAGCCCGTTGGCGGCCATCTCGCCGCCCCGCCCGCCCTCGACGCTCGTCATCCCATAGTGGAGCGTGCCCCGCAGAAATGTTCCCGTGCAGACGATCACCGCCCGCGCCGAAATCTCCTCGCCCAGCGCCGTCCGCACGCCCGCCACCGACCCGTCCCGCTCGAGCAGATCCTCGACGAGCGCCTGGTTCAGCGTGAGGCCGGGCTGATCCTCGCAGACCCGCTTCATCTCGAGTTGGTACGCCATCCGGTCGGCCTGCGCCCGCGGTGAATGGACCGCGGGACCCCGCGACCGGTTCAGCATCTTGAACTGGATGCCGGTCCGGTCGATGCACCGGCCCATCTCGCCGCCCAGCGCGTCGATTTCGCGCACCAACTGGCCTTTCGCGACGCCGCCGATCGCCGGGTTGCACGACATCCGCGCCACCGTATTGAGGTAGATGGTCGTCAGCAGCGTCCGGAACCCCGAGCGCGCGCAAGCCAGGGCCGCCTCGACGCCCGCATGACCGGCGCCAACCACGATTACGTCAAAATCACGAGTCACGACGAATACCCAGGTTTTTGTTGCCTCCAGAAAGTATAACAGCCAATCCGGCGGAGCAGGTAGGCGCCGCGCCGCAGCACGACTGAGTGATACGGTGGGGTCGCGCTCCCGCGCGACCGGGCGGTGGTGGAGGAGGCGCTTTGGATACTCGGGTCAGCGTGTAGGCGCCGCGGTCGAGCAGGAGTTCGACCCCACCGCAAAGTGCCGAAAGCGGCAAGATTAGGTTTTCAGAAGTCATTTTCTTCGTGTTTCTTGACATTCTCCGGCCGCGGGCCAATACTGCGCCGAAAATAGAGGAGGTGGCCAGCATGTTGAGACAACTAATGTCGGTGGGATTATTGGTAGCGGCGGTTTTTTCATCGTTGCCGGCGGCGGCGGAGTTTGCATTCGAGGAGCGCCCGGGGGAACTGGCGCTGCTGGACGACGGGAAACCGTGGCTGATCACGGTCATCGGCCCGTACGACCCGGAACGCCGCGATGAGACCTACAAAGTGTTCACGCACATCTATGATTTCG
Source organism: Bathyarchaeia archaeon (assembly GCA_035530195.1). Taxonomy (GTDB): domain Bacteria; phylum Hydrogenedentota; class Hydrogenedentia; order Hydrogenedentales; family SLHB01; genus JAPLKX01. The sequence continues at coordinate 53,336 of DATKVG010000033.1, read as the reverse complement.
ACGGCACGGGGACGATCACCAAGGGGGCCGGCGGCAAGTATCCCCATCACCGCGGGATGTTCATCGGCTGGAAGCGGACGACTGTCGGCGGCCGGACGTTCAACCCGTGGGAAATGCGAGACGCGTATCAGCAGCATACGGGCTGGCTGGCGCGCGATGCCGGGGCGGAAAAGGCCGTGCAGCAGCAGAAGGTCGAGTGGCGCGGGAACGACGGGACGCTGCTGGTGAACGAGGTGCGGACGATTTCGGCGTCGCGCCTGCCTGCCGGGCTGCGCGTATTCGATTTCGAGTCCGCGCTGTCGGCGCCGGAGGGCGCGGGAAAGGTCGAGTTGCGCGGGGACGTCCAGCACGCGGGTATGCACGTCCGGCTGGCCAACGAGGTCAGCGAGCACGAGGATACAACCCAGTACGTGATTCCGGAAGGCGCGGTCGAAGAGGAAAACGTCCAGGTGAAGGGGGTGTGGTGGGTTTGCTGCAGCGCCGTCGTCGAGGGAAAACGGTGGTGGGTGCTCCACATGACGCACCCAACGTTGCCCACGGGCGTGCCCGACTATTCCGTGAGGAAATATGCGCGGTTCGGCGCCTTCTTCGAGCCGGATATCGAGCCGGGACAGCCCATCGACCTCCGGTTCCGTATTGTCGTTTCAGACCAGCCGCTCGACCGCCAAGCCTGCCAGGACCTCTACGAAGCCTACGGCAGGCTGTAGGCTTTAGACTGTGCGAAGTTGTTAGTGCAAAGTGCGAAGTTGTTTGAATAGGCTGTAGGATGTAGAGGCTGTCTTGCGGTTTCTCACGGCAGATTCTGCCCTTTCTCTTCTCTACCAGCCTATTCAAACAACTTCGCACTGACAACTTCGCACTTCGCACTTGATTTTTACCTACAGCCTAAATTGAACGGGCCGCCGGAGGGTTCCTCCGGCGGCCCGTGGTGATTACTCAGGCCTTAAGGCGCTGTTTAGCTTACTTCTTGCGCAACGCGAGAGCCGCGCCTGCCAGCATGGCGCCGACAAGCAGCCCCAGCCCCAGGATGCCCGCGACGGGCAGGTCGGGGTTGCCGTCCCAGAAGTTGTCGTAATCGGTCGCCGCATCGACGAACGTCGCAATACCGCCGCCGGTCGCAACCACCTGCTCGTACTCTACGAGGTTTGTAAGCCCATCGCCGTCCGCGTCGCCGTCAGCGCCAAACAGCGGGCCTTCCTTGCCTACGCCGAACACCACGTATTCGGCATAGCTCGGCAGGCCAGCCTCGCCCATGGTGACGAACATCTCGTCGACGGTGTCCTTCATCTCCGTGCTCGATCCAATCAAGCCGGCGAACACGATCGAGAACTCGGCCAGATCCTCAAAGTCTCCGCCGAGCGTGGCCATGTCCGTTTCGAACAGCTCCTTGTTGGTGGTCATGCCGATGAAGGTGAGGGTACTGGCATTCAGCCAGGTGTGGCAAGCGACATGCTCGATCAACGCCATCTGGGCGGCATCGGGCAAGCCATCGCCGGGATCTGCCCCCGGCAGGCCTTCAATATCCCACGTTCCCCACGTGGTCATTGAAGCAGCCTCAAGGTCGGTCTTGACACCACTCAAGATGGCCGGGTCGGCGGCCATGATGGCATCGTTAAGCGAGCCGCCCTGTTCGGTCAACTTGTCTTCGAACGCGCACACGTAAATGACCGTGATGTAGCTGGTCTTGGTCATTGTGTCGGTGCGCACATCATCCGGCGGATTATTGACCGTTATGATCGTCAGGCTAACCGGATATGTGCTGAAAGGCTCCACGGCCATATAGGTGTGGGTCGGGTCCTGTTCGGTGCTGGTTTCGCCGTCGCCGAAATCCCACAGCCAAGACGTGATCACGGGGTCCTCCTCCTCGGGGGCGGGCTCGCCGGGGTCGGACAGGTCAGTGAAGTGAACCTCGAGCGGCATGTCGCCGTTGGTCACATCAGCCACGAAATCCGCACTGGGCCGAGGAATGCCGAACGCGTCGGGAATCAGGTCGCCGTTTAAGTCTTCGAACGCATCGGGCGCGCCGTTCGAGTTGTCATCCGGCCAAGTCCCGGTCGTCTCAAAGACTACATATCGCGCCGAGTCACCGTTGTCGTTCCACTTACCGTCGTCTCTAAATTCGCAATAGTCTTCGTTGCCGGAATTGTTGGGCTCACCCTCATTCCAGTTGGTATACGTCACCGGCTCGCCGCTCAGCCAGGCAAAGGTGCCTTCAACAGCTTCGTCGGTTAACCCGACCCAAACGGTATCCCCGTTGGCCACAGCCAGAACGTAGGCGTTTTCCGCCGCATTCCTGATCGTTGCCATCACAACCGGAATAGTCGAGCCGCCCGGGTACTGAATCCCCGTGACCAACTTTGCGTCAGCGAACGTCATGGGGACTTGAGACCTGGTGTAGACGCGGTCGGTATCGGGATTATAGGCAAACCGGACGCTGCTGTTGTTCTCGTCGAGGCACGTCCAAGCCGACCATGTCACCCCCGCATCCATAACGGCGGGGTTGAGTGCGCCGGCATACCCGTTGGGCGTCGCGGCCCAGTACTCGTTGCAGTTCTTGACGCCGTCGCCGTCCAGGTCGCCGCACATATTCAGGTAATCGGCTTGCGAAAGATCATAGTCCGTTTTCTTGTCCACGTAACAAAGAGGGTCCTGTTCATCCAAGCACCATATGACCCTCGAGCCGAATTCCGAGTCCTTGAAGGCGGCCATCGTGACGTCATACAAATCCCACTCGCCCATCGTTATGTAGGCGCCCATCAGGCCGTCCGCGGCATAGTACTTTTGGGGGCTGGTGTTGGGAATCGGCTGGCGTTCCGTATCGCCGGATGTGGCGGCCGACGTGGTCAGGTCGATGATCGTGCTCCCGATGGCTGACCGGGCCTTTGCACAGTTTTGCGCAAACGCCGCGTGAACCGCCTCATGGTGCGGCGCAGCCGGGTCGGCCAAAATCAGTTGCAGGATTTCCATCTCGTTGGCATCCAGGATGCCCACGCCGCCCTCGACCGTCCAGTCGGCCGTAAGCGGATCGTAGAAAGTGACCTCTGCCAGAGCGAAGAACCGGTTGTGGCAGTACTGGAATATACATCTGAAGTCGATTGTCTGCACGTCCGCGAAGGCCAGGGACGGCACGACAACCACTGCCGCCAAAAGTAACAATACAATGCATCTTCTCATCTGTAACTCCTCCCCTGTCTGAAGCACTTACCGCCCCAGACGTTGTTTATTAACGATGCCGAGTATCATCTCTCCCAATTCCAATTCGAAAAAGGGCCCATTTCATCCATGAACCGAGCCCATTGCCAACAGTAGGATATAGGCAACCATAAGTATTGTCAAGCCCTTTCTGGTGGTGGGGCGCGTGTATTGGCTCATTTTTTGACGTATTGACAAAACCCTGACGATCCGTTTATGATGGCCCCGTGCCAAACTTGACCCGGAAACAGCGCGAACTCGTTCAACGCGAGAATCTAGTGCTCGAGACTGCGAGGCGCCTTCTGCTTGAAAAGGGCTACAGCGGGTTGACCATGGAACGTATAGCGGAGGCGGCGGAGTACTCGAAAGGGACGATCTACAATCATTTTCCCTGCAAAGAGGAGGTGGTAGCGGAACTGGCGAGCCGGGTGCTTCACGGGAAGGCGGTGTTTGTCGAGCGGGCGGCAATCTGCAAGGGCCGGTCCCGGGAGCGGATGGCGGCGATTGGCGAAGCCGCGATGCTTTTCGTGCGCCTTTATCCCGAAGACATGCGCATCATGCAAAGCCTGCATTCTCAAGTGTTTATGCGGAAGGTGTCGCAGAAACAGCGAGACCGCGTCCTCGCTCAGGAGCGGCGGGTCTTGAATGCCATTACCGGAGTCGTACGCGACGCGATTGCGCAGGGCGACTTGCCCGCGGAGACGTTCAGCGGCCCGCGTTGCGAGGAACTTGCGTTCGGGATTTGTTGCATGATTGACGGCGGGCACAGCGTGATGTCGCGGCACGCCTCGCTCGAAGACCTCGGGCCTAAAGACCCCTACCAAGCCGTTGCGCGGACGCTGGACCTTTTGGCGGATGGGTGTGGCTGGCGGCCCCTGTCCAGTGAAGTGGACTTCGACGCGGTCCGGGAACGGGTCCGTACGACGGTTTTCGAGGAAGAGACAAGGCGCCTGCAGCGGGCGCCGCGGCCACGGCCTGCAGACGACCGCACCTGACGTAACGTCAAAAACAGGATGGGCCACGGGTAAGCCAAGAGGGGATTCAAGCCTGGAAACTGTGCAAAACACGTAAGGCTGCGGCGGCATGACTCTTTGGTGGTTATACAACTCGAGCAGGCCGATTTCGGCGAAATCGGCTTGCTCGACCCAATTCCGCGAATTGTGATTACTATTATTCTACTTGGGTGGCTGGGCCGCCTCATCCGCGGAGAGCATCGCCGGCTGGAGTTTTTGGAACTCATCTTTGACGGTGACGGGTTCTGTAGTTTCCCAATAGGAAGTTTTTTGTTTGCGCATGGCAAACACGCTCGAGATCCAGGCGTGGGTCCAGCCGCTCTCGATGGACCACGCGCCCCAGCCGGCATCCGAATCGCTGCCCCAGAAGTCCCATCTGCGGAAATCAAACGCCCGGAACCACGCGCCGTCCAGTTCCGGGTGGAGCACCGATTTGATCTGAGCGCGGCACAGAAACTGGGCCAGCTTGTTTTCGGCATTGGTGTAGAGGGCGTCGCTGGTGGCCGCGGCCGCTTCGTGCAGGCCCAGGAACGCAAAGTTGGCCGTGTACAACAGGTCGCAAGCCGGGTCGCCGTTTTTCTGGATGAGCGACGCCTCGCCTCTGCCGTACTCGTTGTGAGACGACGGCGGCGGCAACTGGCCGTGGCCGGGCGGGCCTAGTTCTTCCCGAATCGCCCCGGAATCGTCTTGCAGCGCCAGCAGGTCCTTGGCCATTCTCTTGAGCCACTCGCGGTGTTTGTGCGCGTCTTCGACGCGCACCAGCCAGGCCAGCGGAAGCAGCATCCTGGCGCGTTCCTGCTGGATGCCGTTGGTCCACCGCCATTTCTCGGGGTAGGTGTCCATGGTCATGGAGATGGCCGTCTTGGCGCGCTCGAGGAAGGGCTGATAACCGGTTTTGTGGTAAGCCCAGAGGTAGCACGCCCAGAGGTAGGCCTGGTAGTGGGGCGCGTAGACGAGGCTTTCGCCGTTGAAATAATGTTGCCACCCGTTTTTCTGCAGGTTCTCCTCGTTGATGCTGTCCTCGCGGAACCCGTATTTGCCGCTCGTGCGGAAGTTGGCCAGCAGGCCGCGCACCACGGCCTCGTCATACTTGTCGGATTTCAGCAAAGCCGCGGCGCCGATCGTCCCGAGCAGGGCCCGCGCGTTGTCGTCGCCATAGTAGATATCAACCTGCCTCGAGGCGGTGGCCCAACCCAGCAGACCGTACGACGGGCTGTCCGGGTTGGCACGAGACCCCTGCGCCAGCGGCGAGGACGTGTACAGGAAGTTCAGCAGGTTTTCGGCGGTAGTCGAACTCCGGGTATCATCGAGCACATTCCCGGCGAGGGCCAGGGCAAACGCGCTCTCGGCGGTGCAGTCGGCCCGTTGCCAGTAGCGCACCAGGTTGCGGCCCTGGTAGTCGATCGCGGAACTGAATCCCTCGAGCAAGCCCAGCGATCCGTCGCCCGCCGCAACGCTCACGCCGGGCCACGACGCCACGCCGTCGGGTGCCGCCGCACCTTTTTCCATAAGGTTTTTCCAGTCGGGGTGGACGAGCAATTTCGAGCCGTAATACCATTTGGTGGCACGCCGCAACGCATCCTCCTCGGCGTTGTCCGGGAGGGAATCCTTGCGGGTGTATGAAGGTTTCACGACCGGCGCCGCGGGCGGCAGTTCGACGACTCTTCCCGTGATCAGCTTGATGATGCCCTGCCACACGCCGCACCACTCGGCGGAAGGCGCGTATCGGCCCGTGACAAAGTGGCTCAGTTTGGTGGCAGCAAGCAGATGGGGCGCCAGCGGATACTCGACGAGCAGCGAGAACACTTCGGCGTTGGGTTCCATAGGATGAACCCATTCGGGCGGCCCGAACGCCGCCCGGTCAAACCCGGCCGCACGCGCCAGCGTCAGGATAGGCCGGGCGTAGGGCAACGGCACGAACTGGCAGTCGTGCAGCGAAAGCAGCATATAGGGTTTCACATTGGGCTGCAGTTCCCATCCGGTCACCACCGCCCGCATCGAGTTCGCCTGCCTCGGTTTGCCAAACGGACTGCCCGACCAGGAACCCACAAACTCCGCGTATATGCGGAACTTCTTGGCGCTGAGGGCATCAACCGTTTTTTCGCTGAATTCCCGGGGTTTGAACGGGTAGTCGTCGGCCAGAATGAACAGGCCGCTGCCGGGGTCGAGCGTTTTGAGCGCCTGCTCAACCGATTCGAACCGCTCGACGGGCTGCCCACCCGCCACAAGAAGCCGGTACAGGTCGTTGGTCGGGGTGCAAACGAAGTTCAGTTTTACATAATCCGCGCCCCGCGGAACATAATCCGCGCCCCGCGGAACGTAATCCGCGCCCCGCGGAACGTAATCCGCGTCCTGCGCGCCGGCCGCACCCGCCATTGCCGCCAATACGGTCAGAACACCGGCTAACACCCAGAAAATTCGCATATCAGACCATCCCCTGATCTTAACCGGCCTCATAAGGCCTTGCTGCGCCAAGACGCCACAATGCTACCTGCAACGAGTTTTCCATTACAAGCGGTCGACGACCCGAACCTGGGGATGTGACGAAGACCTGTCCGCAAAACGAAACAAAGTTTCGGAGGGACGTTATGAAGATAGCTCGTCGCGGCTGAGTCCTGGGTTCGGATGTCTTACCCCGCGCAAAGTCCTGTAGGGACGATTGAAATGGGGCATCAGTCATGCAGGTACTTCAATCGTCCCTACGGGACTCTTTCCCAATCCCTGATCGGATCCCAGGGGTATCCTGCTGGGCTATCATCAAACCGTCCCTACCGGGACTCACAAGCGCGGACAGACCAAGGTGCGCCGCGGTTATCATGGAGCGGCCGCCGGAAATCGCAACAGCGGCTCGCAATGGCCTCGAAGTCGCAAATGCGACTATTGCTCGACCCTGCACCAAGCTTCCAACCGGTTTTTTCAAGCAATACCAGGAAAGCGGCGCCGCATGAAAACCGGCAAATCTGACGCAGGCCCTCTGGCGGGCGTATGAAACTGGACGGGTTGAAACGGCTGGGCGTTGTGATATTATTCGTGCAACTATTGAACGCGACCGCAGGAGCGATCCTGATGCAGGCGATTGTCACGCGCGAGTTGACGAAAGTGTATGCGCGAATCGGGAGGTCCGCGCCGGCCTCTTTAGACAGACTGGACCTTTCGATCGGCGAGAGCGAAGTTTTTGGTTTCCTGGGGCGCAACGGGGCCGGGAAAACGACGAGCATCAAGCTGATTTGCAGCCTGCTTCAGCCGACGCGCGGCCACGCTATGATCTTCGGCGAAGACTGCCGGCTGCCCCGGGCGCGCAGGCATATCGGGTATCTGCCTGAAAACGCCTATTTCTATGAGTACCTGACGCCGCGGGAAACCATCGACTTTTTTGGCCGGCTGCAGGGGCTCGATGGCCCGTCGCGGACGAAAGAGTGGAACCGGCTTGCGGAGTTGTTCGACCTCGGGGGCATCCGCGATCAGCGCGTACGCACGTTCTCGAAAGGGATGCGGCAGCGGCTGGGTTTTGCGGTGGCGCTGGTGGGCGACCCGCCGCTGCTGATACTGGATGAGCCGATGAGCGGGCTGGACCCGCTGGGCCGCAGGCTGTTCCGCGACGTCATCCTGAAGCTGCGCGATGATAAAAAGACGATCTTTTTCAGCTCGCACGTGCTGGGCGACGTCGAGCAGATCTGCGACCGCGTCGGCATTCTGGTGAACGGCAAGCTGACGGTCCAGGGCCGGCTCGACCAGCTTCTCGAACGCCAGATCCAGCTTGTCGAGGTGATCCTCGATGGGGTCGACAAGCAGTTGGAAGAGACGCTGCTTCGTCGCTCGAGCGCGGTGCGCCGGTCGGAAGCGGGTACGCACTTCTACGTGACGACGCTCGATGCGGGCAACGAATTGGTGCGCGCGGCCATGGAACGGGGCGCGGCGCTGGTCGAGTTCAACCCGGTGCGCGAGTCGCTCGAAGATTATTTCATGCGCAGCCAGGAGGCGGGCCGGCCATGAGGATTATTGCGGTCGCTCAAAACACGTTCCGGGAGTCGGTGCGGGACAAGGCGCTGTACGTCCTGTTGTTTTTTGCGGCGAGCACCATCCTGGGATCGAAAGCGATCGGCTGGATCAGCATCGGGCAGGACATCAAAGTCATGAAAGACATCTGCCTGGCGGCGGTGCTGATGTTTGGCGTTCTGATCGCCATATTCGTGGGCACGACGCTGGTTCACAAGGAGATCGACAAGCGGACGCTCTATACGATCCTGGCGAAGCCGATGCGCCGTTACGAGTTCATCCTGGGCAAATACCTGGGTCTGGCGTCGTTGCTGGGTTTGGTGACGGTGGTGATGACGGTGGCGGCGGTGTTGTACGTCGTTGCGCTGGGCGGTGGCGTTGACCTGGTGTTTTTTGAGGCGGCGCTGCTGATTTATTGGGAGCTGCTGCTGATCACGGCGTTCGCAATACTGCTGTCGTCGGTGACGTCGCCCATTCTGGGCGCGCTCGTGGTGTTCAGTATCTTTGTGCTCGGGCACGGGACGCGCATCCTGGCCGATCTGCCGCGGCAGTTCGACGACGTGGCGGGAAAACGGGCGCTCGAGTTGCTCTATTACGTGTTGCCGAACTTCAGCAACTTCAACCTGATGAGGGAGGCCGCCAACAGCGTGCCGGTTTCGGGCGCGTACGTGGCGTGGGCGATGCTTTACGGGACGATCTATTCGGCGTTCCTGCTGGCGGCGGCCTCGGCGGCGTTCGAGCGGAAGGACGTGTAGATGAAACGGCTGGCGGCCATGGCGCTGGCGGTTGTCGCCGCATTCGGATCGATGGCGGCCATACAGCACCGTCTGGACGCGATGCGGTCGCCGCAACCCGAGGACGAACTCCTCTACCTGCCCAACGAACATTTGCTCGAGCATTTCACCGCGGGGATGAGCGGCGTGATTGCGGACCTTCTGTGGATCCGTTGCCTGCTGTACACGGGCAAGCATTTCCGGGGCGACCACGATTTCACCTGGCTCAACCACCTGTGCGAAATGACCACGCGTCTCGATCCTTATTTCGTGGACGCGCACCGGTACGGGGGTGTTTTCCTGGCGATGCTCCGGGCCGACGACGACGCGTGCATCCGGCTGCTCGAAAAGGGCATGGTAAACAACCCGGACGCGTGGGAGCTGCCCTATGAGATCGCGATGACGTACCTGCTCAACCGGCCCAACCAGCCCGACTCGGCCGTGCAGGCCGCGCGGTACCTGGCGATGGCTATCAAGACGGGCAAAGCGCCCCCGCACGTGCTGGTGCTGGCCGAGGCCCTGCAGCGCGATTACAACCTGCTCGATGTCGAGCGGGAAATGTGGGAGAGCATGCGGGGCAGCGACGACCGGCTGCTGCGCGATCTGGCGGAACACAAGCTGATCCTGGTCGAGTTGCGGGTAGCCTGCGCAAACCTGGGTCAGGCGGCGGACCGTTATGCCGCCGAACGCGGCGCCCCGCCCAAGACCGTGGATGACCTGGCCACGGCGGGCCTGATCACGGCGTTGCCGAAAGACCCGCTGGGCGGCAGCTTTTTCATTGACGTGGAAGGCCATGTGCAAAACACGTCGGTGCTGGACGAGCAGGTCGAGCGGGCGCGGACGGTTCTGCGTGGCGGACTCGATGCGTTCCGGCAGAAACACGGGCGCTGGCCAGCCAATCTCGAGGAACTCGAGACGGCCGGCCGGTTGGATGGGTTGCCGCGTCATCCTTACGCGGGCCGGGCGTGGCACTATGACGCGGCCAAGGGGACGGTTGAATAAGCATTAGGCTCCAGCCTTTGATCCTCCCGGTGTTCCCTGCTAGACTGGCCTCAGGCGTGGTGTGCAGGCCGAGGAGAGACCGTGAGGGCGGTGGTTCAACGAGCCGCGGAAGCTTCCGTCGCGGTTGACGGCGACATAATCGGCCGTATAGGCCGTGGTCTGGTTGTGTTCTTGGGGGTGGAGACCGGCGACGAGGAGGCCGATGCCGCTTATATGGCGGAGAAACTCCTTGGTTTGCGCTGTTTCGAGGACGCGTCGAGCAAGTTCAACCTGTCCGTGCAAGACGTTGCGGGCGGGTTGCTGGTGATTTCCCAGTTTACGCTGCACGGCGACTGCCGGAAGGGGCGCCGGCCTTCGTTTACGACGGCGGCCCGGCCCGAACAGGCCGTGCCCCTGTATGAGAGCGTGGTGCGGCGGCTTGCGGCGTCGGGTTTGCCGGTGGAGACGGGCTCGTTCGGTGCTCACATGGACGTGGGCGTGATGAACGACGGCCCCGTGACGCTTCTGATCGATTCAAAAAAGGCGTTTTAAGTGAACAGCATCTGCGGCATTATTGGAAAAAGCGACCTGACCGCCGTGCGCGAAATGGCCAGGGCCATGGCGCACCGGGGTCAGGCCACGCACGTCGTGGACGGCCAGGGATTCACCGTCGCCGCGTCGCACCCACTCGATGAAGACGCCTGCCTCGTGGATGGCGCGCCCCGCGCGGAAAACGGCGAGCCCCTCGGTCCCGCAGAGTTGCGCGCCCTCTGCCAGGCCGCCAGGAAACCCGCATCGCTCCGGCTCAACGGGGCGTACGCGGCGGTGGTGCGGATTCGCGGCGAATGGTGGCTGCTCCGTGACCGGCTGGGCATCAAGCCGCTCTATTACGCCGCCTTCGGCGATGCTGACGGCGGCCGGCTGTTGTTTGCGAGCGAACTTAAAGCCCTGCTGGCATCCGGCTATATTGATCGGCAGCTCAACTTCGCCAGCGTCGACCATTATCTGTCGCTGCGTTGCGTGCCCGGGCCGTCCACCATCATCGAAAACGTGCGCCGGGTGATGCCGGGGCACGCGGTCGTGTGGTCGCGCGAGCGCGTTACAGAGACGCCCTACGCCCAGTTCGACTGGTCGCAGATGAAGATCCGGCGCAAAGCCGCGGTGGACGCGCTCGAAGACCGGCTCGAACAAGCCGTCGAGCGCACGCGGTCACACACGCTGCTGTGGTCGGCCGGGATTGATTGCGCTTCACTCGCCGCGCTGAAACCGGGTGCAAACGCCGTGTTTGTCACGCTGAAATCCGCCTGGCAGGATGAAGCGTGGCAGGCCAAGGAATCGGCCCGGCTGCTGAAGATCGATCTGAAGACCATGAAGGCCCCGCGGGTTTCCGAATCCATGTTCGGGAAGGCCGCGTACCACCTTGACGAGCCGATAGGCGACGCGGGCGTGCTGCCACTCTGGATGATCGCCGAACAGGCCGTCGGGGCGCTGGATTCCGGCGCGCCACGGACTGTCATCAGCGCGCATGGGGCCGATGAGATCCTCGCCGGCTACCCGCGGTACCGCATGCTCCAGCAGGCGCGGACCACGCGGAACCTGGTGCCCGTCAACCTGCTGACGGCCATCCTGCCGTCGCTGCCGCCCAACGCGTTTTTGCGCAGGGGCGGCCGGTACCTCTCGCTGATACGGGACAACGTGCGCGCGTACCTCTCGCTGGCGTCGGTGTTCGATAAGGCGGAGCGCCACGAACTCTACACCGGGCCCATGCGCGAGGCCATCAAAGACCGGCAGAGCGTGTCGGCCGTGATCGCGCCGCATTTCGGCCATGAAAATGCCGTCGAGAACCTGCTTGCGCTCGACCTCCGCCTCGGCCTGCCGGACCTGCTCCTGACCGAGTGCGACCGGCTGATGTCGGCCCACGGGATCGATCTCGAGTTCCCCTACCTCGACGACGACGTGGTCCAGCTCGCCGTGGCCCTCCCGCCGAAAGTCAAGTACGGGATGCAGAGCAAGCCGCTGCTCCGCCTCGCCATGAAAGGCCGGCTGCCGGGCCGGGTCCGTCTTCGTGCGCGCCGGGGGTTCCGGGTGCCGCAGAGCGGCCCGTCGCTGCGGGTGATCGAGCAGGCGGCGCGCGAGATCCTCACGCGCGAGCGGATCGAGGAGTCTGCGATGTTCCGCTGGTCGTACGTGTCGCAAATCCTGGCCGGCCGCACCCACAACATTTACCGGCGCCGGCAGTTCTGGGCCCTCCTGATGTTCTTCGCGTGGTACCGCGAATTCATGGAGGACTAGGCGATGCGCATCGCCATCGCCGGCAACGGCAGCCTTGCGCTCAACATGATGAGGTCGTTGCTCGAATCCCAGCACCAGGTCGTTGTGCTCATCCAGGACGGGCGGGCGATGCACGGCTGGAAACGCGGGCTATTCCGGCTCGCCACCAGCACGTTCGCGTTTGAAAGCACGCTGAACGGCCTCGCGTATCGCAAGGGCCTGCCCACCCTGTGGATCAACAGGATGGACGAGCAGGAACTCGAGCCGCTGCGCCGCCTCGAACCCGACATCCTGCTGGTCGGCGGGTTCGCCATCATCCTGAAAAAACCCATCCTGGAGCTGCCGCGCATCGCGTGCGTCAACGCCCACACCTCACTGCTCCCCAGGCACCGGGGGCCCAACCCGTTCTCCGCCGTCATTCTGCAGAAAGAGACTGAAACGGGCCTGACGTTCCACCTGATTGACGAGAGCATCGACACCGGCGACATCCTCGCCCAGTTCCCGTTTCCCGTCGAGCAGGCGGATACGGCCCTCTCGATTTACCGCAGGGGGTGCGAGGTCGCGGGCGAGCACGTGGTCGACGTGATGGACCGGATTGAGAAAAAAGGCATCTGCGCGACTCCGCAAGACGCCTCTAAAGCTACCTACGACCGCAAGCTCAGCCGGGACGATTACCGGATCGACTGGACACGGACTACCGACGATTACGACCGGCTGATGCGCGCCGGCAGGCCATTCTTTACCCCGTGGTTCATGTGGCGCGGGAACACGATCTATCTGATGCGCGGCAATTTCAAGAAAGAGCGGGTCGACGTCGAACCGGGGACCGTGCTGGCGGTCGAGCCAAGGCCCAAAATCGCCGTCGCCGACGGCTCATGCACGATCGTTTCGGCGATTGCCAGGACGCGGCTGCCCTGGATGTGGCCGGCGCCCTGGCAAATCCTCCGCACCGGCGACAGGCTGAACGCCCATGGGCGGTGAACCGGTTTCCATAATCATCCCGGCGTTTAATCAGCTCGAGTTCTGCCGGCAGTGCGTCGAGATGCTGCTGCGGACCACCACGCCGCCTTACAAGCTGATCCTCGTCGACAACGGGTCCACCGACGGTGTTGGCGAGTATTTTGATTCCGTGGCCGGCGCCGGCGTTATCCGCGCCGGCGAAAACAGGGGGTTTGCCGGCGGTGTCAACCTCGGCCTCGAACGCGCCGAAGGCCACGCCGTCCTGCTCAACAGCGACACCCTGACGCCCACGGGCTGGCTCGACCGTCTCACGGCCGCGCTCGAGTCCAGTTCCGACATCGGTCTCATCGGCCCGATGACCAACTACGCCGCCGGCGCGCAGTGCATCCCAAACCTCGTGTTCGACTCGATGGAGGGCGTCGAGGCTTACTCGCGCCATCTGGCTGAAACGGAGCGGGGGCATGTCCGCGATGTGCCGAAACTTGTCGGGTTCTGCATGATGATCCGCAAAGACGCCCGCGAAAAGATCGGCGTATTCGACGAAGCGTTCGGGATCGGCAACTACGAAGACGACGACTATTGCATGCGGGCTATTTGCGCCGGGTACCGCGTCTGCATCGCGCTCGATACGTTTGTCTTCCACTACGGCAGCCGGACCTTCGCCGGCATGGGCATCACGGACGAAAAATGGCGGGACCTGCGCGATTCCAACGAGCGCCGGTTCCTCGACAAGTGGCGCGACGCCCGCCCGGATTCCGAAGCGGCCATGAAATCGCGGCGGCTGGCAGGTCGCGCGAGGAGCGCGGCGCGCCGCGGCGACCTTGTCGGCGCCGCCAACCTCTACGCGCAAGCCATCAGCGCGTACCCGCTCGATGCCCAAAACCACAACGACGTTGGCGCGGTTCTCTGGCATTTGAACATGCGCGACACCGCGATTTCGTATTTCAAAGCTGCACTCAAACTCAAGCCGGATTACGCGGAGGCGCGGGAAAACCTGCGCGATGCCGCTACCGCCATGGGTAAACTCGATGAAGTCGCCGACTTGCTCGAAGACGTGGAGCCGCGCCGTGAACATTGAAATCAGGGAGTACCGCGACGACGACCGGGCCGAATGGATGCGCGTGCACGCCATCGTCCTCAGCCTGTCGCACGCGTGGAATTACACCATCCAGGAACGGCCCAAGTACGAGGGCTACACCTCGACGCGCCTGGTGGCCGTGGATCACGAAGACGGCCAAAGCCGAATCGTCGGCCTCACCGACGTCCAGTACGACAACACGCCTGGCGAGGTCTGTTTCTTGAAAGATTCGCGGGGCGGTTACGTGCTTGAACTGGGCCGGCTGCCCGAGTGCAAAGGACTTGGCGTAGGAAAGCTGCTCATTGATGCCGCCGCGGAAGATGCCGCGCGAAAAGAATTTCACCGGCTCGAATACTGGACGCAGGACAGGACCGCCCAGCGGTTCTACCGCAGGCTGAAGATGAAAGAAATCGGCAGACATTACCGGTTCCGCATTAAGCCCACGCCTCAGATTTCGGACCTCCTCATGCAGGATCGGGTCGGCGCCGAGTACGTCTACTGCGCCTGCCTGCCCGACGAATGGCCGCTCATAAAACAAAAATACGACATCATCCAGAAACACCCGCTCGAACCTCACCTCTGCGTGGGTTTCGAAATCAGGTTTTGAATAACCGATCCGTCCGATCAGTCGGATCCGTCTGATCAATCTTTGAATAATTTTGCCCTTCCTTTTCCTTTAAGTCTTACCCGTCCTGTATAATCGGGCGTGGTCCTGGAGTGGGCGAAATGAAGCCGCTTGTGTCGGTGGTTGTGCCATTTTACAACGAGGAGCAGAATGTCCCGTTGCTGGCGGAGCGTATCGAAGCCGTCTTCGGCCAACTGCCTGACTACGAGTACGAATGCGTGTTTGTGAACGACGGCAGCACCGACTCGACCCGCGCCGAACTCGCCAAAGCCGCCGAGAAAAACCCGCGCATCCGGCCGATCCATCTGTTGCGCAACTCCGGCCAGTCCGCGGCCTTGTTGGCGGGGATGCGGCGGGCCCGCGGTGAGTTTATTCTCACACTGGACGGGGATCTTCAGAACGATCCGTGCGACTTCCCGAAAATGCTCGAGTTGCTCGAGACGTGCGACTGCGTGTGCGGGTACCGGGCCAAACGCAACGACACGTGGGTGCGGCGTGTGTCCAGCCGAATTGCCAACCGGGTGCGCGAGATGATTCTTCACGACGGGATCCGCGATGCCGGCTGCGGTACAAAAGGGTTCCGGCGCACGTGCATCGAGCATTTCGTGCCGTTCAACGGCCAGCACCGGTTTTTCGCCGTCATGGTGCGGAAGGCGGGGTTGTCGATCCGCGAATGCGAAGTCACCCACCATCCCCGCGTCCACGGCGTCTCAAAGTACGGCATCAACAACCGGTTGTGGCGGGGCATCTACGACCTTGTCGGCGTCGGCTGGCTCAGGAAACGAATCGTGGCCGCCGAAGTCGAAGGGGAACAGTAACCCATGACGCCGCAGGAAGGGTGGACGGCGGTCCCGGCGCTTTGGACGGTTTTCGGGACGGCCGGGGCGCTCATTTTCTACGGCCGGTTCTACGTCCAGTGGATCGCGTCCGAACGCCGGAAACAGTCCGTCATGCCCGTTGCGTTCTGGTACATGAGCGCGGGCGGCAGCGTCATGCAGTTCATCTACGCCGTCCACCTCAACTCACCCGGCGCCGCATTTGGCCTGTGCTTCAACATCTTCATCTACATCAGGAACCTCGTCCACATCTGGCGCGAGCGCGGCACGCTCACGCGCGCCCTCAACGCCGGCGCCCACGCGTTGGCGATCGCGCTCGTGGTGGTAGCGACCTATTTCATGGTGCTGACGTGGCTGCGCGAGTATGTTGCGACACAAGCGATGACGGCGCAGGAAGCGGGCCGCAACTGGTTCTGGCTGGGCGTGTGGGGCGTCGGCCAGGCGCTGTTCTTCGCCCGGTTCGCTATCCAATGGCTGGTCACGGAATGGCGAAAAAAAAGCGTCGTGCCGCCGATCTTCTGGTACTTGAGCGCAGTCGCGGGCCTGCTCCAATGCGCCAGTTTCGTTCAGCGGCACGACTGGATCTTTGCCGCGGGAACCGCCGCCACCATCCTGATCTACTCGCGCAACATCTGGTTCATCCGCACCGCGAAAACCGCCTCGGCGCCGGCTGCGGCTCCAGAGGCCGATTAGGTTCAATGCGGTGGGGTCGCGCTCCCGCGCGACCGCGGGGTAGCGAAATAGACTTCGGTTTTGCATGCGCCGCCTCGATCGCCGCCGCCCGGTCGCGCGGGAGCGCGACCCCACCGCGAACTGCGGCAAAACGTGGACCTCATTATGTTGCCCAACGCCGGTGTGATAGACTTCTTCAGCCGCTTTCTGGTTAAGACAGAAATTGGGAGGCGAAATTTGAGTCCGCAGGGCGATCTTCTTCTGATAAGCGTGTTGTGCCCCGACCGGCGCGGTGTTGTGGCGGACGTCGCCGAAGTCGTCTACGCGATGGGCGGCAACCTCGAAGCCACCAGCCAGACCATCATGCAAGGGTGGTTTACGATGCTCGTGGCGGCACGATTTCCGAGCGGCGTGTCGACCGATCGGCTCGAACAACGGCTGCGCGAGGCCGGCAGTTTTGACGTGATCGTGCGGCGCGGCGATGAGCGGGGCCATGCGCCCGCCGAGGGCGAGCCGTTCATCATCACGTGCGTGGGCGACGACAAGCCGGGCATCGTCCGCCGGCTCGCGCGATGCTGTGCAGACCGCGACGTCAACATCGACGACGTCTGGAACGAGGTGCGGGACGGCCGGTTCATCACCATTTTCCATGTCACGCTTCCGCGTGACCTCGACGCCAAGGATTTCCGATACGAACTCGAATCTACCGCCGCGGAGCTGGGCATCACGCTCACGCTGCAGCACCAGAACATCTTCACCGCCACAAACTCGCTCGAAGTCCACACCGGCCCCCGGAAACCCTGAGGAACCTTCGATGCTTCCGACTGAAGACATTCTAAAAACAATCGAGATGGTGCGGATCGAGAACCTGGATGTCCGCGCGGTGACGCTGGGCGTCAACCTGCTGGGCTGCGCGGACAGCGACTCGGGCAGAATGATCCGGAAGGTGCGGTCGCGGCTGCATTCGGTTGCGGCGAACCTTGTCCCGTGCTGCGAGGAAGTTTCCGCCAAGTATGGCATCCAGATCGTCAACAAGCGGCTCGCGATCTCGCCCGCCCAGGCCCTGCTCGAAGCCCACGGACCGGAAGTCTGCCTGCCGCTGGCGCGCGCGCTCGATGAAGCCACCGAACAAGTGGGCGTCGACCTCGTCGGCGGGTACACGGCGCTCGTCCAGAAAGGGTTCAGCCGCGGCGACCGCAACTTGATCGAGTCGATCCCGGAAGTCCTTGCCCGCACGAGCCGGGTCTGCGCGTCCGTCAACGTCGCCAGCACGCGGGCCGGGATCAACATGGACGCCGTAAACCTGATGGGCCGGCAAATCAAACGCACCGCCGAACTCACCGCGGACCGTGACGGGTTCGGCGCGGCGAAACTGGTCGTGTTCGCCAACATGCCCGAAGACAACCCGTTCATGGCGGGCGCGTATCTTGGCGCGGGCGAGCCGGACACCGTCGTCAACATCGGGGTGAGCGGGCCGGGCGTTATTAAGGCGGCGGTCGAGCGGCTGGTGGACGGCAGCGGCGACGTCGACCTCGAACATATCTCCGAGGAAATCAAGCGGACCGCGTTTCGCGTTACGCGCGTCGGCGAGCTGGTGGGCCGGGAAGTCGCGGCGCGGTTGGGTGTGCCGTTCGGCGTAGTCGATCTCTCGCTCGCCCCAACCCCGCGCGTCGGCGACAGCGTCGGCGAAATTCTTCAAGCCATGGGCATCACAAAAATCGGGGCGCCCGGCAGCACCGCCGCGATCGCCCTCCTCAACGACGCCGTCAAAAAAGGCGGCGCGTTCGCATCATCGAGCGTCGGCGGTCTCTCCGGCGCATTCATTCCGGTGAGCGAAGACCGGGCGCTCGCCGAAGCCGCCGCCGCCGGCTCGCTCTCGATCGAGAAACTCGAAGCCATGACCAGCGTGTGTTCCGTCGGCCTCGATATGATCGTCGTTCCCGGCGACGTCGATCCCGAAACGCTCAGCGCCATCATCGCCGACGAAATGGCCATTGGCGTGATCAACGGCAAGACGACCGCTGTCCGGATTATCCCGGCACCGGGCAAAGGCGTCAACGACCGGGCCGTGTTCGGCGGCCTGTTCGGCGAAACCGGCGTCATGGAAATCAGAAACATCGGCGCATCCAGCCGATTCGTCTCTTTCGGCGGCCGAATCCCGGCGCCGTTGCAGAGTCTGAGGAATTAGGCGAACTTCGGCACTGCGGTTGGACGGCGCGGGTTGGAAAACGCGGCTGAGAGCCGGTGCCTACGGGCGGAACCGGCGCAGCAGGAGCGAGTTGGTGACGACATTGATCGAGCTGAGTGCCATGGCGGCTTCGGCGATCAGAGGGTGAAGCAGGCCCAACACGGCCAGGGGGATGGCCAGGACGTTATAGCCGAATGCCCACACGAGGTTTTGGCGGATCTTCTTGAACGTTGCTTCGGAAAGCCGGATGGCCGTCACGAGGGCCGTTAGATCTCCGCTGACGAGGGTGATGTCGGAAGACTCGATGGCGACGTCGGCCCCGGCGCCGATGGCGATTCCGACGTCAGCCTGAGCGAGCGCGGCCGCGTCATTGATGCCGTCGCCGACCATCGCGACCAGCCCGCGTTCGGCTTGGAGCTTCTTGACGGCGTCGGCCTTCTCGCCAGGGAGCACGTTGGCCAGCACGTCGGTGATGCCGGCCTCGCGCGCGATAGCCTGGGCGGTGCGCTCGTTGTCGCCGGTGATCATGACGACATGCCGGCCCATCCGCTCGAGCGTGTGGACGGCGTGTGCCGACTCGGGCTTGAGGGTGTCGGCGACGGCGATTGCGGCGACGACTTGGCGGTTGCGCGCGACAAGTACGGTAGTCTTGCCGTCGTTCTGGAAATGTTCGACTGCAGGACGGACGGGTGCGGTGTCGATGCCGGCCTCGATCAGGTATTCTTCCTTGCCGACGTGCACCTCGATGCTGGCGACGCGTGCGTGCGCGCCTTTTCCTGGCGCGGCCTCGAACGCGGCGACATCGGCTAATGATATGCCGTCAGTGCGGGCGCGGTCCGCAATTGCGCGTGCAATCGGGTGCTCGGAAGCATTTTCGACGGAGCCGGCGAGGTAAAGGACGTCATGATTGCTGACGTTGGGGGCGGAGAGGATGCCGGTTACGGCGGGCTGGCCGTGGGTGAGCGTGCCGGTTTTGTCGAGGCAGATGGTTACTACGGAGCGGATGGTCTGAATGGCTTCGCCTCGGCGGATCAGGATGCCGCGGGTCGCGCCGAGACCGGTTCCAACCATGAGGGCGGTCGGCGTGGCGAGGCCCATCGCGCATGGGCACGAAATCACGAGCACCGCGACCGCCGCGAAAACGGCCAGCGTCAGATTTGACGCGGACAGATCCAGCCACGGCACGTATGGCTGCACGAACACGGCAACAGTCCGCATCGCACCGGGAACCAGCACCCAGGCGGCAAACGTCGCTAGCGCGATCAGCAAGACAACCGGCACAAACACGGCGGTGACGTGGTCGGCGAACGCCTGGATGGGCACCTTTGTGCTCTGCGCCTCCTGCACGAGGCGGATCACTTGGGCGAGGAACGTGTCGCGGCCGACGCGCGTCGCACGGACGCGGAACGTGCCCAGCTTGTTGATAGTCGCGCCAAGCACCTCGTCGCCGGGGGCTTTGTCGACGGGCAGGGACTCGCCGGTTGCCAGCGATTCGTCGACGGTGCTCTCGCCGGACTCGACGACGCCGTCGGCAGGGATTTTTTCGCCGGGCCGGATCGCCATGACGTCGCCGACGGCTATTTGGTCAACCGGGACTTCGATGAGTTGGCCGTTCCGCTCGACGCGGGCCGTTTTCGCACCCAGTTCGAGCAGTTTTCGGATCGCCTGCGATGCCCTGCCCCGGGCGTAGGCTTCGAGGTAACGGCCCGTCAGGTGGAACGCCATAATCATTGCGGCGACGCCGGCATAGTTGGCCACGGGCAGGCCGGTCGCGGCGAGCGGGCCCGTGATGAACGCGGCGAGCGTGCCCATGGCGATCAGCGTGTCCATGTTGGGGCTGAGATAAGCGGCCGTTTTGAATGCGGATTTGTAGGTGGCGGCGCCCGCCACGGCCAGCACGGGGATCGCCAGCACGATTTGGAGAACCTGGTGGAACGGCGGCACCCACAGGCCGGTCATGTGCAGCACCATCACCAGCAGCAGCGGCAGCGTCAATGCCCACGCCAGCACAAATCGGCGCCATGCGCGGCGCAGGTTGGTTTCGGCGACGTCCTCGGGCTCGGCGGCGGTTTTGATCTCGGACGCGCCGTAGCCGGAGTTTTCGACTGCTTTGATCAACGCCTGTAGATTCGTCACGCCGGGTTCGTACTCGACGGAGGCCTGCTCGGTCATGAGGTTGACGTTGGCCGATGAGACGCCCGCAAGCTTGGAGAGGGCGTTTTCGACGTTGCGCACGCAGCCCGCGCACGTCATGCCGGAGATTTTCAGGGCGGCTTGTTTGTGATCGGGATCTTGCTCCATGTCAAGAAGCTCCTGCAACGGCTCGGACTCTTTTCAGGAACAATTCCGGGCGCCCCGCTATTTCTGTGATCATGCACCGAGGCGCGCGAGGAAACGCACGTAGGCTTCTATGCCTTTGAGGAGCGTGGGCAGGTGCTGCTTTTCGTTGGGACCGTGGATGTTGTCGTCGGGCAGGCCGAACCCGAGCATGATGCTGTCGATACCGAGTTCCTGCTGCATGTGGCCGACCACGGGCACGCTGCCGCCTTCGCGGCGGAACACGGGTTCGACGCCGAACGTCTCAGCGAGCGCCGCGACGGCCGCTTTCATCGCGGCCGAGTCGCGCGACATGATGGCGCCCGGCCCACGCGACAGTTCGCGGACTTCCCACGTCACGGTGTCGGGCGCATGCGCCTCGAGGTACGATCGCAGCTGGCCGTATATGTCGGCCGGATCTTGATCCGCCACCAGCCGCATCGAGATTTTCGCCAGCGCTTTCGCCGGCAGGACGGTTTTTGCGCCCTCGCCGGTGAACCCGCCCACGATGCCGTTGACCTCGAGCGTCGGCCGCGCGCCCACGCGTTCGAGGGTCGTGTAGCCTTTTTCGCCGTGGAGCGCGGGCGAGCCGGTCATGGCTTTCCATTGGTCGTCGGTGGTCGGCAGGCGCGCCAGGGCGGCCCGCTCGGCGTCGTCCAGCGGGCGGACTTTGTCGTAGAAACCGGGGAGGGTGACGCGACCGTCGGCATCGTGCATGCCGGCGATCAACTCGCACAACACCTGGGCCGGGTTGGCGATCGAGCCGCCGAAAATGCCGGAGTGGAGGTCCTGTCGCGGCCCGCGCACCTCGAGTTCGAAATAGGCGAGCCCGCGCAGGGCGTAGGTGATCGAGGGGAGGTTGGGCCCGCTGATCGTCCCATCGCAGTTGACGACGGCGCCGGCCTTGAGCAGGTCGCGGTGGCCGGCGATGAATTCGGGCAGGTGAGTCGAGCCGATTTCCTCTTCGCCCTCGAGCAGGAACTTCAGGTTGACGGGCATCGCGCCCTGGCGCGCGAAGGCTTCGGCGGCCATGATGAAGGCCATCATCGAGCCCTTCATGTCGGACGCACCGCGGGCGTAGACGTTTTCGCCGCGGATTTCGGGCTTGAACGGGTGGGACTGCCACTCGTCGAGGGGATCGACGGGCTGCACGTCGTAATGGCCGTACACCAGCAGGGTGGGCTTTCCGGGCGCGTCCAGCCGCTCGGCGTAGATAATGGGATGGCCGGGGGTTTCCATGACGTCGACGCGGGTCGCGCCAAGGGAGAGTAACTGTTCCGCGAGCCATTGGGCGTTTTTGCGCACGTCTTCCCGGTGTTCGGGCAGGGTCGATACGCTCGGGATGGACAGGAGTTCCATATACCTGTTCATGAAGCTGTCGCGGTTTGCCCGCACATATTCCAGCGCCTGCTCGACCTGTGGCATGTCGGCGGCCTCCGTGGTTGCACCTGCTAAAAAAAACAACGCGGCCGCAAGAAGTACAGCAGGCCCGGCCAACCGGCGTTTCATCGCCGATCCCGCCGGGCCCGCCGAATATGCCGCGACGCCTAGTACATCTCCATGGTCACATCGCTTACCAGCCATTTGCCGTCTTCTTCCGTGAAAATCGCTTTAATTGTCGCCGAGCCAAAGGACGCGTTCAATTCGACTGGATACGCGATCGCCTTGTCCTCGCCTTCGAACGTGATCGTGGTCTTGTCGGTGGCGACGTCGAGGTCGTCCAGGTAACCCATGTCGATGGAATCCTGGACAAAGGCTTTGTAGGATTCCTTGTCAGGCCATTCGTTGGACTCGAAGTTTTCCGCGACAAACGACATCAGCTTGTCGACGTCTTTGGCCTCAGCGGCGGCGGACCATCCGGCGAGCGACTGCTGCACCTGTTCTAGGGGTGTTGGCCCTTTTCCGCCGGTTGCGCACCCGCCCAGCATGGCAACCATCAGGACCGAAACAACCAGTAAACTCACACGTTGAAACATTTTCCTCATCCTCCTTAGTCTTGATTCCCTGACCCGGCGCCGGCCCAAACCGGCCCGCCACTATGATACACCCTGGGGTTAGTCAATCAAAAGGGCGCACGCATTGGCGGCATTTGCTACACTTGAGGCATGCAAATGAACGAGAGACCGCGTGTCCTGCTGCTTGCGGGCAGCCCGTATTTTGGCGGGATCACGACGCACCTGATGTCGATCGCGCGGTCGATGGCGGGGTCGCCGTTCGAGATTAGCATGGCCACGCTGCCGGGCCGGCGGGACGACATCACCCTGATCGACGCGTGCCGGCGCGAGCATATGCCCATCCATGAATTTCAGATGGCGCATGCGTTCGATGTGGCGATCCTCCCGCAACTGCGGCGGTACGTTGTGGAAAACGGGATCAGGCTTGTCCATACGCACAACTACCGGGCGACGCTGCTGGCGCGTCTTGCCCGGCTGGCTGTGCCGGTGATCAACACGTGCCATGGGGCGGCCGCCGAGAGGTCGCTGCGGGTGAAGGCGTGGCAATGGGCGGAGTTGAAGGCGGCGCGGCGCAACAGGCTTACGATCGCCTGCTCGGACTACGTGCGGCGATGGCTGGAGGCGCGCGGGCTGGACGGGGACCGCATCCGCACGATCCGCAATGGCTATGGCCCTCCGGCGGAGGTGAAGCCGGTTACGCGGGCGGAGGCGGGCGTGGGCGAATCGGACTTGTTGGCTTTTTACGCGGGCCGGCTGTGCGACGGCAAGGGGGTCGAGTACCTGGTGGAAGCGGTGTCGGGGATGGCGGGGGTGACGGTGCTGGTAGCGGGGGACGGCCCGCTGCGGGCGGACTTGGAACGCCGGGCACAGGCGGCGGGGGCTCGAGTCCATTTTCTTGGCCAGAAGGCCGATCCGGGGCCGTTTTACCGTCTGGCGGACGTGGTCGTGCTGCCGTCGCGGATGGAGGCGCTGCCGATGGTGCTGATCGAAGCGGCGGCGTTTGGGCGGCCGAGCATCGCAACGCGGGTGGGCGGCGTGCCGGAAGTTGTGGAGCATGGCAAATCCGGCCTGCTGGTGGATTATGGGGACGTCAAGGGACTGCAGGGCGCTTTGCAGCAAATGAAAGACGCGGGGACGCGCGAGGCCATGGGCGGGCGGGCGCGGCAAATCTGGGAGGAGCGGTTCACGCCGGCGCGGTTCGCGCGCGACCTTGCCGAGGCTTACTCCGAAGCGGTCGCATCCTGAAACGCCGGTTTCCCCAGCAGCATCCGCACATACGCCCGCGCACGTGACGACGCAAACAGCCATTCCATCCGCAGCGCCAGCCAATACAGATCCCGTGGATACCGCTGCGCCACCAACAGCGGGCTGGCGGCGAAACGCAGCAGTGCGTAAGCCGTGTATGCGGCGGCGCTGCGGCCTTGCAGGCGGGCAACGTAGACGCCGGCGGCGCCGGTGGTGCGGATGGCCTGTTCGGCGCGGGCGCGGTCGGTGCTGTATCGGTGCATGACGGCCACGGCGGGGTCGTAGAACATCTTCGCGCCCTGCTGCCGCAGCCGATAAGACAGATCCCAGTCTTCCGCGGCCGGCAAAAAGAGGTCGCGGAATCCGCCGGCTGCCTCAAATGCCGTCCGTTCGACGAGCAGGTTGCCCGTTGGGGCGGATTTGATCTCATGCGAGTTACAGCCTAGCGTGGTCACCATCCGGTAATGGAGATACCGCTCGACCGGCGACTCGATCGAGTGCGGCTGGATGCCGCCGCAGAGGACAGTGCAATCGTGCTGCTTTCTCAGCCTCAGCATCTCCGCGATCCAATCCGGCGGTGCGGTGGCATCGTCGTCGATGAACAGGACGTATTGGCCGCGGGCGATAGCGGCGCCTGCGTTTCGGGCCGGCCCCGGGCCCTTGTGATCGGCCCGCACCACGCGGATCAAGCCGGGGTGTCTTGCCCGCGCCGAATCGAGGAGCTGGGGCGTGTCGTCGGTCGAGCCATCGTCGACGTAGACGATTTCGAAAGAAGGATGGGTTTGGTCGAGCAGCGACTCGATGTTGGCGGCAAGCAGATCGCGGCGGTTGCGGGTGCATACCACAACGGACGCCTCGCATGCGTGGTCCAAGGTGCAAGCCTTTCTGCATTCGTCCTATCACGGCCGCCTCTTTATAGAGGCGCATCATGATAGAATGGCGCTGACGGCGGTTGTCAAGGAGCGGCGCAATCAGGTAAGAATGAGAATTCGGGCCAATATAGCCGAAGCTGAAAATTCGCTGGTGTCCGTGATCGTGCCCACCTGCAAGCAGGACAACCTGAAGTGGCTGGGCGAAGCCATCGACAGCGTCCTTGGCCAGACCTACTCGAATCTTGAGTGCATCGTCGTTTTGGATGGGGAATTCTCCGCGGAAACCCGTGCGTATCTTGAGCAGGCCGCGCGGGATGATTCGCGCCTGCACGTGTTGCCGCTGCAGAAAAATGCCGGCCAGGCGAGCGCCCGCAACGCCGGGATCGCGGCCGCGAGGGGCGAATATATCGCCATGCTCGATTCGGACGACGTGGCCGTGCCGGATCGACTCGAGAAGCAGATTGCGTTTCTCAAGGCGTCGGGCGCCGATTTGGTTGGGAGTTGCTACTGGCTGATTGACAGCGAGGGAAACGTGGCGGGCCGGAAGTTTGTTCCACTTGGGGCCAAGGGTGTGCGGAATTGGCTTTTCCTGTTTAACCCGATAGCCAACTCAACTGTTTTCGCCAAAGCGGCCGTATTGAAGCGCCACCTTTACCCGGAGCGCCATTCGGACGCCTCGGGCGTGTTTGGAGAGGACTACGCGTTGTGGGTAATACTGGCCCGGCAGGGCTACCACCTGCGTAACCAACCCGAGTGCCTGGTGAAATTCAGGGTTCACGGGGGTTTTATTGGGAAACGCAGGGGCTGGCGGCAGTTCAAGACGGATGCCGCGACCAGACTAAGAACGATTCCTCTATACAACCCGATCTTCTGGCCTGTTGTGAGCTTGGGCGCGCTTGCCAGCGCGGCTACGCGCCTCTTGCCGGAGCAGTTGGTGGCGGGCCTGTACCGGCTTCGGGGCCGGGCGAAGTTTGGCTCGTAGGAATTGGGGATTGCGTATTTGGGATTCGGATTGAGACACCCCCTACAAAGCGCGCTAAGACACGTGGCGCTAAGAAGCGCAGCCCGGGGGCGTCCCAACGGGGCGTCTCGACTGAAAAGAGGCAGGTGTGCCTCATTTGGGGCGGGGGCTGCGGGGAATTAACGGCGCCCGGGGTGGGATTGGGCGCGTAAGTCCTTGATTTTTCACACGGTAGTGCTATATATTTGACTTTTGGCGTCGGGCTGCACCGTGGCACGTTTTTTGCGCCCCCAGCCGTGGGAACGGATGTTTTCTTCGAAAGTTCCCACGGGTTTTCCCAAAAAAATACGCGCGACAGGCCTGTGGGGCCGTTCCCGGCGGGCATTGGCGGAACGATTGTCATAAACCATGTTCAGGAGCGAAAGAGATGATCAAGGCGGATAAGCTGACGATGCATTACGGGCCTGTGGTGGCCTTGAAAAATGTGTCGTTCGAGGTTAGACGCGGCGAGATCGTGGGCCTTTTGGGTCCCAACGGCGCGGGCAAATCGACGGCGATGAAAATCCTGACGACGTACCTGTATCCAACGGGCGGGAGGGCCCAAGTGGGCGGGATCGATATTCTGAAGGACCCGCTCGCGGTCAGGAAAATCATTGGCTACCTGCCGGAAATCCTTCCGTTATACATGGACATGGAGGTCCGGGCTTACCTGGATTTTGTCGGCCGGGCGCGGGGCCTGACGGGGTCGAAGCTCAGACAGCGGACAGAGGTTGTGCTCGATGAGTGCGGGCTTCGAACGATGTACCGCAAGGTGATCCGGGAACTGTCGAAGGGCTACAAACAGAGGACCGGACTGGCGCAGGCGCTGATCCACGACCCGGACATCATCCTGCTTGATGAGCCGACGTCGGGCCTGGATCCGCATCAGATTGTCGAGATCCGGCAACTGGTGCGCAACCTCGCCAGCACCAAAACGGTCATCCTGTCGACGCACATCCTGCAGGAGGTGGAGGCGACCGCGGACCGGATTGTCATCATCAACCGTGGTCAGATCGTCGGTGAAGGGACGTTTGACGAACTGCGGAACCGGGCGAAACAGCACGAGCGCACGCTGGTGAGCGTGGCGGGTGTGCGGGCGGAGGTCGAGCGGCTGCTGAGCGGGCTCGAAGGGGCGCAGAAAGTGCAGTTCGTAAGCGAGGAGGATGGATTTGTTACGTTTATCGTCAAGAGCCGGGTGGGCGTCCCGCTTTATCGAGAGGTGGGCCGGCTTGCGCAGGCCAAGAACTGGGTGCTGCGTGAACTGAGCAACAAGCCGCTCACGCTCGAAGAGACGTTCCTCACCCTCACCGAACCCAAGAAGCGCACCGCCGCCCAGGATTATTCGGTTTCCAAAGGAGAATCGGTAGCATGAAGAACATCGTAACCATCATCCGCCGCGATCTGGGGTATTACTTCACGTCTCCGATCGGATACATTTTCATAATTGTGTACGTCCTGATGAGCGTGGGGCTGTACACGACCTCCTTTTTTGTGTTTCCCACGGCCGACATGCGGTCCTACTTCATGAACCTGCCGATCCTGCTGTGCGTGTTCATTCCGGCGGTGACGATGCGGGTCTGGGCGGAAGAACGCAAAGAGAACACGTGGGAGCTTCTGCTGACGTTCCCGATGAAGTCGCGCGAGCTGGTGCTGGGTAAATTTCTTGCGACGCTGGCGTTTTATGCGCTGACGCTGGCGGCGACGTTCACGATCCCGCTGATGCTGTTCGTGCTGGGCAACCCGGACAACGGGGCGGTGTTCGGCGGGTATCTCGGCGCGCTGTTGATGGGCGCCTTTTTCCTTTCGATGGGCATATTCTTTTCCGGCTTTTTCAAGGACCAGATCGTCGCGTTCGTGGTGACGCTGCTGGTGTGTTTTGGTGTTTTCCTGCTGGGGATGGAATTCATCGCGGCGTACCTCGATGGCGTGGTATCGGGCCTGGGTTCGATGCTGGCGACGCTGGTGGGCGTAACCGACCACTACAACGCGTTCACGCGCGGCGTGATCGAGTTGGGCGACCTGCTGTATTTCCTGGCGTGGACCGCCATCTTCCTGATGCTCAACATCATGTACATCGAAGGCAGGAGCCGGCCCAGGGCGCGGCTCACGTTCGGCGCGGCGGTGGCGATATCGATGGCGATAGGCCTGCTGTTCAACTGGCTGATCACCGGCCAGAGCATCGCGCGGTGGGACGCCACCGAAGACAAGATCTATACCGTATCCGAGGCGTCGACCGAAATCCTGGCGTCGCTGGACGCGCCGGTCCAGGTCAAGGTTTACATCACGCCCAAGGACAAAATGCCCACGGGCATGACGAAACTCGAACAGGACATTGTCGACAAGATCGAAGAGTTGCGGATGGCGGGCTCGGGCCATGTTCAGTATAGCGTGGTGCACCTCGAGGCGGCCAACGTGCTGGCCGAGGCCAACAAGCCGATCTCCGAGGAGGAGAAGAAAGACGAAGACAAGGCGATCGAGACGCGCATGCTCGATAAAGGCGTCGAACCGTTCCCGGTCCAGGCGATGAGCAACGACCAGGTTACCAGCCAGCTTGTGTATTCGAGCATCGGCGTGGGATACAAGAACAAAAAAGAAGAGATTATCCCGAAGATCATGCCGGAGAACCTGATCGAACTTGAATACAAGATCGTAAGCACCATCTACAAACTCACGCGGCCCAAGGCGCCGGTGGTGGCGATGGTGGCGCCGAAAGAGGCGGTCAATATCGACCCGCAGACGCGCGCGATTCTCGAGCAGATGGGCCGGCCCGTGCCGACTTCCGAAGACCCCTACGAGAAGATCGAGGGGTATCTTCGGTATGAGAAGTACGAGGTCGAGCGGGTCGAACTGACGCAGGACAGCCCGCTGCCCGCCGAATACGATGTGCTGGTGGTGGTGAACCCGCGCCAGCTCAACGATCGCCAGCGGTGGGAGATCAACCGGGCGCTGGTGTCGGGGAAGAGCGTGGTGATGGCGGTCCAGCAGTATGAATGGGACTACCAGTTGACCCGGCAGGGAAGCGTGACGAACAAGCGCGAAGAAAAACCCGAGATAAACCAACTGCTCGAGGCGTACGGGTTGCAGGTGAGCGACGAGATCCTGATGGACGTCAACAGCCTGCCGCTGACGGTGATGAGCAGCAACAATCCGTTGGCGGCGATGCTGGGCCAGGGACAGACGGTGAACCTGCCCACGCATATCCGGGTGAACAACAGCTCGATGGATCAGGAGACCTCGATCACCAGCCGTCTTTCGACGGTGTTTTATCTCTGGGGCTCGCCGCTGAGCATCAACGAGGAAACACTGGGCAAACACGGGCTCGAGAGCAAAGTTTTAATGTCGACGACGGACAGGGCGTGGTCGATACCGGGTTCGGGCACGCTCACCAACGATACCTGCACACCGCCGGAAACCGGCGGCAAGTCGTTCCCGCTCATGGCGATGGTGGCCGGCCAGTTCCCGGACGCGTTCAAGGACCAGCCGCGGCCCGCATGGCCGGTTGACCAGCCGCGGCCGGGCCAGCCGCCGAGGCCGCCCAGGGAAGAAGGGGAAGCGGCCGCGGTAACGCCTGCGCCGGGCAAACTGATCCTGCTTGGGTGCAGCGAGATGTTCCGCAACAACTTCTTCCAGGCGGGCAACGTGGACCTGTTTCTCAACAGTGTGGACGCGGTGGCGCTGGGCGACAACGTGGTGAAAATCAGAAGCCGCAAGCCCATTGACCGCGCCATTAATCAACCGCCGGTTGGCACGCGGCGGTTTTGGAAGCTCATCAATTACGCCCTGGCCAGCACGATCATCGCCGGGGTGGGTATCGGCACTACGGCGGTCAGACGCCGCGCCCGCAACGCCTACACCATGGCGCAAGGCGCCATGGAAGAGGCCTGAACGCCCGCTTCGCCCGCTTCGTCTGAAGCGGCCGATTCGGCCGGCAGTCATCAACTGGAACACATGCGACGTTGAACGTTTTGGAGGTTGATCATGAAACCGAAGAGCCTGGTACCTCTTGTAATAATCCTGGCGGTGCTTGCGGGGCTGGTGGTGTGGAAAAAGAGCAGCGTGCCCCAGACGACCATCGAACAACAAGTGGGGCTGGTGACGTTGCTGCCCGATGGGATCGGCAAGAATGACATCGCCAAGTTGGACCTTTACGCCGGCGCGGCGCCCGACAAGAAACTGACGCTGGCATATGACACGGCGGGCGACAAATGGCTGCTGCCGTCGCACTTCAATTCGGCCGTCAAGAAAGACACGATCGACAAGTATCTCGACAGCATTGTCAAGATCAAAGGCGAGCCGCGGGCGACGGCTGCGACCGAATCCGAACTCGAACTGTACAACCTGAGCGATGCAAAGGCGTTTCACGTCCAGGGCTATAAGAAGGATTCGGAAGAGCCGTATTTTCACCTCCTGGTAGGCAAATCGCCCGGCTACAACAGTGTGTTTATCCGCAAGGCCGGCAGCAACGAGGTATTTGTCGAAGAGACGAATCTGCGCCAGCAGGCAGGCATTTATTCGGACGAGTCGCGGCCCGGGCCGATGCCCCCTGAAGCCAAAGAGCCGCTCCCCGAACCGGGCATCTGGCTGGACAAGACCATCGTGAAGATGGACATCGAAAAAATGAACAAAGTGGCGTTGACGCTGCCGGACAAGTCGCTGGTGTTCGAGCGCCACGAGAAGCCTCAACCCGCGCCGCCCGCGCCGGAACCAGGCGCTGAAGGCGCGACGCCGCCCCCGCCCGCCGAGCCCGCGAAGCCGGAGTACGAGTGGAAGGTGGCTTCCGGCGGTCCGGGAGTCCCGATGAAGGAGAACGGCCCGAAATCGATGACGCAGAAGCTGTCGTTTCTCGAGGCGTCCGACGTCGTGGATCCGGCGAAAAAAGCGGAGTGGGGTTTGGAACCGCCGGCGTACGTGGCGGTGGTTTCATGCGAAGGCCAGCCGGACGTCCGGCTCGAGGCCGGCCGGCCGGACCCGAACGGCGACGGATATGTGACGGTTGCGGGATCGCCCGGCGGCGCCGTCTACAAGATGAGCAAGTTTATTTTTGAGCAGGTGTTTCCAAAAGGCACGGACGTGTTCGATTTGCCGGGCCTGACCATGGACAAGGAAACCATCGAGAAAATCGACATCACCCAGCCCGACGGCGCCGTCAGGTTGGTTAAAGACGGCGAGAGCTTCCGGATCGTGAGCCCGGTGGCGGCCCTCGAGCCGCAACGGACGACCGCGGAAACCCTTGCCCAGACGTTGGCAAACTGGAAACCGGCGGACTATGCCGATGCGGCCGCGGACCTCGGCGAGGCCACCCGGACTATTACGGTCAGCGGCGGCGGCCAAACGCACACGATCAAGTTGTACGGCCCGTCGAAGCACGTCGGGGGCATGTACGCCCGGTTGGACGACGCGCCGAATGTGTTGGTGATGAGCAGCATGGACGCCGGCAAGATCTTTGTGAAGCCGGGCGACTTGTATGTGCGCACGCTGCTCGACATCGACGACCTGGATATCAGCGAAATCGACGTCAATGGCGCAAGTGGCGCCTATAGTCTCGCGCAGGGCGAGGACGGCGTCTGGACGGTGGCCGCGGGCGGCGCGCCCGAACCTGCCGACAACGCCGCGGCCGAATCGCTGGCGGGCGAGGTTTCGGTGCTTCAGGCCGAGGACATCCTGTTTGGCCGCACGAGCGTTGAAGGCGCGACCGAAACCGTCACCGTCAAGATGAAAGACGGTACGCAGCACGTGATTACGGTCGGGCCTGAAAAGGACGGCAAACACGAGGCGAAAATCTCCGGAAAAGCCCAGGTGTTTGTCGTGTCCGCCGAATCCAAGAAAAACCTGTTTCCGGCAATCGAAACGCTGAAGAAGCCTGCTCCGCCCGCCCCGGCCCCCGCGCCGGAACCGCCCGCGGAGGCGCCTCCTGCCCCCGTAGCGGAAGCGCCTGCGGCAGCGGCGCCCGCGCCCGCAACGCCGGTGGCGCCTGCCGAAGTGACGGTTGCGCCCGTGCCCACCCCGACGGCGGCTGTGCCCGTCGTGGAGACCGTAACGGTTCCGCCCGCCGCGGCGACTGTCAATGAAGCTCCACCGGCCCCTGCGGCGGCTCCCTGACCGGCCGGCGCCAGGAATCGGCAGAAGGTTAACGGTTGTTACAGTAATGATACGCGCCCTCGATGTGGTTGACACCGCAGTCGAGGGCGCTTGTGCAAGCGATCGGGAACGGAGGCGACGTGGATGAGGAAGTATGTTTACGCGCTAGTCGCGGTGATCGTGCTTGTAGGCGTTGCATCGGCTGTGTTGAGGCCGCGGGTGGCCGCGCAGATATCGCTGGACGAATCGCGGCACAACGCAATCGTTGAGGCGATCGAGCGTGTGGCGCCGGCGGTAGTGTCGGTGAACGTGGTTCAGATGCAGGCCGAAAGGGTAAGCGACCCATTTTCACGCGATTTCTGGAGTTTCTTCTACGCGCCTGCCCCGCGGTACAGGCTCCGCGAGAAGCAGTTGAACTCGATCGGCAGCGGGTTCATCATCGACAACCAGGGCCACATCGTCACCAACTATCACGTGGTCGAAGATACCGAAAAAGTCGCATCGGTTACGTTAACCGACGGGCGCGAAATCGAGGTGGAACTTGTCGGCGGCGACGAGCGTACCGACCTCGCCGTCCTGCAGGCAAAAGGCTCCAACCTGCCGTATGCGCCGCTTGGCGATTCATCGGAGGTCTTGATCGGCGAATGGGCGATCGCCATCGGGAACCCGTTCGGCGTGCTCATGAAAGATCCGAACCCGTCCGTCAGCGTGGGGGTGATCTCGGCCAATCACCGGCGCATCAGCCCCGCCATCGCCAAAGGCGAAAGGCTCTACCAGGATATGATCCAAACCGACGCCGCCATCAACCCCGGCAACAGCGGCGGGCCGCTCATTAACGCCGACGGGGAAGTGATCGGCGTCAACACGATGATCTTCAGCACGAGCGGGGGGAACGTGGGGCTCGGGTTTGCGCTGCCGATCAACCGGGTGCGGCGCGTGGCCGCTGAGATCATCCGCTACGGCCGCAGGCGCAACCCCTGGCCCGGGTTCAAGGTCGAAGACATTACGGCGTTGCGGCGCGACCTGCGCGACCAACTGGGGCTGCGCGTCGAGGAGGGCGGCATTGTGGTAAACATCCTCACCAGCGCGCCGGCGTACAACGCGGGCCTCCTGCCGGGCGACGCGATTCTGAAAATCAACGGTGAAGCTATCCGGTCCTCGTCGGACGTGGATTTCGCCGTCTGGGACTTGTTCGTAGACGACCCCGTCGAACTCGAAGTCGACCGCCAGGGAACCCGCCACACCGTGAAATTCACGATTCAGGAACTGGCGGAGTAACGTTGAAGATAGGGAAGGCTGCGGATGTTCAGGTGTCATTGTGCGGGCAAAGTGTGGCATGATGAGGGCCGTGTAACGCGGAGGGGGTGTTATGAACAAGGCGTGGCTCGACTTACTCGTTATAGGCCTCTTGATAATATTGAGCGGGTGTCTGATGCCCGTGCCGGTGCCGGGGGCTGATGTGGTGTCGCCGGAAATCAGCGGCCGCGTTATTGACGGCGAAACCAAAATGGCGGTCGCCGGGGCGAAAGTGGCCGTACTGAGGAAAGGGCGGGAATGGCGGCCCGTCACCGTTACGGACAACGAGGGGCGGTTTCATTTACCCAAAGACAGACGCTACTACTTGATGAGAATCGCCACTCCTTCCCCCGTCTACCGCATTCCACCCACGGCCGAGTACGCTGCCTGCATCGAAATCTCGCATCCGGGTTACGAGACATTATGGATCAGCGCAGCGCAGGGAGGCATCCAGGTCAGGGGAGCCGACATGGGCGACATCGAAATCGTCACCCGGCAGTGACGCGGGCCTATCATTTCGCAGGGTAGCCGTATTTCTCCAACACGCGTTTGACGGCCGGCGTGCAGTGTTTCAGCGCCCTTTTCAGTTCCCTCTTCTCGCGAGACGTTTCTGGGAATTTTGCCCCGTTATGAAGCAACAGTTCCACGATATCCTCCTGGTCCCAAAATACGGCCACGCAAAGGTGGCTTCCGTAATACATTGTCGTCCCATTTGTATCCGCGCCGTGCTTACAAAGCAACTCGGCCACGCCGAAACTCCTGCCCTCTATAGCGTTGAAAAGCGGAGACTTCAGCTGCCAGTCGTAGGGGAGATGTCCCGCGCCAGTTTCATTGACGTTCGCGCCCGCTTCAATCAACACAGCCGCAAGTGCGGGTTTGTCGTAACGAGCGGCCTCGTGCAACGGCGTATGTTTAAACGTGTCGATGTGGCCGACGAGTTCTGGAAACTCGGCCAGCAGTTCTTTGGTTTTGTTTACATCGGACTCTTGTATGGCTTGTGAAAGCCGTTCCCGGGCTGTCGCAATATCGGGCATCGTCGTTTGGCCCGGCTCGTGGTAAAGGATCCACTCGAGTTGGATCGCATGTTCGTCCTCGCCAACCGTCACAACTCTCAGTTTTGCCAAACGTCCCTCAGACGTCTTGACCGCCATCACGGCGCCCGGTGCCAACAGCTTCTTTGGAATGAACTGCCGGTAGACGGGGAGTTGTTTCAGATATTCGTAGTCGATGGCGTCATAGGATTTATCCTCAACGAGAATAATTCTGGCAGGGCCGGGGAGTCCCCAGTCGGGGATTACTGAAAGGTAGTGACTCCCTTTGCCCGCATCGTCGACATACCACCTCTCACACCAAATCAAATCTCGCCCGCGCGGCCTGCCCAGAATGTTGTAGTCTATATCCCATCCGTCGCTTGATATACTTAACTCGACCACTCCGCCGGTTTCAGTAATTCCGGGAAAATCTGGAGTAGTGACGTCGGGCGGCGGATCTTGCGCCACGACGATTGACGCCAGCAAAAGAAGAGGGACGACTCCGGTGGAAAGACCGGTTCTCATGCCGTCCCTCCTTTGCATACACGCTGAGCGAACTCCCCGCGTCCGCCAATACTATAACGCCTTGCGGGGAAAAGAGAAAGGTCGAGCAGATCCCTCTCTCAGAGCAACTCGGGACAAGTGGGGCGTGCAAATTTGCATTTGAAATGCAAATTTGCTCGCTAATAAGCATGTTGCTAGTTATCTAATCACTATGCCCTTCAAACCCGTGGCTGAACTCATGGATGATGATGCCTCCGGCGTTGACGGGGAAGACCGAGCTCCCGAACAGCCCGCCGTACCGGAAGAATTCGACGTGCCCGTCCATGAACAGGACGTTGCAGCCGCCGGGGACGTGGTTGAAGTGGTCGGTGCCGTCGTCGCTGATTGAATCCCACATCACGGCGAGTTCCGACTGGGCCTGAGCGCCCGCGGCGGGGTTGTTGATGTCGGTGATCATGAATCGTTCGATGCCTTCGCGGAGCCTGTACAGGGTGTTTCCGCCGCCGTTTCCGGAGCCGTCGGCCACGTCCATGTCTTTATCCGTTGCGTTCAAGCCATTGGCCTCGATTTGTTCGTACAAATCGTGCAGGATCACGTCAAATGCGTTCGTGGCGTCTTCGGTGGCCGTCATCCTGTCTTCGGCCGACCAGCCGAAATAGACGTAGGGGTGGTCGTAGACTTCGCAGGGTTCGACAACGCCGTTGTTGGCTGAAGGAATGGAACCCGCCTCGAGGCCGGCCTCATAGACTGAGGAAAGATTGCCGCCCTCGTCCCACAACTCGAGCGGCGTGCCGGCGGTGGGAGCACTCGGGCAGATCAGGACCTCGAGATCGGAAAGGTATTCGGGGTAAACCGCCTCTGCCCGAAACATGGTGGCGCCGGGTGCGGGCGTGCCGTCGCAGTGTGTGGCCTTCATGGGCGGGAAGGTCTGGCCGCGGCTCTCGTTTGCGTACATCTTGAACACGAGGCCCAGTTGCTTAAGGTTATTGGCGCAGCTTGCCCGGCGCGCGGCCTCGCGTGCGCGTGCCAGCGCCGGAAGAAGGATGGCCGCCAGGATGCCGATTATGGCAATGACAACCAGCAGTTCGATAAGTGTAAAACCGTGCTTTGTCATGGTATGAATCCTCCATCTGATGTTGAGATGCCCCTGGGCGCGCCCGTGCCGTGTCGGCGCGTCCAGATTAAAGGGGGAAACCAGCGATCAGACGAGGCGGGGAGGACCTCTCAGGCAGGGGGAACGCCAAAGATAGACGGCGTGAGACGACGGGCTCAGTTGCCGGCATCGTGCGACCGGGCGCGTGAAAATGGCCAGGACCGTCGCGCAGGCGGCGAGTACCGTGGCAAACACCAGCGCGCACAATCCGCATGTCGCCGCCTGATCGCCCGTGTGGCGGTGCGGCGACACCTGGTGGACCAGCGCCGCGCCATAAAGGCACAGCAAGAGAACGGCCAGCCATCTTATGCGCCCAGTGCTCATGGCATCGATCCTAATCTGGCCGCCGTGCCAGATCAAGTGAGCCGTCCGGGTTTATAGAACAGCGGCGATGGCCTTGCAGACGCCTTCGATGTTATCCGGGGTGAGTGCGGCGACATTGATCCTGCCGGAGCGGACGATGTAGATGCCGTTGCGGTCGCGGAGCGCGTCCACTTGATCGGCGGTCAGGCCGGAGTATGAGAACATGCCTTTTTGCCGGGCAATGAACGAGAAATCCTGCTTTACGCCGAGTCCGCGCAGTGTTTCCACGAACAGGCTTCGCATCCCATTGATCCGGTCGCACATTTCGCGGACCTCGCCTTCCCATATCGGGCGGAGTTCGGCATCGTACAGGATCGTTGTCACGACAGACCCGCCGTGGCTTGGCGGGTTGGAATAACTGGTCCGGACGCAGACTTTCAACTGGCTGAACGCCCTCTGGGCGGCGTCGGCGTCGGCGGCAACAAGCGTCAATGCGCCGACACGCTCGTTGTACAGCCCAAAATTCTTTGAGAACGAGCTGGCGACCAGCATTTCACAGCCTGCCGTGCAGAATTGGCGAAGCCCGGCGGCGTCTTGTTCGAGCCCGTCGCCGAGCCCCTGGTAGGCGAAGTCGAAGAAGGCAAGGAACCCGGCGCGGCGCGTCAGATCCGCCAGTTGACGCCACTGATCGGGTGTGGGGTCGATGCCGGTGGGGTTGTGACAGCAGGCGTGGAACAGGACCACGTCGCCCGCGGGCACTTTTTCGAGCGCGCTTATCATCTCACTGAATGCGAGGCCCTTGGTGGCGGCATCGTAGTAGGGGTAGGCGGCGACCTCGAGGCCGGCGGATTTAAACACGGCCGAGTGGTTTTCCCACGTGGGTGTGCTCACCCAGATGCGGCCCGCCAGCTCGAGCCGCTTGAGAAAGTCGCCGCCGACGCGCAGTGCGCCGGTGCCCCCGGGCGTGTGCATGGTCACGGCCCGTTTGGAAGCGATGATCTCATGTCCGTTCCCGAACACCATTTCGCGGACGGCCTGGCCATACGCCGGGTCTCCAGGGATAGGCAAATAGCCCTTGGTTTTTTCCTGGGCGAGCAGCCGTTCCTCGGCCTTCTTGACAGACACGAAAACGGGCGTGTTGTTGTTGGCGTCTTTGTAGATGCCGACGCCGAGGTTGACCTTCTCGGGACGGGCATCGTTCTTGAAAGATTCGGTCAAGCCCAGAATCGCGTCGGGCGGCGCCATCTCGATACGTTCAAACATCGGTTTTCCCTTTCAAATTAGAACTAAGCCGGAAGTCAATCCGCCTGATCTCATTCATGTTTTTGCCAAAGGCTGTACGGGCGCCTGCTCAAGCTCGAGTTCAGGTAACGGGAGTCGCCGGATACCTCGGTGCCCAGCCATGGAGGGCTGGGGAAAAGTTCGTCAGGCTGGTCCAGCTCGATTTCCGCCACCACGAGGCCGGAGTTCGCCCCGCCAAACTCGTCGATTTCCCAGGTTTTGCCGCCGTACTCGACGCGGTACCGCGTTTTCT
This sequence comes from Bathyarchaeia archaeon, assembly GCA_035530195.1. Taxonomy (GTDB): domain Bacteria; phylum Hydrogenedentota; class Hydrogenedentia; order Hydrogenedentales; family SLHB01; genus JAPLKX01. Next base: position 15,464 of record DATKVG010000033.1, on the reverse strand, counting down.
CAATAGTGTAACCTTCGCACAGGTTGTTAAGCATCTCCTCGGCGTCATGTTCAGGGATTTCGTACTCAAACTCGTCCCGGACAATGTCGAGGGTCGCTTTTTTTACGTTTAAGGTGGCTTTCCCACCCATCATGCGCACGCGCACGGCAACGGGCGGGCCAACGGCCAGATAGCCCTGGCGGCAAGACGCGGCAGAGGCGTTGGCGCGCCAACCATCGCCTGTAACCAAGAATTTTCGCTCAATTTCGGTTCCCATGGATGCCCCGTTGGGGCGAGATTAAACCACATCGGCGGTTCAGACTCAAGCCGCGGAATCGGGTGGGGAACCGCGATGGCATCCGGTTTGCTGGACCCTGGTCAGGTCTTTCAAACACGGCGTGATCTGCAAATGTGGGTCCAGCGCCGGAAGTCAACGCTGGCTAGTGGGTTGCGCCGGCTGATGGGCCGCCGGCCCCCAAAGTAGCCTTATGGGCGGGATGGCGGAGTTTTGTCAGGTTGACAACCAACTTTCACAGCACGGTTTAAGGCGGGAAAATACTTGACGCATCAGGGCGCAGGTGCTAGACTATCGAACAGTGGTAGAGTAGTCGCCGGTAGTATATGCGGCGAGATCATCCGTCCGGGGCGCTTAAATGCTTGGCTTCCATAGGGATAGCAAAGATCCAACTAAAGCCGAACGCGAGACGGCCCCTGCGCCGTCACAGCCGGATTCTGTGCGCGCGGGTTCAGGGCAGGGCGCGTCAAAACGGCTGGGCGAAATACTGGTCGAAGAGGGCCTGATAAACGATCTGGCGCTGGAAGAGGCGTTGGCGGAGCAGCGTAAAACCGGCGGTTTCATTGGCGAGATCCTGGTCCAGAAGGGGTTTGCCAAGCAGGCGGACATTCTGCATTCGTTGGTAAAGCAATGCAAGATTCCCCATCTGAGCCTGCTCGATTACGACATAAACAAAGATCTCCTACCGCTGATTCCAAAGGAGATTTGCTTTAAGTACAACCTGCTGCCCATAGACAGGCTTGGCCGGATCCTGACGGTGGCGATGGTCAATCCGCTCGACGACGAGGCGCTGGCGGAGGTGCGCAAGGTCTGCCCCGAATTGCGCATCAAGGCGATCCTGTGCGACTGGCAGCACTTTGACGCGGTTGCCTCCCGCATATTCAACGAACCCAAGAAATCCAAGTCGGGTGCGTACGACCATCTGTCCGCGCCGGCTCCCTCCAAACCGACCGCGTCGAGACCGGCGCCAAGGCCGAAAACGCCTCCACCGGCGGCTGCCGGGGATGATGCGACGCAGGCGGCGTTCGACGAGGCGGTCAGCCAGGCGATAAAGTCGGCGGGAGCCTCTGAACCGCGGGCTGCAGGCGCCGGCCAAATCAAACCGGCGGGTCATGGGCCGGGACCGGCGGTCACGCAGGACCTGGTTACGAGCCTGCGGGACGGATTGGCGGGGGCGTTACAGGACGCGTTGGGCCCGCTTGTGAAGCAGTTGGGCGCGGCGAGCGCGCCCTCCAGCGGTCCGGATGCAGGCGGTTTAGGCGACGCGGTACGGGATGCGGTACGCGATGTGCTCCGCGAAAACGAGAGTGTTGCCGTGGCGCGTTCAAACCGGCTGGATCTCGAGATGCGGGATCAGGAAAAGGCCAAGCGGCTGCGTCACGGGGCCGGGAGCCCTCCCGCTGCGAATAAGCGGAGAGGCCTGGAAGTCCTCCAAGACCCGGAATTGCGGGAGGAGGCCGATCAGCGTGTTGCGGCAGGCCTGAGTTCGGATCGCCTTTTGGAAGAATACACGTTCGATCGTTTCCTGGTGGGCGCGGCAAACGCGTTCACGCACAAGATTTGCCGGGCGGTCGCGGAGCGTCCGGGTGGCGACTACAACCCGCTGTTCATTTACGGGGAGGTGGGCCTGGGCAAGACGCACTTGATCCACGCGACGGGCAACGCCATTGTGACCGCGAGCCCGGAAGCGCGGGTGGGGTGTGTATCGGCGAGCCGGTTTGCGACGCGCCTCTTGGAAGCGCAGAGCGAGGGGGCCGTCAAAGTTTTTCGAGACAACTATTGCCATTGGGACGTTCTGATCCTGGATGATATTCAGTTTTTGGGCGGGCGTGTGGAGGCGCAGGAGGAGTTTTTCCACATTTTCAACGTCTTGCAGCAGGAAGGGCGTCAGATTATCATTGCAGGTGACAAACCGCCGGATCGGCTGGGCATGCTGGAAAACCGGCTTGTATCGCGATTTGCCGGCGGGATTGTGGTGAACTTGAAACCGCCGGAATTTGAGACGCGCGTGGCGATTTTGCGCCGGGCGGCGGAATCGGGCGCAGCGGTGAACGAGGAGGTGTTGTCGCTGGTGGCGACACGGGTGTCGATGGACATTCGCAAGATGCTGGGCGCGCTGCGTAAGATCCAGGCCTTTGCCGAGCTGGAAAAGAAGCCGGTGTCGTCGGAGATGGCGGGCGAGATTTTAAATCATCTAGGGTTTGACGAGGCAGCCTGACGTAGAGGCGGCCGCGAGACGGGATTCAGCAGGAGGTAACATTTTGGCGCCAAAGATGTCCAAACGCCGGCTGCCCGACATGCTGCTTGAGCAGGGTCTGGTCACGGAAGAGCAATTGCGAGAGTGCATTTCGGTCCAACGGGCGACGGGCCAGACGCTGCCCCGGATCCTCGTGGAAAAAGGCTACCTGAGCGAGGAAGACCTGGTGGTCACGCTGAGCGAGCAGCTTGGAATCCCGCACATCCGCGTCGCCAATTACAACATCCCGAAGGAAGTCCTGGCAGAAGTCCCGGAGACGCTGGCGCGGCAGCACATCATGCTGCCGATATCAATCACGGGCGACGTGCTGACGCTGGCGATGTCCAACCCACTGAACATCATGGCGCTGGACGACCTGCACATGCTGACCAGCTACGATATCGAGCCGGTGGTCGCGGTCGAGTCGGAGATCCAAGCGGCCATTGAGAAAAACTATGGCGGGGGCAAAGCGCAGGATCTGTACGACGAACTCGTAAGAAACCCGATGCACAACGCCGAACTCAATGTCATCCGGGAAGAGGAAGAAATTATCGACGTCTCCGAACTGGAGAACGGAGCGGAAGACGAGCCGGTGAAACGGCTGGTAAACTTAGTGCTGTATAACGCGCTGGAGTCCGGCGCCAGCGACATCCACCTGGAACCGTTCGAAAAGATCGTGCGGCTTCGATATCGCGTGGACGGGTCGCTGCAGGAGGCAAAGGCCCCTCCCAAAAACCTTCAGCCCAACCTGATAGCGCGTCTCAAAATCCTCAGCGGGTGCCGGATCGACGAGCACCGGCTTCCGCAGGATGGCCGGTTCCGGATTCGCTACAGCAATCGGGACATCGACTTCCGCGTCGCCTACTTGCCGTGCAAGTACGGCGAGAAGGTGGTGATGCGCGTGCTCGACAAAAGCAGCCTGACCCTGGACATCGAGAAGCTCGGGTTCGAGAAGCAGCCCGTGTCCGCGTTCCAGGAAGCCTTGAAACTACCGCACGGCATGATCCTCATGACCGGCCCGACGGGAAGCGGAAAAACCACGACGCTGTATAGCGCGTTGCACAAACTGAACAGCATCGATCGCAACATCGTCACCGTGGAAGACCCGATCGAATACGAGCTGTTCGGCGTGAACCAGGTTCAGGTGCACGCCTCGATAGGCCTGACGTTCGCGGAGGCGCTGCGCCAGATCCTGCGACAGGACCCGGACGTGGTGATGGTGGGCGAGATCCGCGATCATGAGACGGCGGACGTGGCGGTGAAGGCGGCGTTGACGGGCCACCTGGTGCTGAGCACGTTGCACACGAACGACGCGTCGGGCGTGTTTCCACGCCTGATCGACATGGGGGTCGAGCCGTTTCTGGTGCAGTCGTCGGTGGCGCTTGCGGCGGCCCAGCGGTTGCTCAAGCGGGTTTGCCCGCACTGCAAAGAGCCGGTGCGAGTGCCACAAGACGTGCTGGAGCGGGTGCAGTATGTGCCCTCGGAAGACGACGGGGGCCCGGCGGAGTTCGTACGGGGCGCAGGGTGCAGCAAGTGCAACAATACGGGTTATAAAGGCCGTACCGCCGTGATCGAGGCGATGCCCAACTATCCTGCCATACAGGATCTGGTGATGATCCGGGCATCGGGAAATCAGATCAAGGTGGCGGCCGTGCAGGCGGGCATGAGGACCCTAAGGCAGAACGCCCTTTCAAAAGCGGCCCGCGGCATAACGACGATCGAGCAGGTTCTGGAACACACGACGGCCGACTAGTACACGTTTAACCGGCGCCGCGAGGAACGCAGCCGGGAGAAGGGATCGACCATGAATCTTAATGTCAAGGAACTGTTGACCAAGACCATCGAAGAAGGAGCGAGCGACCTTCATATTGTTGTTGGATCGCCGCCGATAATCCGGCTCCATGGCGAACTGATATCGCTCCAGGGTTACGAGCCGTTGCGGCCGGACACATCACAGGAACTCATATACAGTGTGATGAACGAAGAACAGGTTGCGGAATTTGAAAAAGAAAAGGAATGCGACCTATCGTTTGGAATCGAGGGATTGAGCCGGTTCCGTCTCAACGTCTACCGGGATCGCGGGTCGGTAGTAGGTGCGTTTCGGGCAATTCCATTCACGATCCTGTCGTTTGACGAATTGGGATTGCCGCGAGTGGTGGCTGATTTCGCCTACCGGCCCGTGGGCCTTGTGCTGGTTTGCGGGCCGACGGGCAGCGGCAAATCCACCACGCTTGCATCCATTATCGATCGGATCAACCGCGAGCGCAGTGTCCACATTATCACGATAGAAGACCCCATAGAATTTCTGCACCACCACAACAAGTCCGTTATCAACCAGCGCGAAGTCCATGCCGACACCAAATCGTTCGCGGCCTCGCTGAAGCGGGTGTTGCGCCAGGACCCCGACGTGATTCTGATCGGCGAAATGCGCGACACGGAAACCATCCAGGCGGCGCTGACGGTGGCGGAAACGGGCCACTTGGTCTTCGCAACCCTGCACACAAACGACGCTCTGCAGACGGTGAACCGGATCGTGGACGTGTTTCCCTCGACCCAGCAGGATCAGATCCGCACGCAGCTTTCGTTTGTGCTGGAGGGGGTACTTGTCCAGCAATTGCTGCCGCGGGTGGACGGGAGCGGCCGAGTGCTGAGTTTGGAAATCATGATACCGAACCCGGCGATCCGGGCGCTGATTCGGTCGCAAAAACTCGAGCAGATCCCGTCGATGATCGAAATAGGGACCGGGGAAGGAATGATGACGATGAATCAGTCGCTGTACCGGTTGGTCCGGCGCGGTGTGATCTCGACCGATATGGCGATCAAACGGAGCAGCAACCCCGAAGGCCTCGTGCACCTGATGGAAAAAGGGTCGTGAACCACGAAAGCACCGAACGCCTAAAACCTCTTCGTTACCAGGGGCCGCACGCGTGGCTTTACATAGCGGGAACGGCCCGGGTTGTGGTGCTGGGCTTGGCGGGCGCGGGCATTTATCGGCTGGGGACGTACCAGGGGGTGGGGCTGCTGTTGCTGGCGCTGTTCAGCTTTGCCGCGGTCACCAGCATCCTGTGTCTTTTGTCGCTGAGGCGGTCCAGCCATGTTCACCCCCTGCTGACCTGGACACAAATGCTCGTAGACCTCAGCGTGGTGGCCGCGACCATCAGTTTTACGGGGGGCATCCGAAGCCAGTTCGCGTTTCTGATGGTAATCGTGATCCTGGAGGCGGGCCTGCTGTTGGGCTTGGCGCAGGGTTTCCTTTTTGCGACGCTGGCTTCGCTGTTCATGTTTCTGCAGGCGGTGATGCCGCCACTGCCGGTTCCGCACACGGCCGACCAGTGGATCGAACTGTGGTACCGGTTCTTGATCCAAGGGCTGGCTTTCTACCTGACCGCGTTCATCAGCGGGTATTGGAATCAGCGGATCAACCGGATGGAGCAGTTTCAACGCCGTATCCTGGACAACATGAACAACGGGTTCCTGATGGTGGACCGGAACGGCATTATGACGGTGTTGAACAAGATGGGTCACGAGATACTCGACGTGCCGAACGGCTCGCTGCCGGGGAAACCCGTCCAGCAGTTTCTGGCGCCGGTTTCCGGCGGCGAATGCCCGATCCTGACGGCGCTGCGGCTTCGGCGGGACTTCATCAGTTATGAATTCCAGGTGAAAACGGGCAACGGCCACACCAAATTGCTTGGGCTGACGACGAGCCAGATCGCGGAACCGTCTGACGGGCTTGGCGGCATTATCGTGTCGTTTACGGACCTGACCGAGATGGCGCGGCTGCGTCAGGAATTGCAGAGCCAGGACCGGCTTGCGGCGGTCGGCGAATTGGCGGCGGGCCTCGCGCACGAAATCAGAAATCCGGTGGCCGCCATCCGTGGGGCGTTGGACGAACTTCCTGCAAACATCCATTCGGTCCAGCTTGTCGAACGCCTGACGACAATCGCCATCCGCGAATCCGATCATCTCAACCAGATTGTGACGGGGTTCTTGAATTTCGCCCGCAACCCGACGCTGAAACGCGAGGTGTTTGACCTGCGCCAACTCGCGGCCGAAGTGAAAGACCTGCTGGCGCGCGAGCACAACGACTCCGGCCAGTTGACGATATCGACGGACCTGCCTGATGCGGCCTGCGCAATCTCGGGAGACCGATCGCAGATAAAGCGCGTATTCGTCAACCTGGGCGAGAACGGGATCCAGGCGATGCGCGGGCGCGGGACGTTGTGCATCCGGATAAAGGCGAGCGGAAACTCTTACGAAATCAGCTTTGACGATGAAGGGCCGGGAATCGAACCGCACAAGATATCGAAAATCTTTGAACCGTTCTACACGGAACGGGAAAAGGGTGTCGGAATGGGGCTTGCCATCTGCCTGCGCATCATTACGGCACACGACGGGACCATCCGCGCGTCTTCCCGCGAAGGGGGCGGGGCGACCATGACGGTGCGGCTGCCCGTCGGCCAGGGGAAGGAGTAACCGATGGCGGTTCAGCACCGTATCCTTGTGGTCGATGACGAAGCCAGCATGCGTGAACTGCTCGAGATCGTCTTGACAAACGCGGGCTATGAAGTGTTGTGCGCGGGAACCGTCGACGGGGCCCGCGACCTGCTGCGGGAAAAGGCGTTTGACGTGGTGGTTACGGATCTGCGGATGGGCGCCAACCGCACCGCCGGCATGGAACTGCTCTCCTGGATGAAGGAAAACAATCCGATCACACCCGCCATCATGATCACGGCGCATGCGTCGGTGGAAACGGCCATCGAAGCCATGAAACGCGGCGCGGCCGATTACATCATGAAGCCGTTCACCAACGATGAGATGCGGCTGCTGGTGAAACGGGCGATCGACCAGCGTAACCTGCTACGCGAGAACATGGCGTTACGCAAAGACCAGGCGGCCCGCGGCAAGATCGACAACATCATCGGCAAAAGCCCGGCCATCCAGAACGTCATGGGGATGATTCGCCGGGTGGCGTCGCTCCCAAGCACCGTGGCCATACACGGCGAGAGCGGCACCGGCAAGGAGTTGGTGGCGCGCGCCATTCACCAGCTCAGCGACCGGGCGGGCAAGCCTTTCGTGGCGATCAACTGCGGCGGGATTCCTGAAAACCTCCTCGAGAGCGAGCTGTTCGGCCACAAGAAGGGATCGTTCACGGGCGCCGTCGAAGACAAGGAAGGCCTGATGGTCGTGGCGGACGGCGGGACGCTGTTTCTCGACGAGATCGGCGAGATGCCGATGCCGCTGCAGGTGAAACTGTTGCGGGTGCTGGACAACAGCAGGGTGATGCCGGTGGGGGGGGTGAGCGAAGTGCCGGTCAACGTGCGGATTATCTCTGCCACGAACAGAGACCTCGAGAAGATGGTCCAGCAAAATCTGTTCCGCAAGGACCTGTATTACCGGCTCAACGTGATCCCCATCGTCGTGCCGCCGTTGCGCGAGCGCGTGGCCGACATCCCGCTGTTGGCGCGTCACTTTGTCGCCGGCCACGCGAGGCGAATGGGCCTGCAGGAATTGACCATAACACAGGAAGCCACGGACGCGCTGCGCGCGTTTACGTGGGCGGGAAACATTCGGGAGTTGGAAAACGTGCTCGAGCGGGCGGTGGCGCTGTGCAACGGGTCCGTGGTGGACGTGCAGGATCTGCCGCCGGAAGTCGCCAATTTTGTGGCAGGCCCGTGCACGGATATCGCGACGTTGCCGCCGGGCGGCCTCGACTTGGAGTTCGTGGTTTCCGAGTTGGAAGTCAACCTCATCAAGCAGGCGCTGCAGCGGGGCCGGTTTTCCCAGAAGAAAGCCGCGGAACTGCTTGGGCTCAGCCCGCGATCGTTCCGGTACCGGCTGCAGAAATACGGGCTCGATGTCGAGTAGGCGCGTTGGGACGCCCCCCGGCAGTTGTGGGGGGTGTCCCCTTTTTTCAGATGCCAGACTTGCCGGTCAAGAGTGGGACACCCCCCACAACTGCCGGGGGGCGTCCCAATGGGGCCGTTTGAACCGCCTTATCATCCGCCGTATACTTTTTGCGGCTTGCAGTTGTTTTTTCCCAAACCGGAGTGAACGGAATGAAAGCACTCGTAACGGGCGGGGCGGGTTTCATCGGATCGCATCTATGCGAGGCGCTAATTGCCCAGGGTGACCAGGTTTTCGTATTGGACGACCTGAGCACGGGCCGGTTTGAGAACATCGAGTATATCAAGGGCCTGACGTGCGTCATCGACTCGACCTTGAACCAGCAGATTGTGCGAGACCTGGTGCGCGAGGTCGACGTGGTCTACCATCTTGCGGCGACGGTCGGGGTGCAACTGGTCGTCAACGAACCCATCCGGACTATTGTCAACAACATTCGGGGCACGGAAACCGTCCTCGAAGAAACGTGCCGGTACCGGCGCAACCTGCTGATCACCTCCACGAGCGAGGTGTACGGCAAAGGGATGCGCAAAGTGTTTCATGAAGGCGACGACGCCGTGATTGGCCCGACGACGCGCACCCGGTGGTGTTACGCCGCCTCGAAAGCCATCGACGAGTTTTTGGCGCTGGCCTATTGGTACGAGAAGCGGCACCCCGTGATCATTGTGCGGCTGTTCAACACGGTCGGGCCCCGGCAAACGGGCCGGTACGGGATGGTGATCCCGCGGTTTGTGAGCCAGGCTGTGCGCAATGAGCCGCTTACGGTGTATGGCGACGGCAAACAGACGCGGTGTTTTGCATACGTTGGCGACGTGGTGCCCGCGCTGAAAGGCCTGATGGCACGACCCGACCTGAGCGGCGAGGTGTTCAACATCGGCACCACCGAGAGCGTGACAATGGAAGACCTGGCGCGGCGCGTGATCGAGCGCACGGGCAGCGCATCAAAAATTGCCTACATCCCGTACGACCAGGTATATGGGCCCGGTTACGAAGACATGCGCCATCGCGCCCCCAGCCTCGATAAGATCAAGAACGCCATCGGGTATCAGCCCAAAACGTCGCTCGACCAAATCCTCGATGCCGTGATCGACGACGTGCGCAAACGAATGGCCGCCGCGCCGCAGGAGCCGGTCTGCTAGAACTTCCAATTGGGTTTGATTTCGCCGGGGCCAGGCGATTGGGGCAGTTGCACCTCCGGCGCGGACTGCATCAGTTTCTTTTTGGTCTGCTCTTTGGATTCCTTGATCCTGGGGTCGTCGACTTCCACTTCCTGGGCGTAGATGGGGCTGGTCATGGCGAAAACTTCCAGGTTTCCAAACCGGATTTCCTGCGGCTTCCCGACGACGCGGGCCCGGTATACGGCATAGGTGGCCGGCGTATCTTCAAACCGGATCGCAAACCCGTTGCTTTCGATTATCTTTGAGATGAGCGGCCGGCCGTTGAGCAGGATTTGAATCTCTTTTCCCTCCGCGCCGTCGACGGCGGCTTCAAACGTGGTGGGCACGCCGATGGGGACGGTTCCGCCGACGCCTACGTCCATCTTTTTGTCACTGAGAATATCGGCGGAAAACTGCATCCGCGGCCCTTTGAGGCCGGCCGACACGTACGTCCGGCCGCGCCGCAACCCATCGAGGATGCCCCGTACGGATTTCTCCGGCGCGTAGACGTACGTTACGGGCGAGGCCAGGGGTACCGAGGGGCTGGCGCTGCCGCTGCCGCCAATCGCGGCGGCTTTCAGGCCGCGGACAAGTTCCGCGTCGTAAAACACGGAGGCCTGGCCGTTCGCCGAGAGCTGGTTGGGTTCGCCGCGCACAACCGCCGATGCCGCCGCATACGCCACGGAATGAACCAGCTTGCCATCCCTGCGCTCGCCGAGGTCTTCGCTCAACTGATCGATCGATAACGGCGGCACCGATGCCCAGTCGCGGCACCATACCTCGATGCCGTTTACATAGGAAAGCCCCCACTGCCACGGTTTGCCCGGAAAACACGGGTGGGCCACGGCAAAAAATCCACCCTGCGCCTGCACCAGATCGACCAGCGCCTGCGCCTGCGGGGTGCTGTCGACGAATTCGGGAAACGTCCGTGGCCCGTAAAGCAGCGCGACGCCCCGGTCATCGCTGCCCCATTCCATGGCGGGGATCAATACGACCGACTTCGACTTGAACCCGGCGTCCTGACTGGCCGCAAGAGTGTTTCGGTCGGTTATCGCCAGGAAATCGAGGTTCAGCTTTTCCGCGCGCGCCACAAGCTTCCCCACCGATTCCTTTCCGCCGCCGTAGGAAGAGTGGCAGTGCAACTCGCCCCGGTACCATTTTTCCTCCTTGGCGAGCACGCGATCTTCGAATGGCAACGCCGGCTTTCCCGGAATGCTCGAGGCATCGGCGGGATCGGTGCCTTCGGCCACTTCAACGCGATCCAGGGCGAAATCGCAGTCCTGATCAAAATCGAACAGGGGCCTTTGCCCGCTTCCTTCGACCAGATTCACCAGAATGAACTCGGTGGCGCCGGATTGGACTTTCGCATTCTTCACATCTGTCAGCACGGGAACGCCCAACACATAAATGTAAATGTAGGCTTTGTAATCAGCGGGTGGGACGTTTGTTTTCAGGTGGCCTTGAGGAATTTCCAGCACAATTGGGTCTTTTCCCACACAGTGCAGGTTTACCCGGCCGGGCAGGTCGTGACCAAGCACATCGGTGAGATCCACATGGATTGCGCCATTTGCGGTGTTTGTCGAAAGAGCGGCGGCAGCGGGAATCGCGGTGACGAGAAACAGCGCCAAGGCGATCAACCATCTCGAAGTGTTCACGGGATACTCCTGTCTGATGGTACGGTCAGGGTTGGCGCTTGTCCTACCAGACCAACCCGCTGCTGAACAAGTCAGGACAGCAGGATTCAAAAAGCGTCATTGCCTGCTTGATATTTGACTTACCGTTCATGTACACTACCCTCAAGTTTGCTGGTTCTTGAAGTTGAAAGTTCAGGGTCACATCCACATTGCTTCCTGGTTTTGTGCCGCGCGCGTTAACACGGGCACTGCCTTACCGGGCCCTGTCTTGTAATGAGATTCATCATACACAATACACGTGCTCGGATAAAATTACGCCGGTAATTACTGCGCCGTAAAACGGCGGCGCAGATGTGGTGCGGGCAGCCGGGCTCTATGCCCGATTGAACGCAATTGTATCGAAGCAGTTGAAGTAACCGTAACAAGGAGGAAATTAATGATCCCCAGCATCGACATTCACAGCAGCGTGGCCGTCTACGTACAGATCGAGAATCACGTACAGTTCGCCATCGCCTCTGGCCGGCTGAAGCCGGGAGACCAGCTTCCGTCGGTACGTGAACTTTCCGAACGTCTCGGCGTCAATCCCAACACGGTCGCCAAGGCGTATCGGGATCTCGAAGTAATGGGACTGTTGTATACGCGCCGCGGGATGGGCGTATTCGTCAACAAGAACATTGAATCGAAGTGTGGCGAAGAATGCCGCAGGCGCATTATCGGACGGCTGCACGAAGTGGTGGCGGAAGCCAAGTCGGCCGGCATGTCCCGCAAGGAAGTTATCGCTATCGCCGAAGCCAGCTTAGCCATCGATGCCACTCCGTACGGGGAAACTCCCGCCTCCTTGACGGCTATGGCCAAACAGCCTAGAAAAGCCGCCAAGTAAAGTTAAACCAAGCATATCAAGCGCGGCCATCCCGGTGGCAGGGGTGGCCGTGTTTTCCATAGGGGGCGCATAATTCTCTTGGTTGTTGATATTTTATCTGTGGAAAACTATTGACATTTTGAGAGAATTGCCGTAAACTCCGTTCAAAGGCTGTGCATTCTGAGAAAGAGTACGGGCGGGGAGACCTGCCATTCTGGGCGCTAGTTTCTGGATTCATGGGTTCTGCAATTTTGATTTTTGTGTAAAGTTTTACAGGATGTGGATTTTGTTTGCGGGATAGTCATGTGGGAATTTGAGCTAGAGGGGTGGATGCACTTATGTCAAACGGACAAGCGACCATGACCGTAATCGAGAGGCCTGAAACCGAGCAATTGGATTCGACCCAGCGGCTGACCCACGGGGCCAAGGTAAAGCGGGGCCAGTTGAGCGCCGTCCAGCAGGGGCGTTATGGGACGGGCCCGGCGCCCTATGGGTACCGGCGCGGCAAGGAGGGCGAGAAACCGCTGGTGGTAGACGACCGCGAAGCCGAGGTGGTGCGGATGATTTTCAGGGAATACTTGCGCCACCGGAGCACCGGCAAGGTCGTGTCCTACCTTCATTCCCGAAGCGTGTACACGCGAAAAGGGAACAAGTGGTCCAGGCAGGCCGTAGCCATCATTCTTTCGAACCGCACGTACCGGGGGCGGGTCACGTACGGGGAAGTCGAGACGCAGGGGCTGCACGAACCCATCATCGAGCCGGCGCTGTTTTACAAGGCCAACGCCCTCAAAGAGCGCAAACGGCGCCGCAAACAGCAACATTCCGGCGACAATATTGAAGATTAAGCCTAAGGTGGCTAAGAAGCCGCCTTAGGTTCAGCCTCTCTCGCGGGCCTGATTGTGCAGTTAATCGGGCTCGCTTTGTTTCTTCTCCTCTGGCGGCGAGAACCGGTTGTTGGCCTTTGCCTGCTATGGTATTATCCCCCCGGGCTTACTATGAAAGGGCAAGCGCATGCGGTTTTGTGTAATGTTCGCGGCAGTTTTGTTAGTGGTCGCAGCGGCTGGAAACGCCTACGGCGGCCCGCATACTCAAAGGATTTCAGGCAAGATGGAGCGTCAGGCTGTCCCTACAGGCTTCCTGAACAAAACCATGGTGATAAACGGCACCCCCCGGCACTATGTTCTGTATGTCCCGCGGGAATACAGGCCGGACCAGCGGTGGCCGCTGGTGGTGTTCCTGCACGGGATGGGCGAGCGGGGCAGTGACGGGCTGGCACAGACCGAAGTGGGGATTGGCCGGGGGATCCGGCTGCATCCCGACCGGTTCCCGTGCCTGGTGGTAATGCCTCAATGCCCGGATAAAACTACATGGATGAAGGCCGTCAAGGACATCGATACCTCCCTCCACGACACCCAAAAAGACTATTCCGTCGACGACGACCGAATCTACCTGACGGGACTGTCGATGGGCGGGTACGCGGCATGGCAGTACGGTGCCGAGAAAGTCAAAACGTTTGCCGCCATCATGCCCATCTGCGGCGGCGGCAAAGTCAAGGATGCCGAAAGGCTGGCGCGGGTTCCAATCTGGGCGTTCCACGGCGCCGATGACACGACCGTGAAGCCCGAGAAGTCCCGCGAGATGGTCGAAGCCGTGAAAAAAGCCGGCGGTGACGTCAAGTACACCGAATACGCCGCCATCGGGCACAACTCGTGGGACAAAGCCTACGAGGAAAAGGAAGCCATCAAGTGGCTCCTGGGCCAGCGGAAGAAATAGGCACGGCGAATTAAGCCAAGAACGGGCGGTGCAGGCCGGTTACATTTGCGAGGGTCCCCAGCCTGCACCGCGCTCACAATGCAGGCGGAGCGGAAGGCAGGAAGGGCCGAGAAGGGCGGAAGCCCGAAAAGGCCCTTGCGGATAGGAAGAATGAAGGATGAACTGAAGGGAAGGCCGATGCGCGTATACGTGGATACTTCGGTGTTCGGCGGTGCGTTCGATGCGGAGTTCCAAGAAGCGAGCCACACTTTCTTTGACATGGTCCGGTCGGGCGAATTCCGTCTGGTGATTTCTTCGGCCGTCTCCGATGAACTGGGGGACGCACCGGAATCGGTGCGCGTCTTTTTCCGCGAGTTGGGACCATACGTTGAGGTGGCGGAGATTGATGACGCGGCGATTGAACTCCAGGCGGCGTATCTGGATGCGCATATCGTGGGGCCTCGGTGGGACGCGGACGCACTCCATGTAGCCGTGGCCACGGCATCCGGCTGTCCGGCGATTGTGAGTTGGAACTTTAGGCACATTGTCAACTTCCGGAGGATTCCGTTGTATAATGGAGTCAACTTGGCGCATGGGTTCCCGCCGATAGCGATCCATACGCCGCAAGAGGTGGTTTTCTATGACGACGAAGAGGAAAACGTTTGACTGCGTCGAGATGATGCATCGGGGCGCGTTGCGGATTCACGAAACGTTAAAGGGCAAGACCAAGGAAGAACAATTGGCGTACTGGCGGGAGCGGCATGCGGAAGCGATTGCCGAACTGAAACAGGCCCGTGAAGTGCGCCCCGCGCCGAAATGAAACGCATCGGGGGTGTTTTCGAGCAAGTGTGCGATTTCCGAGACGTGGAAGCCGTCAAGCGGTGCTGAGCCAGCGAAAGAAATAGGCGCGGCGAATTAAGCGGAAAACGGGCGGTGCAGGCCGGTTACATTGGGAGGGTCCCCAGCCTGCACGGTGCCGCACGCCCGTGTGCGCGCACGCCCACGTGCGCGTATCGAGGGCGTGGGTCAGAGTCTGTTGATCGAGATGTTCCCGGACGTGGTCGAGATGCGGACGTAGCCGTCGCCGCTTCCGAGTGCGAAGTCGAGGCTGTGGTTGACTCCGCTGGATTTGAAGCCGAATCCGGTCCTGACGTCGCCGGAGACGGTGTTTATGTCAAACTCGGCGGACACTTCGGGCGGGAAACCCACCTCGACTTCACCGGATTGGGTGGACGCGGTCACCCGGCCCGCGGGCGCCAAAGGTCCTTCCAGCCCAATGTGGCCCGAGACCGTTCGGGCGGAAACTCTGTTTATGGAGGCCACGCCCATCTCGACGTCGCCGCTGATGGAGGAGGCTTCGGCATTGCGGCCGATGTTTGAACCGATAAAGTCGCCGCTCGTGGAACGGGCTTTTACGGAATCGGCGTTGGCCACCTCGATATCGCCGCTAATCGTGCGGACATCGGCGGAGTGGGC
This sequence comes from Bathyarchaeia archaeon, assembly GCA_035530195.1. Lineage (GTDB taxonomy): Bacteria > Hydrogenedentota > Hydrogenedentia > Hydrogenedentales > SLHB01 > JAPLKX01. Next base: position 172 of record DATKVG010000033.1, on the reverse strand, counting down.
GCCGGCGCACTGGATATTTCCGCTGACGGTTTGGGCATCGAAGGTTTCGGCGGCGCCTGAAAACGAGACGCCGCCACTCACCGACTTGAGTTCCACGGCGCTAGCCCAAACGTTGATTTCGACGTCGCCGGAGACGCTGCGGACATAAACGGACGGACGCATGGGCCGCTCG